>JBJKRG010000216.1:0-4925 GCA_046704805.1 Gemmatimonadaceae bacterium
ACCCGGGGCGCGCCCGTGGCGGGGCCACCTGCCACCTCCTCGAAGGTCGCGAGCACGGTTCCCACCGGCACCTTCGTTCCCTCGGCCACCGCAATCGTGGCGACGATTCCCGCCGTCGGACTGTCGACCGAGAACACGCCCTTCTGCGTCTCCACCTCCGCGATGACATCCCCGCGGTCGACCCGGTCGCCGGGCTGCACGTGCCACGCCACCAGGGTGCCGGCTTCCATGTCGGCGCCCAGCGAGGGCATCCGGAACTCGGTCGCGCGTCGGCGAGGGGCAGTGGCGGTCGTCACGGGGCAACTCCGGTCATGGGGACAGCGTCGCGCGCACGGCGTCGACGATCTGCGGGACCTGCGGGAGCGCGGCCAGCTCCATGTGGCGGGCGTACGGGGTGGGCACCTCTGCGCCGCACACGCGATTGACCGCGGCGTCGAGCTCGTAGAACGCGCCTTCCATGATCCGCGCGCTCAACTCGGCCGACAGGCTGCCGCTCCGCCATTCCTCGTCCACGATCGTGGCCCGGTGCGTCCTGCGCACGGAGTCGAGCACCGTGTCCATGTCCAACGGCCGCAGCGTGCGGAGGTCGATGACCTCGGCCTGCACACCATCGGCGGCGAGCACCTCGGCGGCTTCGAAGGTTCGCGCCAGCATGCCGCCGAACGTGATCAGCGTGGCATCGCTACCGCTCCGTCGGACGGCCGCCCGGTCGATCGGCACGGCGCCGGCATCGGCGGGGATGTCGCCCTCGAGATTGTACAGCAGGGCGTGCTCGAAGATCACGACGGGGTCGGGGTCCGCCAGCGCGGACCCCAGCATGCCGCGGGCGTCCTCGATGGTGGCCGGCGCCAGCACCTTGAGGCCGGGGATGTGCGCATACAGCCCTTCGAGGCTGTGCGAATGCTGCGCGCCGAGCTGGCGGCCGGCGCCGGTGGCCATGCGGATCACCAGCGGCACGTGGAATTGGCCACCCGACATGTGCAGGATCGTCGCGGCGTTGTTCACGATCTGATCGAGCGCCAGCAGACTGAAGTTCACGGTCATGATCTCGACGATCGGCCGCATGCCGCCGAGCGCGGCGCCGATGCCGGCCCCGACGAACGTCGACTCGGAGAGCGGGGTGTCGCGGATGCGCTCGGGCCCGAATTCCTCGAGCAGTCCCTTGCTCACCGCGTAGCAGCCGCCGTAGCGGCCCACGTCCTCACCCATGAGGAACACGCGCGGATCGGCGCGCATGGCGTCGCGGATCGCCTCGCGTACGGCTTCGCGATAACTGAGGTGCACCGTGGACGCGGGAACGGCGGCTGGCACCGCGCTCTCGACGGCATGGGCGGCGGTCGTCATGTGGACGGAACCTCGCTGTAGACGTAGCGAGTGAGCGTGCCGGTGTCCTCCAGGGGAGCCCCTTCGGCGAATGCCACGGCATCGTCGATTTCGGCCGCGACCTCGGACTCCAACTCGGCCATGCGCGCGTCGTCAAGCTGCCCGTGGTCGCGCCATCGTGCCACGAACGTCGTGATCGGATCGCGTTCCTTCCAGCGCTCGACCTCCTCCTGCGCGCGGTACAACTCGGGATCGAACATCGAGTGGGCGCGGAACCGGTAGGTCCTGAACTCGAGCAGATGAGGCCCCTCGCCCGCCCGGACGGCCGCCGCAGCCGTGTGGGCGGCGTGCTCCACGTCGTCGACGTCCATGCCGTCCACGCTCCACGCGGGTACCCGATAGGCGGCGGCCTTGAGGGCCAGGTCGGGCTCCGCCTGCGCGCGTTCGACGGCGGTGCCCATGGCGTAGAGGTTGTTCTCGCAGCAGAACAGGACCGGCAGCCGCCACAGCGCCGCAAGGTTCAGCGCCTCGTGGAACTCGCCTTCGGCGACGGCGCCGTCGCCGAAGAAGCAAGCGGAGACGCAGGGGCGGCCCTGCATCCGGTCGGCGAGCGCCAGCCCGACGGCTATCGGCAGCCCTCCGCCCACGATGGCGTTCCCGCCGTAGAACCGGGTTTCGGCATCGAACAGGTGCATCGAGCCGCCACGCCCACCGCTGCACCCGGTGCTCCTGCCGAACATCTCCGCCATGATGCGGCGCGCGCTGATCCCCCGCACCAGTGCGTGCCCGTGCTCGCGGTATGTCGCCACGACGGCATCGCCGGGCTGCAGTGCCTGCATGACGCCGACCGCGACGGCCTCCTCGCCAATGTAGAGGTGCAGGAAGCCGCGGATCTTCTCCTCCTGGTAGAGGTCGGCACAGCGCTCCTCCAACCGGCGGATGCGCAGCATGTCGCGGAGGAGCGCGAGTGCGTGGCCGGACGCGTCAGCGGTTGCGCCCGCGTCTGCGAGCAGCGGGGGCGCGCCCGTCATCGAGCCGGCTCCTCGAGCGTGGACAGGTCGCCTTCCGGCAGCCCCTGCTCGCGGGCCCGGAGAAGTCGTCGCATGATCTTGCCGCTGCGTGTTCGCGGCAGCAGGTCGAGGAAGGCGATTTCCTTCGGGGCCACGGCGGCGCCCAGCCGCTTGCGGGCGAAGCCGAGCAACTCCAAGCGGAGGGCATCGCCAGCCGTGAATCCGTCGCGCAGCGAGACGAACGCTTTGACGATCTCGCCCGCGACCGGATCGGGCTTGCCGATCACGGCCGCTTCGGCCACAGCCGGATGCTCGAGGAGCGCACTCTCGACCTCGAACGGGCCGATCAGGTGCCCCGACGACTTGATCACATCGTCGGCACGGCCCACGAACCAGAAGTAGCCGTCGGTGTCGCGGCGGGCCAGGTCGCCCGTGAGGTACCAGCCGCCGGCGAAGCACTTCCGGTAGCGCTCCTCGTTGCCCAGATAGCCGCGGAACATCGACGGCCATCCGGCCCGTAGCGCCAGCTCACCCTCCGTGTCGGGGGCGGTGACCACCTCCACGCCGCCGTCGGTGTGCGTCACGATTGCGGCCTCGATGCCGGGCAGGGGGCGGCCCATCGATCCCACGCGGATGGCCATCGACCGGAAGTTGGCGATCATGATCCCGCCGGTCTCCGTCTGCCACCAGTTGTCGTGGATGGGGAGCCCGAAGGTCTCCGCCCCCCAGACCACCGCTTCCGGATTGAGCGGCTCGCCCACGCTGGCGATGAACCGCAGCCGGCTGAGGTCGTACGCCTTCGCGAGGTCGGCGCCAGCCTTCATGAGCATGCGGATGGCGGTGGGGGCCGTGTACCACACCGTGACCCGCTCGTCCTGCAGGACGCGGTACCAGCGCTCGGCGTCGAAGTCCCCCTCGTCGACGATGCTGGTGACCCCGTTGGTCAGCGGCGCGATGATCCCGTACGACGTGCCGGTCACCCATCCCGGATCAGCGGTGCACCAGAAGACGTCGTCACGGTGCAGGTCGAGCACGAGTCTTCCCGTGACGTGATGCGCGACGACGGCGCGATGCACGTGCACCGCGCCCTTCGGCATTCCGGTGGTGCCGCTCGTGAAATGGAGCAGCGCCATGTCCTCCTCGGCCGTCGGCGGGATCGTGAACTGCTCGTTCGCCGCCTCCAGCAGGGCGCCGAGATTGCGTGTGTCGGGGATGTCGGCGGCGGGGTCATCGGCGCCGGCGATCAGCAGGACGTGCCGCAGTTGCGGCAGATGGCGCCGGATCCCCGCGATCTTGCGCGTGTAGAGCGCCGGCGTGGTCACCAGGGCCACGCCGCCACCGATGGTGAGCCGCGCCTTGATCGGCTCGGGGCCGAATGCGGAGAAGAGCGGACAGAACACGGCGCCGTACTTGAGCGTCCCCAGAGCTGCCACATAGAGGTCCGGGACCCGGTCGGCGAGCACGAAGACGCGCTCGCCCCTGGCGATCTCGAGCGATGCAAGGGCGTTCGCGAACCGGCTGCTGCGGGCGGCGAGCTGCGCATACGTGAGGGTCGCGGTCGCGCCGTCGCGTCCCCGCCACCGTAGCGCCACGTGATCGGCCAATGGCCCGGCGGCATGGCGGTCCACCGCCTCGTACGCGATGTTCAGTCCCGCGTTGCCCGGTAGCCCGCTCAGTTCCTGCTCCCGAACGGTGTCCCAGGAGAATGCCGCCCGTGCGGCGTCGTAGTCGGGCATCGCCGGCGGCGGCTCTCGGTGGTCATCCGCCTTGTGCAGGATGCGCACCTGCGGCCGCTCGGGGGAAACGGACGACCCGCGCTCGGCGATCGTTCCCATGGCGCCTCCCGGCGTTCGCGACTCGAAGACGTGGCCGCCGCACGTGTCCCGGCCGGCCGTGCCCGAGAACATCCGGAACGTAGGGCGGAAGGCGCGGGCAAGCTGTCGGGTCGGCGGGCGAGTGGTGTGGTAGGATTCCGGACACCGCCCTGCCGGATTGCCCCAACGCAAACGCCGCCGCTCCGGAATCCGGCGCGGCGGCGCTCGTCGTGCAGGGAAGCCGGCGGACGCTACTTCCGTCCGCTGGATTCCGTGGCGGCTTGCGCGCCCTGCAGTCCGTGGCTCCAGCGCCGGAACCAACTCTCCACGTAGAGTTGCGTGCGCAGGTAGTTGGACGGCGTGCTCATCGTACCGTGGTACTCGTTGTTCATGCGGAGCATGGCCGTCGGCACGCCGCGGAACTTCAGCGCGCGGTAGAACTCCTCGGTCTGCGGAATCGGCGTGCGCAGGTCGAGCACACCGGTCATCAGCATCGTCGGTGTGGTCACGTTGCCCACGTACGTGATCGGCGAACGCCGCAGCCACTCGCTGGGATCCACCCAGAACGGCTTCGCGAAGTTCTCGTACCAGCCGGCGCCGTCGGTCACGCCGACGAAGCTGATCCAGTCGATCACCGGGCATTGCACCACGGCGGCCGCGAACCGGTGCGTGTGCCCCACCGTCCAGGCCGTGAGCACGCCGCCGCCCGAGCACCCGTAGACGAACATGTTCTTCGTATCGATGTACCCGCGGCCGACGACGGTGTCGACGCCCGCCA
>JBJKRG010000217.1:0-4037 GCA_046704805.1 Gemmatimonadaceae bacterium
CTGCCAGACCGAGTTGGCGAGCACCCGCACGCTCGGCGCGGCATAGGCCGGCAGCTCGATGATCAGCGCCCGCGTTTCCGAGCGCAGCAGCGTCCGCCGGAAGACCGCGGCGGCGGCAAGCGCCGCCACGGTGCCCATCAGGTACATGCCGAACATCGTGAGCCCCTGCAGGTTGAACACGCGGCCGACCGCCACCGCCGGCACGAACGCGCCCACCAGCAGCGTGTAGATCGGAAGCCGCGCCGAGCAGCTCATCAGCGGCACCACCATGATCGTCGCCAGCCGCTCCTTCGGCTGCTGGATGGTCCGCGTCGACATGATCGCCGGCACCGCGCAGGCGTAGCCAGAGATCAGCGGGATGAAGCTCTTCCCGTGCAGACCGAGCGGCCGCATGAAGCGGTCCATCACGAACGCCGCCCGCGCCATGTAGCCCGAGTCCTCCAGAATGCCGATGAACAGGAAGAGAATCGCGATCTGCGGGAGGAAGACGAGGACGCTCCCCACGCCGTCCAGAGCGCCGTCCACGATGAGGCTCCGGAGCTGCCCGGGCGGCACGACGGCGCGCACGCCGGTGCCGGCGAGCGCCACCAGCGCCTGGATTCCGTTGGCCAGCGGCTGTGCCCAGCTGAACATCGCCTGGAACACCAGGAGCAGCAGCCCCAGGAAGATGATCGGCCCCCAGACACGGTGGAGCACCACGCGGTCCACCAGATCGCTGATCGACTGCGCGCGCGGGCCGGTCTGCCGCACCGTGCGGTCCATGATCTCCGAGATCCAGCGGTAGCGTCGGTGGGCCGCCGTCTCGCCGTCCGCGGCCGGCGCTGCCGGGGCGTCCCCGTCCACCAGTCGGACTGCCGTCGGGGGCAGCGACTCGGCGCGGTCGATCGCGTGCCGCAGCCGGTCGATGCCCTGGCCGCGGACCGCCACCACCGGGATCACCACGGCGCCCAACTCATGGATCAGCTCGACGACGTCGATCTCGAGGCCGGCCCGCGGCAGTCGATCGATCCGGTTCAGGGCGATGACCGTCGGCAGCCCCAGCTCGAGCACCTCCGTGGCGAGGTAGAGGTTCCGCTCGAGATGCTCGGCGTCGACGACCACCACGACTGCGTCGAGCGGCGGAACCCCGGGGGCGCGCCCGAGCAGCACGTCGAGCGCAATCCGCTCGTCCGGCGACTCCGCCTCGAGGCTGTAGGTGCCGGGCAGATCGACGAGCGCCACCGAGCGCCCGTCGTGATGGTAGACGCCCTCGGCGCGCTCCACCGTCACCCCGGGGAAGTTGGCGACGCGCTGGCGCCGTCCGGTGAGGGCGTTGAAGAGCGTGCTCTTGCCGCAGTTGGGATTGCCCACCAGCGCCACGCGCAACGGCCGCGGGCGGGGCTTGGGGGCGGCCGGAGCCAGCGGGGCGGCCCCCGCGGTCATGCGGCGACGCGCCGCACGCGAATCGTTCGGGCCACCGAAACGTCGAGCGCGAGCCGCGACCCGCGCACGTCCAGCAGAATGCCGCTGCGCGTATCGACGATCCCTACCCGTGCGCCCTCGAAAACCCCGAGGGTGCGGAGGCGGGCCGCCTCCTGAGCGGGACAGGCGAATCCCACCACGAGAGCGCAGAAGCCCTTGGGGCAGACGGCGAGCGGACAGTCATCCGGACAATTGAACCGGACGGCAGCGGCGCTGGTCTCGGAACTGCGACGTTTCCAGAATCTCGGCACGGCGGTTGCGGGCGAGCGGTTGGCCGCGGGTTCGACAGCCACGCCGGCGGCGACCTCTGTCCGGCGCACACACAATCCTAGCGGGTAGAGGGAGTGGAACAATCGGAATTTTTCCGGCAGCGTGAAGGGGAAACCCTGACAGCGCAGCGGGTCAGCCCACGTACGTCTTCAGCGCCTGCCCCGACCGTCCGTCGTGGAGGTGTTTCAGCGCGCGGTCCCGCAACTGGCGCACCCGCTCGCGAGTGACGCCGAACATCCCCCCGATCTCCTCCAGGGTGCGCTCGCGGCCGTCGTCGAAGCCGAAGTAGAGCCGTAGCACGCGCTGGTGCCGCGGCGACAGCCGCTCCAGGGCCTTCTCCAGATCCGCCCGCAGCATGTGCCGGGTGGCTTCCTCCTCGATGTCCGGCGCTTCCTTCTGGACGAACTGCTCCACGAGCGCGCGGTCGCCGTCGCGGCTGAGCGGCGCATCGAGCCGCAGTTCCGTCGTGTTCACGGCGACGAGAGAGCGCACCACGCGCGGCGACAGCCCCGTCGTTTGGGCGAGTTCCTCCTCCGTCGGCTCCCGGTCGAGCTCCTGGCGAAGCGACGCCGAGGACTTCACCACGCGGGACAGGTCCCCCGTCCGGTTCAGCGGCAGCCGCACCGTACGGCTCTGCCGCGCCAGCGCGGCCAGGATCGACTGCCGGATCCACCACACCGCGTACGAGATGAACTTCACGCCGCGATCCGGATCGAACCGTCGTGCCGCCGTCATCAGGCCGATGTTGCCCTCCTCGATGAGGTCGAGCAGCGAGAGCCCGCGGTTGCGGTACTTCTTTGCCACTGAGATCACGAAACGCAGATTGCGCTGCACGAGTTCGTCCAGGGCCTTGCGATCGCCGCGCTGGATGCGGCGCGCCAGCGCAAGCTCCTCCGCGGGGGCGAGCAGCGGATACCGATTCACCTCGAGCAGATACTGATCGAGGATGTCGTGCTGGACCGGGCGCGCAGTGAGCGGATGCACGCGCGGCCTCGCGCGGTTCGGGATGCGGGGCATTGGATCGCCTCTCGACCTTCAGTTTGGGGGTACGCGCAATGTTCATTCCGCCATCCGGCGCCCGCATCGGACGAATCCTGATTGTTCGTGGGGGTCTGGCTGACGCGCCGTACGGACGCCGGATGTTCACCGACCCTCACGACGGGATCGCCGATCGCGTTCCCTGCGCCGTGTGTTTTCATCGTCTCGCGCGCGAGTGCCGGACGACGATTCAGGGTTTCCCTCAATCGACAACCGCGCCGGACGAGGCCATCCTCCGAAGGCGCCGGCGAGACGGGATGTTCGGCGGCGGAGCTCTCCCCCGGGGCCCCGGCGGAGGGCAGCGGGTCGGGCGTTCGACTCCGAACCGCAGGTTGTGAGGTCGCTGGCCACAACCGAGGCCCCGAGATCCTGGGGCACCTGCGTCGGACCCGTCCGACAAGGGCAATACCGTCGACCAGGCTGCGCAGACGCATTGCGGATGTGCGGCGCCGAACCGACCGGCCGACGGCACCAGCGGGAGAGAGTCCCCGTCGGAGGTTGCCATGCCTCCCCGGGGACTCGCCATTTCCCGATCGTCGGCGCCCATGCGCGCGGCGCTACTCGTCCGGTGGGTCCCCCGGCTCGGCGTCGTCATGCAGCATCCGCACGGCCGGCGTATCGAGGTCGTCGAACTGGCCGCGGTTCACGGCCCACACGAACGCCGCCACGGCCGCGCCCACGACCAGGAGCGCCAGCGGGACCACGATGTAGATGACGCTCACGCCGCCCTCCCGCGGAACGTCCGAGCGTGCCAGGAGCTGACCAGCACCGTCAGGGAACTCGCCGGCATGAGCAGCGCGGCGATCAGCGGATCGATGCGTCCGGCCATCGCAAGCGCGACACCGGCGGCGTTGTACAGCAGGGAGAACACCAGATTCCGCCGGATCACGCGCATCGTCCGCCGTGCACCCTCGGTCAGCTCGAGCAGAGGAGCGAGGCCCGGCTTCGTCGTGTACACGTCGGCCGTGGCCAGGCACGCCTCGGCACCGCCATGCACGCCGATCCCGACGGTGGCCGCCGCAATGGCCGCGGCATCGTTCACCCCGTCGCCCACCATCACGACCGGATCCCCTCCGCGCGCCGACTCGACCGTCCGGAGCTTGCGCTCGGGGGAGGCGCCGCCGATGGCCTCGCGTACAGGGATGCCGACCTCGCCCGCGACCGCCGCCACGGCCTCGGGCGCGTCGCCGGAGAGAATGCCCACGCGCCAGCCTTCGGCCCGCAACGCGCGCACGGCCTCCCGCGCGTCCGGCCGCACGGCATCGCCG
>JBJKRG010000218.1:0-10092 GCA_046704805.1 Gemmatimonadaceae bacterium
TCGAAGATGTCGGAGATCGTCATCATCCGCGTCTGGACGGGGATCGCGTCGCCCTTCATGCGCCGCGGATAGCCGTGGCCGTCGAGCTTCTCGTGGTGGGTATACGCGATCTCGGGCACCCCGCGCAGCTCGCGGGTCCACGGAATCTGCTCCAGGAAGCGATAGGTGTGCGTGACGTGCGATTCGATCTCGCGCCGCTCCCGTTCGTCGAGGTTGCCCTTGCGGATGGTGAGGAAGCGCAGCTCGTCGTCGTGCAGCATCGGGCGCTCGACGCCGTCGACGTCCACGTAGCTCCGCTGCCGGATCTCCCGCAGTTCGTCGAACAGGCCCTCGGGCAGGACCGTCGGCTCGTTCGCCCGGAGCACGGCGTCGAGGAAGCGCTGCAGCTCCACGTGGCGGGAGCGGCGCACCTCCTCGAGCCGGGCCACCGCCTGGTCGTACTGGGCCGGTCCGTGCTCGAGCAGGTAGTCGGCGCGCTCGCGCTCGAACTGCAGGTCGGCGTGCTGGAGCAGGAATGCGAACCGCCGGCGGATGATCTCGAGGTCCGGTCCGTAGAGCTTCTTCCGCTTCACGAGGACGCGCTCGCGCACGCCGACCTTGCCGAAATCGTGCAGCAACCCGGCGTAGCGGATCTCGCGGATCTGCTGGCCCGTGAAGTGGAAGCTCTTGTAGCGGCCGGTGCCGCCGCGGTTCACCGCCTCGGCGAGCGCGACACTGAGCGTCGCCACGCGCGCCGAGTGACCCGACGTGCTGGGGTCGCGGGATTCGATGGCGGTGACGGCCGCGGTGACGAAGCCCTCGAACAGCCCCTCGATGTCCTGGTACAGGAGGCCGTTCTCGATGGCCACGCCGGCCTGCGCGGCGAGCGCGGTCAGCAACTCCAGGTCGTGCGGGGTGTAGCCGAGCACCTCGCGCTCGACCGCGTCGGCGTCCGAGAGCACGGCGTCGATGTTGCGTTTGCGATTGATCAGCTGCAGGACACCGATGATCTCGTCGCGGTGCGTTCGCATCGGAACGACCAGCATCGACCGCGTCCGGTAGCCGAACCGCTCGTCGAAGGACCGGTTCTGGCGGTAGGGCACGCCGTCGGGCAGCCGGTAGACGTCGTCGATGGCCAGTGGCTCGCCGGTGGCGGCCGCGTATCCGGCGACGCTGGTGTGATCGATGGGGACGGTGAATTCGGTGAGCGGCAGATCGGGAAGCGACTGGTTCTGGGACAGCTTGAACCGCAGGGTGGTCGGGAGGGCCGCGTCCTCGTGGCGGTCGACGAGGTAGAGCGACGCCGCGTCGCTCCACGTGATGCGGCGTGCCTGCGTGAGGATCGTGCCGAGGAGCGTCGTGAGGTCGCGCTCGGTGGAGAGCGCGACGCCTACCTCGGTGAGGTCGGCCAGCTCGCGCCGCCGGCGCCGCTCGCCGTAGCGCGCCACGACCGCCTCGGCGAGCGTGGCGGCATGGCGGAACGCCCCCCGCAGCTGCACGGCGGCCACGCCGGGCCGCGCGTCGGCGGGGACGAAGCTCGTCAGCAGCTCGGCGGGGAAATCGGGGGTCGGCTCGGACTCGCCGGGGTCGCCGACGCCCACGAGGGCGGCGCGCTCGGCGAGGGCCTGCAGCACGGCGGGGCGGTCGTCGGAGCCCCGGAGCAGCCAGTGGTCGAGGAGGACCACGGTCGGACGCCGCGGATCGAGCGAGGCGGCGTCGGGGAGGACGGGCACCCGGACGACCTCGATCCCGTCACCGGCGTTCGGCAGCGTGGCATCGAGGTCCCGGCCCTGCGAGAGGATGAGGAGCGGTTTCATCGGCAGCGGCCCACCAGCAAAACGCGGAGTTGCCGGCCACCCGCAGGTTGCGGGCAGCCGGCAACTCAAATATGCAGCGTTCCCGCTCAGTCGCCAGACTTGGTGACTTTGGCCAGGTTCTGCCGGGCCGGCGTGTAGTTGGGGAACTTGTGCAGGACCTGCCGGAACAGTTCGGCGGCCTTCGCGTTGTCGCCGTTATCCTTGGCATCGAGGGCCTGCGAATAGAGCATGACCGTGCGCATGTCCATCTTGCGCACCTTCGTGCCCGCGCTGCCCGCCCTGGCGTTCCCCGACGTCATCCCCACCGTGCCGGCGGCGATCGGCGGGAGCTTCATGTCCTTCGACACCTTGTCCGAGAGCTGCGAGATCAGCCCGAACACGTCGTCGGATTTGCCCTGGACCTTCTGCGGATTCCCGATCACGCCGGTCTCGATGTTGGTCGAATGCGCCGTGAGCACGACCGTGCCGCGCCCGTTGGCCATGAAGCCGCCCGTGACCAGGTACTGGGCGCCGACGAGCTTGCCGATACGGACGGCGGTGGCCGGATCGACGGCGCCCTGCTTCACCAGGTTCTGCTCCTGCAGGATCTGCTGGATGCGATCGCGATCGACGACGACCACTCGGGGATTCGCCGCCAGGTCGGTGATGAGCATGGCCGAGATGCCCTTGCCGACGTTGTTGTAGTCGGCGGCGTCCTTGCCGAACGAATTGTTGTCGAAGCGGAGGACCGCGACGACCGGTTTGTCGGCGTGCTGGGCCGCGGCCACCGCCGGCGCTCCCATCGCGCCCAGCAGTGCCAGCGCCAACGCCGTGCGAACAGAACTCTTCATGGTCTCCTCCCGAGACGCGTCCATCCGTTCCCCGCTATACGCGGAGGGTCATGCCCTCGGCGGCGGCCACCACGTCGAGCCGCTCGCCCCGCTGCTTCACCAACTCACGGCATTGCATCACCCGTTCGTCGACTTCCTCGTCGGCCCGCTCGGGCTTGTGGTGAAACAGCACCAGCCGCTCCACCCCGGCCTCCAACGCCAGGTTCACCGCGTCGGTGTACGTCGAATGGCCCCATCCGTGATGGTGGTCGTACTCTTCCGCGGTGTACGTCGAGTCGTGGATGAGCACGCCCGCTCCGTGCGTGAACTCCACGAGACCATCGTGCCATCCGTCGGGCGTCTCATACGTGCCCCCGGCGCCCAGCTCGTTGTCGGAGATGTAGACCAGCGACTTCGCCCCCGGGCGGCGCTCCGTGAACCGGTAGCCGAGTGCCCCGCCGGGATGCCGGACCGGGTACGCCGACACCTCGTAGCCGTTCCGCTCGTGCGTCTCCTGGGCAATCTCCGAGAAGTCGATGCGGGCGTCCAACTCCTCGAAGGCGACCGGAAACACGACGGGCGACATCTGATCGCGGATGACCCGGTCGATGCTCCTCTCGAGCGTCTTGGACCCCCAGATCGTGAAGTGGTTCCCCCTGTGGAAGATCGGGCTGAAGAACGGAATCCCCTGAATGTGATCCCAGTGTGCATGCGTCAGAAAAATGTCGCCGGTGATGGGGGCCCCGTTCGCCCGGTCGATCAGCGACCGCCCGAGCTCCCGCAGCCCCGTGCCGGCGTCCAGAATGATCAGCCACCCGTCCGAGGTCCGCACCTCGACCGAGGGCGTGTTGCCTCCGTAGCGCACCGTCCGTGGACCCGGACTCGGAATCGAGCCCCGGGTGCCCCAGAATTGAATTCGTAAGCTCATCTCGGCTTTCCGGCGCGTCACGTCAACATGGGGAACGACCGGCAGCGGCGGCTAGTCATCATATCACGCGTGCCCGGTGACTGGTGTCACATGCGGACCTGCGCGCGGTGTTCGAGCGCACTCCGGTCGGCCAGCGCGATCCGTCGGTGCGCGACCGAGATCCATCCCGAATCCTGAAATTCCTTCATGGCGCGCGACACCGTCTCGCGGCTCGCTCCGATCATCTGCGCGATCGTCTGGTGGGTGAGCACCTTCTCGATCCGCGGGCCGCCGCTCTCGTCGGCGAGGTCCAGGAGGAGCCGCGCGATGCGCGCCGGCACGTCGAGCAATACGAGGCCGCCGATCTTGTCGTCGGCCCGCCGCAGCCGGCGCGACAACTCGGTGAGCAGCGACCATGCCACCCGGGGGCTGGACTCGACCCGCGCCCGGAAGTCCTCGCGCCGCAGCACCAGCAGATGGGAATCCTCCATGGCGATCACGTGCGCGGAGCGGGGGCGGTCGTCGATGAGGGACAGCTCGCCGAAGTGCGCGCCCACGCCGAGCACGCCGAGGATCACCTCGCGGCCGTCTTCCCCGACGAGCACGACCTTCACCCGGCCGTCGCGGACCACGAACAGCGAGTCGCCGGGGTCGTCCTGGAACAGGATCACGCTGCCGCGCGGATACGCCTTCTCGCGGGTCAGGTCCGCGAACGGCGCGAGCTCCTGCGGCTCGAGTCCGCTGAACAGGGGTACCGTGGCGAGGAAATCGGCGGTGGTTTGGGTCATGCGGTGCGGCCGGCCGCGGGCAAGGCAGGGGGCGACGGGCAGCCGTCCCGGGAGTCCGGCGCGAAGTTACGGGCCTACGGGCGGGAAGTCAATTCGCCAACCCCTTGCAGGCTTGTCTTTTACGCCGGCGGCGGGCTATATTTCCCTGCTTCGCACGACTCATGATTTCGAGGTTCCCGTGAAAGCAGACATCCATCCCGAGTACGCGACGGCCACCGTGAAGTGTGCCTGCGGCAATACATTCCAGACGCGCTCCACGCAGGCGGAGATCCACACCGACGTGTGCTCGCAGTGCCACCCGTTCTACACCGGCAAGCAGCGCCTCGTGGACACCGCCGGCCGCGTGGAGCGCTTCCGCCAGAAGTTCGGGAAGAAGGCCTGAGCCTCCGGGACCGCCTCGCCGAGCAGTTGGCGCGCGCCGCTGAGGTCGAGCGGGCGCTGTCGGACCCGGGCTCGCTCCGCGATTCCAAGAAGCTGGCCGAGCTGGGGCGCGAACACCGGCGGCTGATGCCGCTGGTCGAGCTGGCCGAGCGATTGGCCCGATATGAGAACGAGCTCGTGCAGGCGCGCGAGCTCGTTTCCGTTGACGACCCCGAGCTGGCGGCCGAAGCCGCCGCCGAAGTCGAGCGCCTCGACGGCGCGATCGAGCAGCTCGAGGCGCAGCTCAAGCCGCTGCTCGCTCCCCACGATCCGCTCGACGACCGCAACGCCATCGTCGAGATTCGCGCCGGGACCGGCGGGGACGAGGCGGCGCTCTTCGCCGCCGATCTCTACCGCATGTACACGCGCTTCTGCGAGCGCCGCGGGTGGAAGATCGAGCCGCTCTCCTACTCCGAGGGCACGCTCGGCGGGATCAAGGAGGTCGTCTTCAAGGTGGCCGGCGACGGCGCGTTCGGTGCCATGCGCTGGGAGTCGGGCGTGCACCGCGTGCAGCGCGTGCCGGCCACCGAGAGCCAGGGTCGCATCCACACTTCCGCGGCCACCGTAGCCGTCCTCCCGGAGGCGGAGGAGGTGGACGTGAAGATCGACGACCGGGACCTGCGCATCGACGTGTTCCGGTCGTCGGGGCCCGGCGGCCAGGGGGTGAACACCACCGACTCCGCGGTGCGGATCACGCACATCCCGACGGGGATCGTGATCAGCCAGCAGGACCAGCGCTCGCAGATCCAGAACAAGGCGCGCGCCATGGAGGTGCTCCGCGCCCGGCTGCTGGACCTCAAGCTGGCCGAGCGGGAGGCGGAGCGCGCGCGCATGCGGAAGACGCAGGTGGGCACCGGCGACCGCTCGGCGAAGATCCGGACCTACAACTTTCCGCAGAGCCGCATCACGGACCACCGGATCGGCTACACGACGCACGACCTGCACGGCGTGCTCGACGGCGACCTCGGCGACCTGATCGAGGCGCTCCGGATGGCCGACGTCGAGGAGCGGCTGAGCGTTGCCTGAGCGCCGATCGCCGCCCACGCCGCCGCCCGGCACGCGGATCGCGGCGGTGAACACCGACGCCCTCACCGTGCGCGAGGTGGTGCACCGCACCGCGGCGGAGCTGGCGCAGAGCGGTGCGTCGAACACGGAGTACGCGGCGCGCGAGATCGTCGCGGCGCTGCTCGACGTGGGCCGCCACTGGCCGATGCTCCACGGCAGCGACCACGCCGACCCGTTGCTGCTGGCACGCGCCGGCGCGGCGGCACACCGGCTGGCCGCCGGCATGCCCTTTCAGTATGCGGTCGGGCGCGCCAGCTTCCGGCGCCTCACGCTGGCCGTCGACGGGCGGGTGCTGATCCCGCGCCCGGAGACGGAGCAGCTGGTGGAGCTGGTGCTCGAGGCGACGCATGATCGCCCGGGGGGAACGGCGGTGGACATCGGCACCGGCTCGGGCGCGATCGCGCTGTCGCTGGCGCAGGAGGGCCGGTTCGAGCGCGTGATCGCCACCGACGTCTCGGCGGATGCACTCGCCGTTGCTCGATACAACGCGGCGGAGCTGGCGCCACGGCTCGTCGCGGCGGTGGAATTCCGCACGGGCGCCCTGCTGACCCCGGTCGCGGGCGCGCGCGTGCGCGCGCTGGTGTCCAATCCGCCCTACATTGCATTCGACGAGGCCGCCGCGCTGCCGCGCGCCGTGCGCGACTGGGAGCCGGTCTCGGCGCTGCTCAGCAGCGACCATGGACTGGCGGCGACACGCGCTCTGGTGCGCGGCGCCGCGGACCTTCTCGAGGGGGGCGGCGTGCTGGCGCTGGAGGTGGATGCGCGCCGTGCCTCGTTGGTGGCGGAGATGGCGGCTGCCGACGCAGCTTTCGATGACGTCTCGGTGCGGTTCGACCTCGCCGGGCGCGAACGGTTCGTACTCGCACGACGACGGGAGCACGCATGATGGAAGAGAAAGCCAAGGAACTGGGACGCCTGCTCGGCCAGAGCCCCGAGTATCAGGCGCTCAAGCGCGCCAACGAGAGCCTGGCGGAGGACGCGGAAGCCGTGGGGCTGCTCAAGGAGATGGAGACGCTGCGGGTCGAGGCGCAGCGCATGATCGCGCGCGGCGAGCGGCCGACGCCGGACATGGAGCAGCAGCTCGACGACATGCTCACCAAGGTGCAGGGGCAGGCCGCGTACCAGCGGTTGATCGTGGCCCAGGAGAACTTCGACAAGACGATGGCGAAGGTGAACGATTGGATCCTCGACGGCATCGAGAAGGGCGCCGCGAGTCCGATCATCGTATTGGGGTGACATGGCGCGAGGGCCGCTGATCGTCTTCGAGGGGGCGGAGGGCGTGGGCAAGTCCACGCAGCTCCGCCGTCTCACCTCGTGGCTGGAATCGGGCGGACGCGTCGTGCACGCCCACCGCGAGCCCGGCGGCACGCCCCTCGGCGACGAGATCCGGCGGATCCTGCTCGATCCGAAGTCGGACATCGTGCCCCGGGCCGAAGCGCTCCTGTTCATGGCGTCGCGGGCGCAGCTGGTGCAGGCGCTCGTCCGGCCGGCCCTGGAGGCGGGCCACGTGGTGCTGCTCGACCGGTTCTTCCTCTCGACCTACGCGTACCAGGGCGCCGGCCGCGGCCTCCCCGAAGCCGAAGTGCGGCAGGCCAACGCCGTGGCGACCGCGGGCCTGGTGCCCGATCTCACGCTCCTGCTGGCGCTCCCGGTGGCCGAGGGACTGGCGCGGGCGGCCCGGCGTGGCGAGCGCGACCGGATGGAACGGAACGAGGACGCCTTCCATCGCCGGGTGGCCGAGGCGTTCGCGTCGTTCGCGAAGCCCGAGTGGCAGGCGGCGCACCCCGAATGCGGGCCGATCGTGACCGTCGACGCGACGGGTTCGGAAGACGAGGTGTTCGCCCGGATCCAGGCGGTGGTGCGGGCACGGCTGGACGTGGCGTGACGCGTCCCGTCGCTCAGGGCGACGGACGAACCGCCGCACGGAGCGGGTAGCTCCGGACCTCCACGACGAGCATCGCCAGCACCAGCACGTGTACCGCCGTGCACCACGCGCAGATCTTTCCCACCACCCCGACTTCCTGGTACACGAGCCACAGCACGGACAGCGTGCCGACGAGTGCCCAGACGAAGGCGGCCACGCGGAGCGAGGGCGACGCTCCCGACTCGCCGGCTCGAAGCGCGACCACGGCGACGCCGAGCGCCACGACGAACCAGAGCAGCCCCCACGCGGCCACCGGCACCCCGAGCACGACCGACGACGGGCTGTCGAGCACGCGCTCGCAGTTCACCACCGATCCCCTGCCGCTGCCGCACACCAACGGCACGCTCGTGTCGTAATGCAGCAGCGTGAGGTACGCGGCGATCAGCAACCCGGCCGCCGCGAGGCCCGCCCGGAGGCGATCGTACGAGCGCAGACGCATCAGGGGATCTTGCCGGGCAGTCCCTTGATGGCCGCGGCGATCGCCGGGCTCGAGCACACGTCCTTCGGCTGGTGCCCGTCGAGGGCGCAGATGGCGGCCGTCAGCTCGTTCGCGCTGGCGAGAATCGATTGGGAGGCGGCGTCAGACGCGCGGGGAAGCGTCGCCGCGATCTCGGCCTGCTTGCGGCCGGCCAGGATGTCGGGCAGGTATCCCACCCCCCACATGAAGCGGCCGCCGACGAGCACGAAGGGAATGCCGCCCGCTGCGGACTGCGGCACATAGGGTGGCGCGTCGTACTTGTCGATCAGCGCCTCCTGCGCCGGGGTCGGCGTGTCGAGCTTCTGGTACTGCCCGTTCGGGAGCTCCACGTCGCTCTCCAGCTCCACCGACTGGAATTCGAGATAGGGGCTCGTGTAGCGGCTGCCGTAGAACGAGAAGGTCGGTGTGTTCGGGTACACGTCCGAGGCCGACGACTTGGAATACGTGAGCCCGGAGAAGGTGCCGAACCGCGCCAGCGCCGCGATCATCGACCAGCGCGCCGCCGCGCAGTAGGGGCAGTAGCCCGCCCCGATGTACAGCACCACCGGCTTGTTGCCTGCCATGTCGTGATCGCCCACGTAGATGGGCGGCCGTGCGCCGGTCGTGCCGATGCGCTCCCAGACGGCGGCCGGGATGCCCGTGAAGTCGTCCATGACGGCGGCGGGCACCGGGGTGGGGGGCTGGAGGGCCGTCTGCTGTTGCTGGAGTTGCTGCTGCGTCGCGCTGCGCCGGTTGTTGGCGACGACGATCGTGGCGACGAGGGCCACGGCGACCACCAGCAGCACCCAGTTCATCGTCCCGGCTCCGCGCCGGGCCTCGAGGCCGCCGGTGCGGGATTGCGTCTGTTTGCGAGCCACGAATCAGTCTCCGGTTTGCGGTTGCGCGCGGGGGCCCGGCGCGGTCAGCGGTCGACCACGCGCACACCCCTGGGTACGACGAATCGGAACGCCGCGGCGCTCACCGGCACGTTCACGTGCAGGGCCGTGAGGTGGATGCGCCGCATCACGCCGTCGGTCTGCGATACCTCGAACTGGCGAATATACCCATCGCCATCGTCGATCCACACCTTGGCCCGCGAAAAGTCGGTCGGCCCGCCCGGCCGGGGCACGAGGACGACGGCCCGCGCCGCCCGCCCGTCCACCGTGTCGGCGCCGGCGTCGGTGATCGTGTAGCGGGTGAACGGGTCGTCCAGGAACTGGCCGGTGAGGTCCACGGTGCCGCTGCCGGCAGCGGTTTCCCGCTGGCGGATCACCTGGCCCGGGGTGCCGCTCGGCAGATACAGCCACAGGTACTTGCCGTCGGCCACGATCGCGTCGCCGTCGGGGTCCTGGAAGCGCACGGCCAGGCGGCCGGGGCGCTCCTGCTGGTACTCCCCGTGGGCGTCGGCCGAGCTGCCGGTGAGGGCGTTGGTGACCCGCTGCTCGAAGGTCGCGCGTACGGTGTGCACCCGCCCCCACACCTGCACGGCGTGATGCACGGCGGCGCGCGCCGCGGCATCGGGCGTGACACTCTGCGCCGCGACGCGCGACGGCCCCGCGGCGGCGAGCGCGGCGAGCACGCAGACGATGGAACGGAAGGGCATGGGGACTCCCGGCGGAGCGGCCGCGCACCGGGCGCGGCCGCCCCTGCTCCTACCCGACGGAGATGGGGGCGGTGCCCGGGGTCGGGAGCACGGGCCGCCCGATGGCGGCCGCGATGGCCCGGATCTCGGTCACCAGCCGGGCGAACTGCTCGGGATACAGCGACTGCGCGCCGTCGGAGAGCGCGCGGTCTGGCGTCGGATGTACCTCGATGATGACGCCGTCGGCGCCGGCGGCGAGGGGGGCCCCCCCCCTCCCGGGGGCCATTTCGCCCCCCCCCCAGGCCGGGCGGGCCTCGGGCCGGTGTGGCGCATGGGGGACCTAA
>JBJKRG010000219.1:0-5528 GCA_046704805.1 Gemmatimonadaceae bacterium
CCGAAGATGTCGCTGTACCACGACGCCTCGAGGCTCGAGACCCAGTCGAAAGCGAAGGCGGTGAGCGTCAGGGCGAGCAGGACCATGAACACCGGCGAGTAGCGCCGCAGCTTGACGGTCGCGGCCGGATCCCGGGTGCGGTCCTGGCGCACCGATCCCGTCACGAGGATCCGGTACGACAGCACCCAGACGGCCACACAGACGGCCAGCCGGGCGATGAAGAACGGGTAGTTGAGCCACGACGCCTTCATGACGACATCGGGATTGGCCGCGGCTCCCGGCTGCGTCCATGAGAACAGCACGGGCAGGGAGAACAGGGCGATCAAGCCGACGGGCACGAGCCACGGCGTGAGCGCGGCCAGGCGCTCGGGCACGCGGCGCAGGGGTACGCTCCAGGTGGCGCCGGTGATGTGCTGCAGCGCCACGATGAAGAGCGCACCGAGGGCCACGCAGACGACGATCACGAACCAGAGGAGCCAGTTGGTCCAGAACCGCTCGGCGCCGTCGACCAGATAGGTGATGGCGATGCCGACCGCGCCGACGCTCAGCAGCGCCCACAGGGTCGCGGAGCCGCCGGGCAGCGACCGGCTCGGCGCCGGAATGCCCACCGGCGAACGGGGCTCGATGGCGATGCTCATTTCAGATCCCTCGCCGGCGCATCCTGCGAACGCTGGAGCGCCCGGATATAACGAACGATGGCCCACCGGTCGTTCTGCGAGATGTCCGCCGCGTATCCCGGCATCGTGCGGATGCCCTGGGAGATCACCCAGTACAGGTAGCCGTCGGCGTCGCTGCGAATGGGCGCCGATTGCAGATCGACGGGCACGGCCTCATAGGCGCTGTCGAGCCAGGCCTTGCCGGTGCCCAACCGATCGTGGCACACCGCGCAGTGCAGGTTGAACATCGCGCGCCCGCGCTCGAGGACCGGCAGGGTCACCGGCAGCGGATCGATGAGCCGCTTGCCCCCCGTCTCGGGGTCGGCGGCGAGAATCGGCATGTAGCCGCGGGGGACCGTACCGGCCGGCGGCCGCTGCATGCCGCGGCCATTGGCGAAGAACGCGTCGGGTGCCTGCGCATCGAGGCGCGGTTGCACTTCCATGTTCACCATCGGCTTCACGGTGGGATACGTCCGGATCGCCCACGCGGTGCCGTAGCCGGCGACCACGCACGCGGCGGCGATCGCCACCGCCGTCCGCAGCCACCAGGCGACGCCCGGCCGCCGGTAATCGGGCTCGTAGACCACCTCGATCGATCCCGCGCCCAGGGCGCGGAGCGCCGCATCGGCGGCGCCCGTGTCCAGGCGGCCGTCCACCGGCATCAGCAGCAGCGCGAATCGATCGCGCGTGATCTCCGCCACCGCCTTGCTGTTCAGCATCGGGTTGCCGAAGTACGGCAGCTTGTTGAACGCGAACAGCATCCCGATGCCGGCCGTGAACGTCGAGAACAGGATCGTCGACTCCACCATCACCAGCACCCACCCGGGCCAGCCGTTGTACGGCTTCCCGGCCGTGCGCAGCGGGTAGGCCACCGTGCTCGTCCACCATTCGAACGTGAACGCGGCGAGCGCGGCGATGCTCCCGATCAGGAACACGAGCACGCCGAGCTTCGACTTCGGCAGATCCAGCGCCTCGTCGAGGCCGTGCACGGGATACGGGGTGTAGGCCTCCAGCTTCGCATACCCCCGCGCCTTGATCGCGGGGATCGCGGCGAGGAGCGCGTCGGCGCTCTCGAACAGGCCCACGACGCCGAAGACGGTGTCAGGCATGCTCGGCCTCCGCGCGCTGCTTCTGGTAGTAGACGATGTCGGGCTTCACTTCCCACGTGGCGATGATCGGCAGCTTCCGCAGGAACAGCAGCAGCAGCGTCAGGAACAGACCGACGGAGCCGAACAGGATCGCGAAATCGATCGGTGTGGGGAGGTAGTTGCCCCACGACGACGGCAGGTAGCCGCGGTGGAGCGACAGGATGACGATCGTGTACCGCTCCATCCACATGCCGAGCGTGACGCCGGCCGACACGACCACCATCACGGGAATCGAGCGCCGGAACTTCGGGAACCAGAGCAGCTGCGGCAGCAGGCAGTTCAGGAAGATCGTCAGGCAGCCGGCCCACCACTGATCGCCGAACACGTAGTTCGCGAAGATGTACTTCACGAATGGATCGGCGCTGTACCACGCCGTGAACCCCTCCATCAGGTAGGCGTAGGCCATCACGCACGACAGGAACAGGACCATGCGGTTCAACAGGTCCATGTGCCGCATCGTGACGTAGTTCTCGAGGGCCATCGCCTTGCGGACGAACGCGAAGACGAGCACGACGCCGGCGAATCCCGAGAAGGCCGCGCCGACGACGAAGTACGGCGGGAAGATCGTCATGTGCCAGCCGGGCAGCATCGACGAGGCGAAGTCCATCGACACGATGCTGTGTACGCTGAGCGCCAGGACCGTGGTCATGCCGGCGAGGAGCAGGTAGCCCTTCTCGTAGTGGACCCACTGCTTCGCGTTCCCCACCCATCCCCAGCTCAGCAGCCGGAAGACGGCGCGCTTCACCTTGCTGCTGGCCCGGGCCCGGAGGTTGGCGAAGTCGGGCACGAGGCCCAGGTACCAGAAGAGGAGCGAGACGCTGAAGTACGTCAGGACGGCGAACACGTCCCAGATCAGCGGCGAGCGGAAGTCCACCCACATGCCGCGCTGGTTGGGATAGGGGATCAGCCAGTAGGGCAGCCACGGGCGGCCCACGTGGATGGCCGGAAACATCATCGCGCACACGAACGCGAACACCGTGGTCGCCTCGGCGATGCGCGCGATGGCGTTGCGCCACCGCTGGCGGAACAGGTACAGGATCACCGAGATCAGCGTGCCCGCGTGCCCGATGCCGACCCAGAACACGAAGTTGATGATCAGGAAGCCCCAGACCACGGGCACGTTGTTCCCGATCACGCCGATCCCCTCGTACAGCATGTAGGCGATCGCACTGAAGCCCATCAGGGCGACGGCGCTGGTGATGGAGATCGCGATGTACCACGAGCGCGGCGGCTTGCGCTCCGTCCAGCTGCGCACGTGGTCGTCGAGCCCACCGAGCGTGACGTCGCCCTGCACCAGCGGTTCGAGCTGCAGGGCGGCCGGGAGGGTGGCCTCAGTCATGGGGATCCTCCGCCGGCGGCGCCGATGGATTCCGCAGCTCGGCGAGATAGGTGATGGCGGGCCGCGTGCCGAGCTCCTCGAGCACCTTGAATCCGCGATCGCTGCGGGAGAGCTTCGAGACCCGGCTGTTGGGGTCCTTCAGGTCGCCGAACACGATCGCGTCGGCCGGACACGCCGCCGCGCAGGCCGGCTGGATCTCCCCGTCGCGGAGTGGACGGCCCTCGTCCTTCGCGATCTGCACGCCGTTCCGGATGCGCTGCACGCAGAACGTGCATTTCTCCATCACGCCGCGCGGCCGCACGGTCACTTCGGGATTGAAGGCCAGATCCAGCGGGTCCGTGATCGTGCTCGTCAGGTCGAAGAAGTTGAAGCGCCGCACCTGGTACGGGCAGTTCGCGGCGCAGTAGCGCACGCCGATGCAGCGATTGTAGATCTGCTCGTTGAGTCCGTCGTCGCTGTGCTGCGTGGCCGCCACCGGGCAGACCGGCTCGCACGGCGCGTCGTCGCACTGCTGGCAGAGCATCGGCGTGTGCGAGACCTGCGGGTTCTCGTCCGGGCCGAGATAGTACACGTCCTCGCGGATCCAGTGCATGATCCGGCCGCGCGCCACCTGCTCCGGTCCCACGACGGCGATGTTGTTCTCCGACTGGCAGGCGATCTCGCAGCCCCCGCAGCCCACGCAGGCCGTGAGATCGATGGCCATGCCCCACTTGTGCTCGGGCCAGCGCAGCGGATCGTTGAGCGTCGCCTGCGGCTCCGACCCCGCCGGGGGGCCCGCGTGCTTGGCGTATTCGTCCATCGTCCACAGGCGGATGATGTCGCGGCCGTGGGCGCTGAACTCGGTCTGCGAGCGCACCAGCGGATCCCGCCGCCCGGTGCGCGCGACGTGCACCGTGGGCCGGAAGAACGGCGTCGAGCCGTCGTCGGCGACCAGCGAGAACACGTTGGCCCCGCGCCCGCCCGACACGCCGCCGCTGCGGCCGAACCCGAGAGTCGCCGCCGCGGCGCCGACCGCCTGGCCCGGCTGCACGAGGACCGGCATTTCCACCGACCGCGCACCCGCCGATACCGACACCATGTCGCCGTCGGCGACGTGCAGGCGCTCCGCGTCGGCGCCGGAGAGCGCCAGGTAGTTGCCCCAACTCACCTTCGTCACCGGCTCGGGCAGCTCCTGCAGCCACCCGTTGTTGCCGTACCGGCCGTCCCACAACCGCAGGTCCGGCTCGAGCAGCAGCTCCAATCCGGCCGCCTGCGGAACGGCAGCCGCGGTGCGCGCCGCCGCACCGACCACATCCAGCTTCAGCCGTCGCGGTGGACGTGGGCGCGCCTCGCGCCGCACCATGCCGTCGTGCACCGCCGCCACCCAGTACTGATCGAAGCTCGCCGGCGTTCCCTTCGGGTACACGTCGCGCTTCCACCGCGCCATGAGATAGGTGCGGTAGTCCGTCTCCACCGGGTTGCCCAGTGCCTTCGCCCAGCCCAGCAGGATCTCGTCACCCTGCCGGGTCTCGTAGAGCGGACGGATCAACGGCTGCTGCAGGCTCAGGAGATCGGTGGACGGCTCGAAGTCGTTCCAGCTCTCGAGCCAGTGGTTGACCGGCAGCACGACGTCGGACTGCGCCGCCGTCTCGTCATCCTGCAGTCCGAGCCGGATCTTGAGCGGGACGCGGGCGAGCGCGCCACTGAACGCTTCGGCGCCCGCCACCGCGAACGACGGGTTGACCTCCCAGAAGACGGCGGCTGCGAACTTCCCCGACGCCAGATCACGCGTGAGCTGCGCCATCTCCGCCGGCGTCGCCAGGGAGACCGGATCGGCGGCGTACGCCGAGTCGACCGTATATCCCTCCGCGCCCCCCATCGTATTGAGGAGCGCCGCCGCCGCATGCGCCTCGACCGGGAGCGACGGCCCCGCCAGCACGAGCCCGCTGTTTCCGGCGCGGGCGAGGTCGCCCGCAAGGACGGCGATGAGTGCCGGATCCACGCCGTGCAGCTCGCTCACGGTTTCGATCGTGAACGGCGCCACCACGGCAGGCGCGAGGCCGGCCGGCAGTGCCACGCCGTAGTGGTCGTGCAGCACGCCGGCCACGGAGAATGCCACCGCCGCCGCCGTCGACGGCCGCAGCGGAACCCGGACGTCGGCCTTGCTTCCGGTGAGGCTCAGGCGGCTCTCGAGCGCGTAGAGCCGGCTCATGGCGTCGCCCGGCTTCTCGGGCCGGCGGTTCTGCGCGAATCCGGCGATGGCCGGCACCGCTCCCTCCATCGTGCCGAGGAAGTCGGCCTCGAACGCGGCGATCACGGTCGCGCGGTCACGCGGTACCGCGGCGCCGCCGCGTCGCCGTACAGCGCCGCACCCGCGGCCCGGTCCGACAGCGCGAGCCCGGGCTC
>JBJKRG010000220.1:0-5266 GCA_046704805.1 Gemmatimonadaceae bacterium
CGGTGGGCACATGGTCCGGGGTCGTGATCTCAGCACCGCCGACATGGGCGATCCGGGGCGGGTGGCCGTGGTCAACGAGGCGTTCGCGAAACGATTCTTCCCGAACGCCGACCCGATCGGGAAGACCCTGGCGCGTGACGGCCCCTCATACCGTATAGTAGGCGTGGTCGCGAACGTGCACGAGAACGCGCTCCGCGGGACGCCGCGGCTGCGCCTGTACATCCCGATGTGGGAGCACGGCGGCGGCGGTAATTTCGAAGTGCGGAGGACCGGTGATCCGGCCCGGCTCGTCGAAGCCGTTCGGCGCGTCCTGGAACGCGCCGAGCCGGCGCTGCGCGTGGGCGGCCCCACGCCGCTGGCCGACCTCACGCGGAACTCGATGCGCCAGGACATCCTCATGGCGCGCCTCGTGACCGGGTTCGGTCTGCTCGCCCTGTTGTTGGCCGCGATGGGGCTCTATGGCGTCCTGTCCTATGCGACCGTGCGCCGCACGGGAGAATTCGGGTTGCGGATGGCGCTGGGGGCGGAGCCAGGAGAAATCGTGCGGCTGGTGCTCCGAGACGCCGTCCGGCTGCTTGCGCTCGGTGTCGTCGCGGGTGCGCCTCTCGTTTTCCTTGGCGCGCGGCTCCTGCGGAGCGAGCTGTACGGCGTCGGCCCGTTCGATCCCCTCTCGATCACGGTCGCCGTCGTGGTGCTGGCGGTCAGCGCGCTCATGGCCGGACTGCTCCCCGCTCGGCGGGCCGCCCGCGTGGGGCCGCTCGTCGCGCTGCAATCCGAGTAGGGCCCTCCGCCGAACGGCCGGCCCCTCCTCAGGCCGTCACGACTTTCAACACCTGGTCAAACGCCGTCTCTTCCTTGCTGTGCGACGAGGCGAAGTTGTTGACCAGCCGATCCACCAGCACGTCGCCGCCCGATCGGATCTTGAAGCCGCTCTCCCTCAGATACTTGGCACCCCACGGCTTGAGATTGTCCAGGAACCGAACCCCGTTCCGGAACGCATCCGACGAGATCGGAGTCGTGCCGCCCGCCTTGAACATCGTCAGATACCGCATCTTGTCGCCGCAGATGCCGGTATTGAGCGTGAGCACGGCGATCAGGGGGAGCGACAGCGCGTTGGGACGGTACCACTCGCTGAAGGCGAAGGGCTGCCGGTGAAGCGCGTCCGGCGAGCCCTGGTTGGCCCAGTGGCGCCCCGCTTGCTGGCAGAACCGATTGAACCGCACCGTCTCGACCATCCGCCAGATGAACTTGATGAGCAGCTCGCCGGCGCTGATGAGGAGGTTGACGAGTCCCCCGGCGCCGAAGCCCACGATGTCCATGGCCAGAGCGGCGGCTCCCTTCAGCATCCGGTACAGCCCGTCGAACAGGCTCAGCGTCATGGCCCGCAGGATCGAATCGACGACGGCCGCCGGGTGCCCCTGCGCGACCTCGACGTCCCGGCCCTCCTTCCACGCGCGGAAGCGCGTCATCGCCGCGTCGAGGGTCTTGCCGATGGCCCGGGCGATCTCGAGTCCGCTCGAGACGAACGGAGCGGCCGTGGCGGCGACCAGATTCACGATCGCGGTCACGAGCTGCTTGATGGTCCCGGCCACGCCCTCGATGGTGCCGAATTTCTCGCGCAGCGTGTCCATGATCTTCTCGACGAACAGGTCGAACCACTCCCGGATCTTGTCCCGGATCTTCTGCACCGTGGGGCGCGCCGCGAGTGCCTCCGCCCGCTGCGCATCGGCGAGGATCTGTTCCGATGTGACCAGCGTGGCGGTCGGACCGGCCTCGATGCTCGGCTTCGCGCCGGCCGGGAGGAACACGTTCTGGGCGTGCTGTTTCGGCACGAGCCGATTCTCCAGGGAATCACCGATCTTCCCCACGATGTCCTTCCCCTTGCTCGCGTCCTCGAACTTGCTCCGCACGGTGTCGGGGGTTCCCGCGATCTTCATCGACTGTGACGCGATGTCGAGGCCGCCGTCGAGCAGCAGACTGAACGCTCCCGGGGCGACGCTCAGGCGGCTGAACAGGTAGAGCACGCCGAGTCGGGCGTTCACCAGCTCCTCGTGCATGAAGTCGGGCACGCGCCCGGCGCCGAACGCCGTGTCGTCGTCCCCCCGGCCTTCCAGCAGGGCGGTGAGCTTGTCAGCGGCCCGGTTCCGGTTCCGCGACGAGCGTCGCCAGGCGTCGCCGGGGCCCTGCTTGCGCTTCCACGCCGCGAGGGCCGACTCCAGCGCCTGCTTGGCGGCGGCCGTTCCCAACTTCTCGTAGTTCAGGAACGCCGTGTCGAGGGCTTTCAGCTCGGGGCTTCGGGTCAACCCCACCCGGGAGGTCTGCTTCATCCAGGTGTCGTAGGTGATCAGTGCCATGTTCGTCCCGCGCTGAAGGGTGAAGAAGGATGGCGGCCGGAGCGCGCGTTGCGCGACGCTCCCGGCCGGCGCTCAGAGCCGCCGGTTGGGGGACGGCGCCGTCGTGCGCAGCAGGCTCGTCGACGTCGGCGACGACGGTCCGTCGTTGCAGCCCTGGGCCTTGATGTCGTGCTGGACGAACTGCACTGGACCGTCCACGCGCGGCACGCGCACCATCTCCAGCGGGTAGGCGGCCGCGTTGAACGGTGTGCAGCCCCGCGTCACGTCCACGACCACGCGGAGCCCGCGCTGCAGGTGCCCCTGCGCGTCGGGTAGCCGGGCGAACGACAGGCTGTCGACGTGGATCTGATCCTCGGGCGTCATGCGGCCTGCCGCGACGACGAGCACCATCTGGTGCTTGAAGTCGATGGTCGGCACGGGCGGCGGCGAGCTCTGCTGCGACGTCGCCTGCTGCCACACGGAGCGCAGCGACTGCGCGTCGCGGACCACCATGCGAACGGAGTCCTCGATGCCGCCGCCGTTGTCATAGTAGAGGCGGTTCACGGCCGGCACCGGCTCGGGGGCCGGCGGGGCAGCGTGGTGACAGCCGGCAGCGCCGAGCAGGGCGAGCAGGCCGAAGAAGGCGATTGACTGCGGACGTGGCATGGGGTTTGGCTCATGGGTGAGAGACGACCGGACGGCCCGGGATGACGGCACGTGCCACGTCACCGGGCGACCTCCGAGACGCACTGGAACTGGTCCAGGTACTGCCGGCTGAACACCGGAGTGCCGCCGGCGAAGCTGAGATCGGCGGTCAACGTGCTGTGCTGGTCGGGCAGGTTCCACCGGACGACGTAGCGATCGTTGCCGACGTTCCGCCAGGTGGCCGTCTGGAAGAGGTGGAAGAGCGCCCACGGGCCGGGCTGGGCTTCGAGCAGCGTGACGTTGGCGCCGCCGATGCGGGCGGTGATGCGCGCCGTCCGCGCCGTCTGCCCGTTCCACGTGTACGTGTGCGATGCCGCCAGGGTCCGCGTGACGCGGCCGACGTTGCCGTCGATGTTGACTGTGATCTCGGGGAGCTGCGCGGTGGTCTGCGGTCGCAGCGTGAAGACGACGCGCGGCCCGTTGCCGCGATCATCGTACAGCGCGTGGGACAGCTCGGCCGCGCGGTTGAAGAACGCCACGAAGGCGCGGGTCGGGTGGAGGGAACCGCCGGGCCGCGCCGCGTACGCGCGCCCCTGCGGCACCAGGATCGACTGCAACGCGTCGTTGTAGAACGACCAGAGGGCCCCGGTCGCGGGCTGGAGCTGCGCGGTCAGCGCGTCGGGCTTCACCTCGGCTCTGGCATGCGCGTTGAACGGGTAGCGGGCGTCCAGCGTCCGGAAGCCCGCACAGAAGGCGCGGCCCTTCGCGTTCATCGCCTCCGCCGGCAGCCGCGTGATCACGCCCTGGGCGGACGCGACCGGCTCCCGGAGCAGCCGCTGGACGTCGGCCCCGACACTCTGGGCGTCACCGCCGATGTTGAAGCTCTGCGCGAGCTGCTGGACGGAGGCACCGGCCTGTTGGGCCATCGTGGATGCGGTGGCGAGCGCCTGGTCGCGAGCCGGCCCCGATGCACTGGCCACCTGGCTGAGGGCCGATTGCAGGGAGACCAGCGCCGTCACGTACGACTGATTCGACTTCCCCACGTAGCGCGTCGCGTTCGGCTGCACGACGAGCTGCACGGGCTGGAACGCCTGGCCGACGTCTGCGCTGTCGCCGACGGCGGTATTGCTCGAGGCGACGCCCAGGAGACGGAGCAGCGGTGAGTCGTTCCCGCTGAGCACGGCGAGCTTGCGGGCCGCCTCGCCGGGGCTCGCGAACCCGACCACGGTGGCGCCGCCGAGGAAGTCCCGCCAGTGACTGATGTAGTCCGCCACGTACTGGGTGCGGAGCTGACTCGCGAGCTTCGCGCGATCCTGTGCCGTGACCGGGGTCTGGCCCAGCACCCAGGTCTCCCGCGAGAACAGTTGGTCCAGGTGGCTCAGACTGTTCTGCACGAACGTCCAGCCGTCTTTGGTGAAGGCGCCGGGAACGACCGAGTCATCACGGACGACGTCGCCCGTATTGCCGGCCGCCTGGTCGAACCGCACGGCCGGGGTCGATTGATTCGCCTGGGCGATCAGCGCCTGATACAGGCGATCGGCGTTCCCGAACTTGAGCAGCAGTGCGCGGGCCTTTCCGATGGCGGCGGTGTCCGGGACGTCCTGGTACGGATTGCCCGACGGGAGCTCGCTGGCGAAGAGGTCGAACTGCCGCCGCACCACCGGAAGGCGCGGGTCGTTCGCCGGCAGACCCACCTGCCAGTACTTCATCAACACCGGCGTGAGGAACTTCGGCGTGCTCTCGGAGGCGTGGTCGGTCGTGATCAGGTACGCCTTCAGGGCGTCGTAGATGCTCCCGTACTCGCTGGTCTGGCTGGGCGTGTCGGGGAGGCTGTCCAGCGAGGCGATGAGCTGGCTCCGTCCGTCCTGCCAGAGGAGGCGCCGGAACTCGCGGAAGTAGAGGCTGCGGGCGGCCGGGTACATCGCGTTGCCCGTGTAGAGGCCCCAGCCCAGGTGCATGGCGTGCCCGTTGGTCCGGGCGCTCGACAGGCGGGCCGTCTGCGCCCGCAGCGAATCGAGCTTCTGCAGGGCGTCGAGCGGGGGTGGATCCGCCACCGTGGCCGGAATGGAGGCCGCGGCACGGGCGGCGGCCACGACGTCGTGCTCCAGGCCGTGGTTGCCGACATACGAAACCGTGAATCCGATGGCGAGGACGAGGGCGACCGCCGCAGCGGTCGCCAGCAGCGTGCGCCGCACCAGGTTGACCCGCGCGCCACCGCCGGTGAGCCGCATGGCGGCCACGTCGCGCAGCACCGCCTCGGCGAACACGCGTGGCAGGAAGACCCACTC
>JBJKRG010000221.1:0-2634 GCA_046704805.1 Gemmatimonadaceae bacterium
CCCGCTGAATGCATGGACTGTCGGGGGAGCGAGCCGCAGTGTCCGGTGACCGCGATCTACCCCGAGGAAGACGTGCCCGTGTTCCTCAAGTCGTATAGCGAGAAGAACAAGACCGTGTTCGAGGGAGGGAATCCGCCGGGGCGGCCACAGCGGTGAGCAACAGCGCCGGCACGAGCAGCGCAGGCCACAACGGCGCCGGCTGATACCGCGCCGGCATCAACAGCGCGCGACCGCAGGGGCGGGGAGGCGGAAGAGCAGGAGCGGATAGGGTAGCCTCACGCGGGGATCGACGTCGATTCGCCATTTCAGGGCCGCAGGCCACACCGATTTCCACGTGGTTGCGGCCCTGCGCCGTATCCGCCGGCGTCGTTCCGGTCCTGCGTCGTTTCGGAGTCGCGTGCTTCCGGCCCTGCGCCGTTGTGTGGTTCGCGCCGTTTCTCAGTTCAGAAATCTTCCCTTGAGCGCGAACACGATCGCGAGCGCGACGTACTGCACGAACGTGCTGGTCTCGCTCCGCCACGCCTCCCGCCAGTCCATCGGTCCCGACGGCCGGGGGCCGGGCACCTTCGGCACCCAGCGCGGGGTTTCGGCCTTGTAGTCCAGGTACTCACGGCCGAAGATGGACTCGAGCACCCCCTCCTCGTAGCGCACGATGAGCGCGTATTCCACCATGAACAGGGCCAACGCGATGGGGAGGAACCAGAAGACGCCCGAGATGATCACGAAGGCCATCCAGATCAGCAGATTGCCCGTGTAGAGCGGGTTCCGGGCCCAGGCGAAGATGCCGTAGGTCACGAGACGCTGGACATGGCGGGATCGGCGGCGCGTGACGGTGCCGGCCGCCGCGACGCCGGCCAGGCGGATCGCTTCACCGGCGGCGATGAGACACACCGCCGCCACCCACTGCCAGACGCTCTGGTGGCCGGGCAGCAGCAGCGGCGCGAGAATGAACGGCACCGGCAGCCAGCTGCGATTTCGGAAGAGCACGGCACCGATGCGGGCCGGGCCGCTGCGTTCGGCGGCGGACACGGCACGCGCGGGCCGGGGGCGGCTCGCGTGGGTAGTCATCGGCGAAAAAATCTAATGCCCGCGCCGCACGCCCGAACCGTCTGCCCCCTCGGGTCTTCCCCGGTGGGTGGTGCGACGCGTCGCTAGATTGTCCGCAGGTGACCCTGCAACCGGAATGCGCGTGGCCCCACCCGACCCCCACACTCCCATCTTTCTCGACACGCCGGAATCCACGGCGCGGTTCCTGCGCGAGATCTCGACCACGCAGGAGATTGCCGTCGATACCGAAGGGGCGAGCTTCCATCGGTACGTCGATCGGATCTACCTGCTGCAGATCTCGACCCGCGACCGCTCGGCGATCATCGATCCGCTGGCCGTGGCGCAGCTGGACGGCCTGGGCGCGCTCATGGAGCGCCCCGACGTCGAGGTCGTGTTCCACGATGCCGACTACGACCTGCGCCTGCTGCGCCAGGACTACGGGTGGGACGTGGTCCGCGTCTTCGACACGCGCGTCGCGGCGCAGCTCCTCGGCATCCGCGCCTTCGGGCTCGCGGCGCTGCTCGACCGCTACTTCGGCGTGAAGCTGGAGAAGAAGTATCAGCGGGCCGACTGGTCGCAGCGTCCCCTCACGCCGGGCATGCTCGAATACGCGTCCCACGACACCATGCACCTGCTGGACCTGCGCGACCGGATGCGCGACGACCTCGAGCGCGCCGGTCGCCTGGCATGGGCCGAGGAGGAGTTCGGCATCGTGCAGAACGTGCGGTGGTCGCCGGACGATCCGGGGACGGCGTTCCTCCGCATCAAGGGGACGCGCGAGCTCAACCGGCGGGAGCTGGCGGTATTCCGGGAGCTGGTCCGCTGGCGCGACGGGGTCGCGGCCGAGCTCGACCGCGCCACCTTCCGCGTGGTGGGCAACGAACCTCTCCTCGAGCTCGCCCACCGGCGTCCCACCGACCGACACGACCTCGGCCATGTGAAGGGGATGCCACGCGGCATCATCGAGCAGCGCGGCGCCCAGGTGATCGAGGCGATCGCGCGCGGGCAGGCGGTCCCCGAGGCCGAGCTGCCCCGCTTTCCGAAGGGGCGGCGCTGGGACCGCGACCCGGACTTCGATGCGCGCGTCTCGGCCCTGAAGACGGCGCGCGATGCCGTGGCCCACCGGCTCGACATGGATCCCGGCGTCGTCTGCGCGAAGGACCGCATCGAAGCCGTGGCGCGCCGCAACCCGACCACGCGCGAGGGGTTGGAGGAGGTCACCGAGCTGCGGCAGTGGCAACGCGAGGTCCTCGGCGCCCAGTTCCTGGCGGCGCTCAAGCCGCATCAGAAGCTCGAAGAAGAGGAGTCGCCGTATAAGGACTGAGAAACGGCGAAGGGCGGAAACAGCGCAGAGCCGAAGCTACGCAGGACTGGAACCACGCGGGACCGCAACCGCGCACAACCGAAACGGCGCAGGACCGAAACGGCGGGGAAGTGGTGGGGGCCTTCGGCCCCATCCCATTTCCCCGCCGTTTCGGTCCTGCGTGCCTTCGGCCCTGCGCCCTATCGGCCGGCGCCGTTCCTGTCGGCGCTGTTCTGCGGTTCCGCCCTTTCTAGAGTCCCATGTACGCCCTGACCCTCGGCTCG
>JBJKRG010000222.1:0-9343 GCA_046704805.1 Gemmatimonadaceae bacterium
CCCCATCGCCCGCAGGCGCTGCAGCACGCCGTCGGCGCGCACCGCCCCGGTGCGCCCGGCCACCAACGCCTCCACGGCCTGCTCCAACACGTCCGCCGCCCGGAACAGCACGTCCATCACCTCCGGCGTGATCTGCAGGGTCCGGTGCCGCACGCGATCGAGGAGACTCTCCATCTCGTGCGACAGCTCCGCCACGACGCCGTACCCCATCGTGGCGCTCATTCCCTTCACCGTGTGGACGGCCCGGAAGATCGCGCTCACCGGCTCATCCCCGCCGGCCCCGCGCTCCAGCTCCAGCAACCAGTGGTTCACCGCCGAGAGGTGCTCCCGGCTCTCGGTGAGGAATAGCTCGGCGTACTGTGAGGTATCCAACGCTCCGACTATCCCAGCACGCGCTGGACGGCTTCGAGCACGCGGCTTGGCTGGAAGGGTTTGACGACGAAATCCTTCGCCCCGGCCTGGATGGCCTCGACGACCAGCGCCTGCTGGCCCATGGCGCTGCACATGAGGATCCGGGCCTGAGGGTCGAGCTTGACAATCTCGCGAACGGCATCGATGCCGCCCATGTCGGGCATCACGATGTCCATCGTCACGAGGTCGGGGCGGAGCTGCTGGTACTTCTCCACCGCCTGGACCCCGCTCTCGGCTTCCCCGACGATCTCGAACCCGGCCGACTGCAGGATGTCGCCGACCATCGTGCGCATGAAGATGGCGTCGTCGCAAATCAGCACCGTGTGGCTCACATGCTCCCCCGTTATCGATCGACCGCCGGCGGCGGCGCTCCGCCGGGGTCTCGGTCCGGCCGTCCGGGCCGCCGGCCGCGGAGCGGTCGGCCCGTGGAACCGGGCGCGCCCTGCGTCACAGCAGGACCTGCCCGACCAGCGCCTCCATATCAAGTACAATGACGACTGTCGCGCCCAGATGTCCCAGTCCGCGGACCACCTCGTCGACCCGATCTTCGGGGGGCGGCTCGAGGCGCAGGGGGGTCACGTCCATCACGTCGCTGACCACCACGCCGAGGTGCCGGCCCCCCACCTCCACGATGATCGTCGACCCCTCCGCCGTGAGCGTCCGGTCGCCCTCCAGCCGCTCGCCGAGGTCGATGACCGTGAGGATCGTGCCCCGGAGGTTGATCAGCCCGTTCACGTAGGGCGGCGTCCCGGGCAGGCGCGTGGCCTGGCGCACGGGCACGATCTCCCGGACGGCCGCGATGTCGCACCCGTACACCGCCCGGCCCACCCGGAACAGCAGCGTCCGGAGCTCCGGCGGCTCAGCCATCGGTGCGGTAGAACCCAAGGGACTCGAGGGGATCGAGATCGCCGAACGCGGCCCCGGGACCGGCGGCGGCCGCGAGCGCCGCGCGAAGATCATCCGGCAGCGGAGAACGCAGCTCGATGGGCGCTCCGGTCACCGGGTGCCGGAAGGCCAGCCAGGCTGCATGGAGAAAATGCCGCTTCGGCGGCAGGGAAACCAGTCGGCGGCCTCCCCCGCCCCCGTAGGTGTCGTCCCCCACCACGGGATGGCCGATCGAGGCCAGGTGGACGCGGATCTGGTGCGTCCGCCCGGTGAACAGGTGCGCCCGGAGCAGGTCGCCGGCGTCGAAGCGGGCCACCCGGTGGAAGACGGTTCGTGCCGGGCGCCCGCCGGCGACCACGGCCATCCGTTTCCGGTCGCGCGGGTCGCGGGCGATGGGCCGGTCCACCGTGAGCGGGCTCTCGGCCAGGTGTCCCCAGCAGAGCACGGCGTAGCGGCGCACGATCTCGCGGCGCGACAGCGCCGCGCCCAGCACGCGGTGGGCCCGGTCCGTCTTCGCCACCAGCAGCAGCCCCGAGGTCTCCTTGTCCAGACGGTGGACGATGCCGGCCCGCGCCTCACCGGCCGCCTCCGAGAGGGCGCCGCCCCGCCCCTTGAGGGCGTTGACGAGGGTGCCCGTCCAGTTTCCGGGGGCCGGGTGCACCACCATGCCGGCGGGCTTGTCCACCACCAGCACGTCGTCGTCCTCGTAGACCACGGTGAGCGGGATCGCTTCGGCACCCACGGATCGCGCCGGCGGTGCGGGGACCGTGACGTCGATCACGGCTCCGGCCTCGGCGCGGAACGCGGCCTTCTCGCGCCGGCCGTCCACGAGCACGTGGCCGCCGGCGATCAGCGTCGCCGCCTGATTGCGCGAGAGGTCGAGCTGTTCGGCGACCAGCAGGTCCAGGCGGGGGGCGTCGGGGGGCGCGGCGAAGCGTTCGCGGCGCGCCCCGGGCTCACTCACGCGGCTGCGACCGGTGCCGCTCCTCCATCCAGAGGGCGATGGCGAGCAGGGAGGCGCCGATCGTGACGCCGGAGTCGGCGACGTTGAAGGTCCAGAAGCGCACGGTGCCGACGCCGAGGTCGATGAAGTCGACGACGCCGCGCCCGGAGCGCACCCGGTCGAGGAGGTTGCCCGCGGCACCGCCCCAGACGAGCCCGAGGGCGACGACCTTGAGCCGCTCCCCCGGCCGGGCCGTCCAGGCCCACCAGCCGACCGCCGCCAGCGCGACGATCGCGAACCCGCCGAAGGCGTAGCGGGAGTAGCGGCCCAGCGACATGCTGAACGCGGCTCCCTGGTTGAACGCCAGGGTCAACCGCCCGAACGAGCCGAGCACGTCGTGCGGCACGTAGGGCGTCAGGTACCGCACCGCCAGCGTCTTGGTGACGATGTCGAGCACGAGGATGCTCAACGCGGCGGTCCAGAACAGGCGGCCGTTGGACGGGGACTCGGTCATGTCGGACCGCTCAGGAGATTTCGCCGGCCGGGTGGTCGCCGATCGAGGACGACGCGGACGGGCGGGCGGCGGTCGCGGCGTGGTCCTCGCTCCAGAGCACGAACGCCAGCAACACCGCGCCCACGCTCACCGCCATGTCGGCCACGTTGAAGGTGGGCCACCGGGCGGTGCGCAGGCCGACGTCGATGAAGTCCACGACCCCCATGCCCGACGTGACGCGGTCGATGAGATTGCCGATCGCGCCGCCGCAGACGAGCGCCAGCGCGATCAGGCGCGCCGTGTGGCCCGGACGCGTGGTCGCGTACAGCCGGGCCAGGATCAGCAGGGCGATGACGGTCAGCGCCATGAAGATCCAGCGCGAATACATGCCGAAGTTGATGCCGAACGCCGCCCCGGGGTTGTACACGAGCGTGAACCGCACCGTGTTGCCGAGCACGTCGTGCGGCAGCAGCGGGAACGGCAGCCAGCGGCGCGCCAGCATCTTGGTGACGGCATCGGTGGCCGTCACCAGGAGCAGCACGGGCCAGAACAGCAGCGCCTTATTTCTTCCCATCTTCCTCACGCTGTTTGCATTCGATGCAGTAGCGCGCGTGGGGGAGCGCGTCGAGTCGTTCGAAGCCGATCATGTTGCCGCAGGAGTGGCAGAGGCCGTAGGTCTCCGGCGACCGGTACAGCCGGCGCAGGGCCTCGTCGATGTGCCAGAGGAAGCGGCCCTCCTGGCTGGCGAACAGGAACGCCTTCTCGCGCTCCATCGCGTCGGTGCCCTGATCCGCCATGTGGAAGGAATAACTGCTCAGTCCGCCGTCGGCCGATTGGGGGGTGGCACCGAAGGCTTCGTCGTACTGCCCCAGCTCCTTGAGGGCGCGCTGCCGCTCTTCGAGCAGTCGCTTCTCGAAGTGCTGCAGCTGCTTCTTCGTCATTCCCTTCGCCTTCTTCGCGCTCTTGGTGGCCATGCTACTCCGCCTTGGTTATGGCGATCCGGGCCGTGGTCCCATCGATCTCCACGGCCGGCATCGTCGCCTGATCTTCGTTGACGCCTGCCTCCGCCCAAACGACACGCGTCGCCAGCACCTCCCCGCCGATCCACCGCCCGTGCTCCTCGACGGCGCCCTGCACGTCGGGATCGCCGCCGACATACAGCACGATCCGGTCGCTCACCGCAAGCCCCGTCTCCTTCCGCAGCCGCTGCACGCGGCTCACCAGCTCCCGGGCCAGCCCCTCCCGGTGCAGGGCCGGCGTGACGGTCGGGTCCAGCGCCGCCACGAACCCGCCCTCCTCCTGCACCACCAGGTCGCCCGACGCCCGCCGCACGATCGTGAGATCGTCCGGCTCCAGTTCGTGCGACTCGCCGCCGGCCGCCACCGCGAGCGGGTCGCCGCGCAGGAAGGCCCGCAGCTCGTCGGCGGTGAACGCCTGCACGGCCTGCGCCGCGAGCGGCGTCTGCCGGCCGAACTTCTTTCCGAGACTCCGATAGTTCGGCTTGGCCTCCAGCGTCACGAGGGCGTCTCCCGTCTGCGCGAATTCTAGTCGCTTGACGTTCAGCTCGTTGGCCAGGAGGTCGACGAGCGGCACCAGCTCGGGCTCGGAAACATCGGGCACCACACACACCATGCGGCTCAGCGGCTGCCGCACCTTGAGCCCGGCGTCCTCCCGGGCCGCCCGCCCCAGCCGCGCCAGCGTGCGCACCGCCGCCATCGCCCGCTCCAGGTCGGGGTCGCGGGGCTCCGACTCGGCCCGCACGTACGGCGCCAGGTGGACCGACTCCCCGGTCAGCTCGCGGTGCATCCAGTCGCTCAGGAACGGCGCCATCGGCGCCATCAGCCGGCAGGTCGTGACCAGCACCTCGTACAGCGTGGCGAACGCGGCGCGGTTGTCGTCGCCGTCCACGTCGTAGAACCGGCCCCGGCTCGACCGCACGTACCAGTTGGCCACGTCGTCGTCCACGAACCGGATGAGCGCCCGCGATGCCGCCGTCGCGTCGTACCGCTCCAGGGCGCCGTCCACCTCCTGCTCCACCCCCGCCAGGCGGGACAGCATCCACCGGTCGAGGGGCGGCCGCGCGGCCGGCGCCGGATCGGCCGCCGACGGCGCCCAGCCGTAGTTCGCGTACTGCGCGAACATCCCGCTGTAGACGTTCTTGAGCGTGAGCAGGAAGCGCACCGCCTGCTCGCGGATCGCCCGCTCGTCGAACTTGCGCGGCACCGAGACGTCGGCCGAGGCGACGAGGAACAGGCGCAGCGCGTCGGCGCCGTAGTCGGCGATCACCGTCCACGGATCGACCACGTTCCCCTTGCTCTTCGACATCTTCTGGCCGTCGGCGTCCAGCACGAGGTCGTTCACCACCACGTGCCCGTAGGGCGCCGCCCCCGCCGTCACGTCGCGCGTCGACGGCCCGGCGTTGTTCGGCAGGGCGTCGTCGAGTCCGGTGGCGATGGCCAGCAGCGAGTAGAACCAGCCGCGCGTCTGGTCCACGCCCTCGGCGATGAAGTCGGCCGGATACTGCTGCGCCAGCCGCTCGCGGCTGCCCGGCTGGTGCGGGTAGCCCCACTGCGCGAACGACATCGACCCCGAGTCGAACCAGGTGTCGATGACCTCGCTCACGCGGTGCATCTGGCCCGTGCATCCGCGCTGCCGGCAGCGCCACGTGTAGCCGTCCACGTGCGGCTTGTGCGGATCGAAGTCGGCCGGGAGCGGCGCCCCGCTCCGCTCCGCCAGCTCGGCGAAGCTGCCCACCACGTCCACGTGCGTGTCGTCGGCGTCGCACACCCAGACCGGGAGCGGCGTGCCCCAGTACCGGTCGCGCGAGATCGCCCAGTCGATGTTGTTCTTCAGCCACTCGCCGAACCGCCCCTCGCCCACCTCCGGCGGATGCCAGTCCACGCGCGCGTTCCGCGCCAGCATCTCGTCGCGGTAGTCGGTGGTGCGTACGAACCACGACGTGCGGGCGTAGTACAGGAGCGGCGTGCCGCAACGCCAGCAGTGCGGATAGGCGTGCGTGATCGTCCCCGCCTTCCAGAGCACGCCGCGCCGCCGCAGCTCCTCGACGAGCAGCGGGTCGGCGTCCTTCACGAACCGGCCGCCCGCGACCGGGAGGTCGGCCGGGAACTCGCCCTGCGCGTTCACCGGCTGCAGGAACGCCAGCCCGTGCCGCTGGCCGGCGGCGTAGTCGTCGGCGCCGAACGCCGGCGACATGTGCACCACCCCGGTGCCGTCCTCGGCCGACACGAACGTCTCGCCGACCACGATCTCGTGCTCGCCGGGCGGATACGGCAGCCAGTCGAGCGGGCGGCGGTAGCGCAGCCCCACCAGCTCGGCGCCGCGCAGCAGCCGCACCAGCGTCCAGCGCGTCGCGAAGTCGTCGCCCAGCACCGCCTTCGCCCGCGACTCGGCGAGAATCACCGTGCGCGGATCCTTCCCGTCCTTCCGCACCAGCTCCAGGTAGGCCAGGTCGGGATGCACGGCGAGCGCCGTGTTCGACACCAGCGTCCACGGCGTGGTGGTCCAGACGAGGATGCGCCGCCCCGTACCGGCCGCGCCGGCGTCGGCGTCGGTCACGACGTCGAGGGCCACGTAGACGCTCGGATCCTCCACGTCCTCGTATCCCTGTGCCACCTCGTGGCTCGACAGGGCGGTGCCGCAGCGCGGGCAGTACGGGAGGATCTTGTGTCCCCGGTACAGGTGGCCCTTCGCGTGCAGCGTCTGCAGCGCCCACCACACGCTCTCCACGTACTCGTTGTGGTAGGTGACGTACGGGTGCGCGTAGTCCAGCCAGTAGCCGATGCGCGTGCTCAGCTTCTCCCAGTCGCCGCGGTAGGTGAACACGCTCTCGCGGCTCAGGCGGTTGAACTCGGCGACGCCGAGCGCCTCGATCTGCTGCTTGCCGCTGATGCCGAGCGTCTTCTCCACCTCGATCTCGACGGGCAGCCCGTGCGTGTCCCACCCCGCCTTGCGCAGCACGCGGAAGCCCTTCATGGCGCGGTGCCGGCAGAAGAGATCCTTGATGGTGCGGGAGAAGACGTGGTGGATGCCGGGACGCCCATTGGCGGTGGGCGGCCCCTCGAAGAACACGAACGACGGCCGGCCCTCGGCGGCGGCGAGCGTACGCGCGAACAGATCCTCCGCCTCCCAGCGCGCCAGCACCTCGCGCTCCAGGTCGTCGGCGGCGCGCTCGGCGGGCAGGACCGCGAACCGGGTGGTTCCGGACACCGACGTCACAACCGCTCCAGCACGCCGCGCACCACGCGGCCCAGCTTCGGCTCGGCCCCGGTCGCCACGGCGATCACGTCGGCGAGACTGGTCGGGGTGAGCGTCTCGGGGATGCAGGCGTCGGTGATGATCGACACGCCGAGCACGCGCATGCCCTCCTGTACGGCGACGATCACCTCGGGCACCGTGGACATGCCCACCGCGTCGGCGCCGAGCCGCCGCAGCATGCGGTACTCGGCGCGGGTCTCGAGGTTGGGGCCCGGCACGGCCACGTAGACGCCCTCGCGCAGCGTCAGCCCTTCGGCGCGCGCCGTCTCGCGCGCCGCGGCGCGCAGCGCGGGGTCGTACGGCTCCGACATGTCGGGGAAGCGCGGCCCCAGCGTCTCGTCGTGCGGCCCGATGAGCGGATTGTCGCCCAGCAGGTTGATGTGGTCGGCGATGAGCATCAGGTCGCCCGGGTGCCAGTCGGGATTCATGCCGCCGCAGGCGTTGGAGACGATCAGCACCGGCGCGCCGAGGGCGTGCAGCACGCGCACCGGGAAGGTCACCTGCTGCAGCGCGTATCCCTCGTAGCGGTGGAAGCGCCCCTGCATGGCCACCACCGTGCGCCCGGCCAGCGTGCCGCACAGCAGCCGCCCCCGGTGCGCCTCCACGGTGGGCTCCGGAAAGTCCGGGATGTCGGCGTACGGGATCGCGGCCGCGACGTCGATCTGCTCGGCGAGCGCGGCCAGCCCCGTGCCGAGGATGACGGCCGCATCGGGACGGCGTGGGAAGCGCGCGCGGATGGCGTCGGCGGCGGCCCCGATCCGCGCCGTCAGGGACCGGGTGTTCTGTACGGCGGATGTCTGCATGCGACGGCCCGTCAGGCGTCCCCGACCGGACCCACCGGTTCGTCGGGCTGCGTGAGCGCCTCGGCGGCGGCGAGGTCGGCGAGCTGCCGGTCGATGAGCGCGCGGAACTGCGCGATGTAGCCGCGCCGCGCCCGCTCCATGCCGGCGATGTCCTGCTCCAGGCGGCGCAGCTCGGAGCGCTTCTCGTCCACCAACCGCTCGCCCTCGGCGCGCGCCTCCCGGATCACCAGCTGTCCCTCGCGCTCGGCCTGCTCGGCGATGTCCGAGCGCAGCTTCTGCGCCGAGACCAGCGCGTCGTTGAGCGCCTTGTCGCGCTCGCGGAACGCCCGCAGCTGCTCGTGGAACCCCTTGGCCTTGGCCTCCAGGTCCTGGTTCAGGCGGGTGAGGCGCTCCAGCTCCTCGGCCACCTGCTCGCGGAACTGGTCGACGCGCTCGGGGTCGTAGCCGCGCAGGGCGCGGCCGAAGTCGTAGCGCCGCACGTCGAGCGGCGTGAGATGGAAGGTCTCGTCAATCATGCGCTCTGGCTCCGAAGAGGACCGTGCCCAGGCGAACGCAGGTGGCACCCTCCTCCACCGCGATCTCGTAATCGTTCGACATGCCCATCGACAACTCCGTCGCCTCGTGTCCGGCGGCGCCCAACACCGCGCGCGCCCGCCGGGCGCCCGCGAACACCTCGCGAAGCAGCGCCTCGCCGGCGTCCAGCGGGGCCATCGTCATCACGCCCCGCACCCGCAGTCCCGCCAGGCCGTGCAGCCGCTCCGCCTCCCGCTCCCACACCGCGGGCGGATAGCCGCCCTTGGTTGCCTCCCCCGCCACGTTCACCTGCATCAACACGTCGAACCGGCGGTCCAGCGACCGGCCGAGCGCGTCCACCGCATCGGCCAGCTCCGCGCGGTCCATCGCGTGCAGCAGCACGAACCGCGGCAGCGCCTTCACCTTGTTCCGCTGCAGGTGCCCGATCAGGTGCCAGCGCGCCTGCACGTGCACCGCGTCCATCTTCGTCAGCGCTTCCTGCACGCGGTTCTCGCCCACGTCGGGCACGCCCGCCGCCACCGCCGCGTCCACCGCCTCCGGCCCGTGCGTCTTGGTCACCGCCACCAGCGTCACCCGCTGTCCCCGTCCGCCCCGCGCCACCGCCGCGTCGATCCGAGCGCGCACTTCCGCCACGCGTTCAGGCAACTCCGAAAATGGCATAACGCACGAATTTACCGGAAGTTACATAGCGAATCAAGTGACGCGACGACGGCGCCCCGCGCCCGCTCCAGCGCGTACCGCGGGCAGCGCAGCAGCGACTGAAAATAGTCGTCCGCCGGGTCCGTGGAGGGCCGCGACGGGGCGAGCACGCCCGCCACCTCGTTCGCCAGGCGACGTGCGGCCGCGGTGTCCACCACCGTACGGCCGGCCGCCTCCGCGGCGGCACTGGTGTCGAGCACGAACGCCAGGCCGTTGGCGCGCCACGCCCGCCCGATGTCTTCGCGCTCGCCGTGCTCGTCGTACAGCGAGACCGCCACGGGGCGTCCGGCGGCGCGGGCG
>JBJKRG010000223.1:0-3843 GCA_046704805.1 Gemmatimonadaceae bacterium
GCCGCATCCAGCGCCCGGGTGGGCCAGCGCAGGTCGCGCGACGCGAGTGCGACCTCGGCGAGGGCCACGGTGCATCGAGCGCGCGCGAGCGGTTCCCGCGTTCCGAATGCCCGGGCCGCTGCCCGCAGAAGGAGCCGGGCGCGCTCGAGGTCGCCGAGCTGGGCCATCGCGATGCCGCGCAGGGCGAGCGCCGGCGCATCTTCGCGGAGGGCAACCCGGTTCAGCGCGCCGATCGGGTCACCGGTCGCGAGCGCCTGGGCCGCCGCCGTGATCAGGGAATCCATCGGAATCGCGCCAGACTTGTCACTCCCACCCCGCAGCCGTCCGGTCCTAGTCTATCGCTCGAGCACGAAGTACTCCGTCTTCCTGCGCGTCGAGCGCACCAACAAGGAGAGAGCACCATGACGAAGCACCCGACCGGAACCCGGGAGCAGTGGCTTGAGGCGCGGCGCGAGCTGCTTCTGGCCGAGAAGGATCTGACCCGGCGCAGCGACGCCGTGGCGCAGCAGCGCCAGGCGCTGCCCTGGGTTCGAATCGCCCAAGACTACCGATTCGAAACCGACGAGGGAAGTGCGTCGCTGGCCGACCTGTTCCGCGGTCGCTCGCAGCTCCTCATCTATCATTTCATGTTCGGGCCCGACTACGCGGCCGGCTGTCCGTCCTGCACCTCCATCGCGGACGGCTTCAACGGGTTCGAGGCGCATCTCGCCAACCACGACGTGATGCTGTGGGCGGTTTCGCGCGCGCCGTTGGAGAAGCTCCAGGCTTACAAACGACGCATGGGCTGGAGCTTCCCGTGGGCGTCGTCGACCGACACGACGTTCAACTTCGACTTCAATGTCTCGTTCACCGTCGATCAGCAGCGGGGCGGGGCCATCGAGTACAACTATCGTCGCGAGCCGGCGATGCGCGGGGGCGGTAGCGGTGGCGCCGCGCAGATCGCGGCGATGGCGGGGACCGACGTCCCGACGTTCCTGCGCGAGCGGCCAGGAATGAGTGCCTTCGCGCTCGAAGACGGCGTGGTGTACCACACGTACTCGACCTTCTCGCGCGGCCTGGACGGGCTCTGGGGGATGTATCAGTGGCTCGACCGCGCCCCCAGGGGACGCAACGAGAGCGGCGTGTGGCTGCGGCGCCGTGACGAGTACGGGCTGCAGTCCGCGAGCCGATGACGGCAATGCCGGAGAGCGCGATGCCCATGGCCGGAATGGCGTTGGTCGCGCACGGATGGCTCGGCGGGTATCCGGGGTTCGTGATGCGCTGGGTCGGCATGATGGGGGCGATGATGGTGCCGGCGGTGTTGCCGAAGCTCTGGAAATACGGACTGGCCGTGGCGGGGGCCGGGCCGGCGCGCACCGGCGCGCTGGTCCTCCTCGCCGGTGTGGGCTACCTGGGGGTGTGGGCGGTGTTCGGCGCGGTAGTGTATCCGGCGCGAGTCGCGCTCGGCACGGCGCTGGTGATGCTACCGGCGGTTGCACATGCCGCGCCGATCCTCGTCGGACTGGTCGTCACGGCTGCCGGAGCACTGCAGCTCAGCCGGTGGAAGGCCCGGCACCTGGCGTGTTGGCAGGCGCCACCCCGGGCCGACCGCCCGCACGCGCGCGGCGCGGTGGGCGCGTGGTCGTACGGGACGCGGCTGGGAATGCACTGCACCTGCTGCGGCGCGAGCTTCACCGCGGGGCTGCTCGCGGTCGGGGCCATGGATCTGCGCGTGATGGCCGCCGCCGCGGTGGCAATCGCGATGGAGCGGCTGACGCCGAGCGGCCTCCGCATCGCACGCGCGCTTGGAGGCGTGGGTGTGGCTGCGGGCATCGTGATGGTGGCGCGTGCGGCGGGAATCGGGTGAGACTCGCCCGGACCGATTTCCGGTCCGGATGGTCAGGGGCGATCGACGCCGAGCAGATTCGCCGGCTGGGTACACCTCCAAAGCCATGCCACCGAGTCTTTTAATTCTTCTAATGTCGTCCGGCGCCACGAGTCGGCTTGTTTCCCCCCTGTGGCTGCCGCACATTAGCGGGTGAATGGCTGCGGCGGATGGCGTGCCTCCGCAGCGAGCCGTGGGAGCATGATCCCAAGCCCGATCGCGCCGACCGATTCCCCAGGAGGCGAAATGCCACTCCAGAGTGCTGACCTCAACGTGCGTGTCGCAAAGCTGGAGCGTCAGGTACGGCGGGCATACCGCTTCGCGGCCGCGGCCGGCCTCCTGGCGATGGGGCTCGCCACAACGGCGTTTCTCCAGGAGAATCAGGTCCGGGACGTCGTCCGAACCAGGCAACTCATCATTGAAGACCAGGCCGGCAGAGACCGGGTGATTCTCGGTGCACCGGTCAAGGACAATTTCCCGCGGATCTCGCCTGCGACCGGCATGGTGATTCGCGATTCCCTCGGACACGAACGCTTCGGCGTGGCCCTGGATGGACGTGGCAACATGGGCCTGGGCCTCGATGCGCCTCGATGCACCAGCAATCCCTGCAACACCGAGCGCATCAATCTGGTGGCGGATGCGGACGGGGGCTCTCACATCCGCTTTCTCGATCGCCAGACTGGCGTGGCGGCGCGGCTCTACCTTGGCGACGACGACCGCGCCTATCTGGCGTTCCTACGGGTAACGCGGGACAGCCTGTGGGAGCGCCGATTGGGGTTGCTGGGCGACACGACGTTCGCCCGTTCGCGACGCCAGTAGCCGTGGTCGAACCTCGCACGGCTGCAGCGGCACCGCTGGGGATGCGGCTGGCGTCCGGTTCGCGCCGGCCGCCATGGTGACCGGCCCCCACTGCGGACCAGCCGGCCCCAGGCTTCCGACCACCCTCCACCCAACCTCCTCATGAATTTCGGCCACTTGAACGTCTATGGGCTCGCCTGGCTCTGGCAGCTGGTGTCCTTCGCACTGGTCGTCTACTTCGTCCTTCGCTTCCTACAGGCGATCGAGCGGGGGTCGAGGCGCACGAGCGTATCGCGCATGAGCTCACGCGATTGAACGCTGCAGGCAGGCACGGCGGCGGTGGGTCCCGGCAATCCGGTCCCTGATACGACGGCATATGTCGGAGCAGCAGGGCCGTTGACTGGCCATGCCCGGCCGCCACAACTATATGTAGGACGCCACGGTGGAGCGCCGCGGCATCAGGTGGACGCGGGTAACCTCACTCGGGAGTGCTGCTCTATGTTCGCTGGCTTTGGCGCGGTCCAACTCTTCGTCATGGTGGTCATGGCCGTTGCGCCCCTGGTGCTCGCGATCTGGGTGGTGGTGCAGATCGTCGCCATCCGGCGCGCCCTGGAGAGCATTGCCCACACGCTCGACGCAGCCGTGACAGGCAGGGGTTTGTGAAGTTGTCGCGGTGGACCGACGCGACGCGGCGGTCCACCTAGCGGGCCGGTGGTGGGATCGAGCGGACGCGATCGAGAGCCGGAGATCATGAGCACAATTACGGCTGACCTCTTCGTGAGCGCCGACGGTTATGCCGGCGGAGAGGGAGTCGGCGCGTATTTCGGATTCGGGGGCCCGGAGCTGGCGGCCTGGATCGCCGCCGAGCTCGCGCTCCCTCAGGTCGTCCTGCTCGGCCGTCACACATACGAAGTCTTCGCCCGGATGAGTGCGCAGGGGACCGACCAGCACCCCGACCGGCTGACCGCGCTCCCGAAAGTCGTGGTCTCGCGGACGTTGGCCGAGCCGTTGAGGTGGCCGAACTCTCGTTTGCTCCGGACCTTCCCCACCGATCCCCTCTCTGCCAATATGAGTGAGACACCGACCGCCCCGGAGTTTAGTGTACGAGGGTGATCGAGGATGTGTCCGTGTCGGCTTCCCTTGCTCCTGTTCCGTTGATCGTTCAAGATGTGGGCGTGTCC
>JBJKRG010000224.1:0-5023 GCA_046704805.1 Gemmatimonadaceae bacterium
ATCGTCCGGGGTCACGAACGCAATCGTCTGCCCGTCCGGACTCCACGAGAATTGCTCGACGCTGTTCGGCGCGTCGCCGAGCTGGGTAGGCGTGCCGCCCGCAGCCGGGACGGTGTAGATCTGCGAGGGCCGACCGCCGACCGTCGCGATGAAGGCCAGGGTCCGCCCGTCGGGCGACCAGCGCGGCATGCCCAGGCCGCGCATCCCGCGCACGAGTGCCCGCGACTTGCCGGTCGCGACATCCAGCACGCGCAGCGTCGCGTCGTTGCGATCGTGGACGAAATCCGACCGGACCGTCAGGAACGCGATCTCCTTCCCGTCGGGCGAGAAGCGGGGTGACTCGATCCGCCGCAGCGCCCGGTAGTCCTGCAGATGGATCGGGCCGGGCGCGGCCGAGGCGGCCGCGGGGCTCAGGGCAAGCAGCAGGGCGGGCAGATACGCGAGTCCGAAACGATGCGTCATGACTCCTCCACGATGCGAGGCTTTGGAGGGGGGCGGCCTGAACATTCTACGGCGGGACGCGGTCGACGTTCCAGTCCCGGACGGCGCGACGCCCGCCGGAACCACCGCGCGGCTCGTCGTCGGGACAGGCCCTACGCGAGCGTGAGCGTCAGCTTCGTCACCGACGCCGGCGGGAACGTATAGACCAGCGGCCCGGCTCCCACCGGCACGTCGGCGGTCGTCGGCCGGATCGTGTCCGGGTGGGCGAAGCTGTTCACGTCGTGCACGCTGTGCGCCGTCAGCGTGGTCGCCTGCACCGCGCGCACGCGTCCCCCGCCCCGCACCGCCACCTCCGTGTCACGCGGCGCCGTCATCGAGCTGTTGGCCACCGTGAGCGTCACGGTCTTCCCCGTCACCGACGCCGAGCCGTTGAGGCCCCAGAGCGTCGACGTCGTGCCGTCCTTCTCCTGCCAGGACACCGGCGGCGCCGAGTCTTCGGTGCGCACCGAGCTCGCCGCCTGGTGCGCGGCGTACATCGCGAACACGTGGTACACCGGCGTCACCGTGAACTGATCGTCGTGGGCCAGGAACACCGACTGGATGCAGTTGATGAGCTGCGCGACGTTCGCCATCGCGACCTTGTCGGCGTGGCGGTTGAACGTGTTGAGGGTGAGGCCGGCGACCACGGCGTCGCGGATCGTCGACTGCGATTCGAACAGGTGGCTGGGGTCCTCGATGGGATGGCTGGCGTGCCAGGCCCCCCACTCGTCGATCACCAGCTTCACGTGGCGCCGCCGGTCGAACTCGCCCATCACGGTCCACACGGTGTCGATCACCGACTCCATGCGATTCGCGCTGGCCAGCAGGTCGTACCACCCGCGCTCGTCGAAGTTGACCGCGTTGGCCCCCGCACCGGGGGCACTCGAGTAGTGGTGGACCGAGAGCCCCCACACGCTGTTCACCGCGTACCGCTCGGCGAGCGCCTGGAACAGTCCCCGCGTCCATGCCTGGTCGGCGCCGCTCGGCCCCGACGCGACGAACCTGAGGTGGTCGCCGTAGCGCGGCACGCCGGCCGTGGTGAACCGCCGATACGCCTCGGCGTACTCCTCCGGAGTGAAGTTGCCGCCGCACCCCCACGCCTCGTTGCCCACGCCCCAGTACTGCACGTCATACGGCGCCGGGTGGCCTTCCGCGGCCCGCACCTTCGACCACGTCGTCGCGCCGGCGGGCGCGTTGCAGAAGTCCACCCACTGGTCGAACGCTTCGGCGGGAAGCGAGCGGACGTTCGCGGCCAGATACGGCTGCGCGCCCACGAGCTGGCAGAAGTGCATGAACTCGGCGGTGCCGAATGCGTTCGGGTCGTACTTGGCCGGTCCCCCCTGCACGTTGCGCAGCCCCGGATCGTCCGCCCAGAAGTTCGTACGCGTGGGACGCTTGTCGCGGGGACCGACACCGTCGCGCCAATCGTACGAATCGGCGAAGCACCCGCCCGGCCAGCGCACCACGCTCGGCTTGATCAGCTTCATCGCATCGACGAGGGCCTTCCGGATGCCACCGATGTTCGGGACCTTCGAGTCCGTTCCCACCCACACACCGTCGTAGATGACCCCGCCCAGGTGTTCGGTGAAGTGCCCGTAGATCTCGGGGGCGATGGTGCCGATGGTCTCGTCGAGCCGGATCTCGATGTGGGAGTCGGCAAGCGCGGAACGGCTGCTGGCGCCGAGCACGTTCGAGAGGTGCGTGAGTTTCGGCAGGGTCAGTGCGGCTCCGCCGGCGAGGGCGGACCGGAGGAATTCACGGCGGGGAATGTCGGGCATGGGACGAGGCGGGCGGCGATCGCCGGGATGCGGTGGGCGGTGGGCGGTGGGCGGTGGGGAAAAACGTGCTGCGCCTCACCGGGAACAGCAAGCATGCGTCCTTGCCAATGGCAAGAAATTCCCCTTCGGGCGTTGCCTACGCCTCCCGCAGCGCGGCCATCGGCGTCGACGCGAACACCTCGCGGCTGTTCACCATCCCGATGGCCACCGCCACCAGCGTCATCCCGGCGCTCACACCGAGCGCCGGGATGACAGCCGGCGTGAACGGCGCCCCGAGGAGATAGTGCAGCAGTCCCCAGGCGCTCCCCTCGGAGAGGAGCACTCCAGCCACACTGCCGAGCAGCCCCAGCAGCGCGTACTCGGCGAACATGATGCGGCCGATCTGGTGCTTCGTAGCCCCGAGCGTCTTGAGCAGCACGCCTTCGCGCAGCCGCTCGCGGCGCGTCGCCGCCACGGCGGTGAACAGCACCGGCACGCCGAGTACCAGACTCAGCACGGCAAAGAACTGAATGGCGCTCGTCACGCGCGCCAGCAACCCCGAAACCGTCTGCTGCACGAGCGACACGTCGATGCTCGAGACGTTGGGGTACCGGGTGACCACGGCACGCTGGAGCAGCGCCACACGGCGCTCGCTCGGTGCGTTGGCGAGGAACACGATCTGCTGCGGTGCCTTCGCGAGCGTGCGCGGCTGGAAGACCACCGGGAAGTCGGGCTGCAGCCGCGACCACTCCACGTCGCGCAGACTGGTCACGCGCGTGGCGATCTCCACGCCCTGGATGTTCCACGTCACGGTGTCGCCGACGGCGATCCCGACGCGACGGGCCAGTGCGCTGTCCAGTGACACCTGCGGCATCGTGTCGCGGTCGGAGGGGAACCACGCGCCGGCCACCACCTTCTCCCACGACTCGAGCGAATCGCGGTACGTGGCGTCGTACCCGCGGCGCAGCGCCCAGTGCAGTCGCCGGCCGGCGAAGGAACGCCGTCGTTCGGCGGCGCGAAGCTGGGCCAGCCGCGGCGCCAGGGTGTCGCCCACGAGCTGCGCCGCCGTGCGTCCGTTGATCGCGGCGATGTGCAGGGGCACGATCGGGATGCGCTGGACCACCGTGTCGCGCGCCACGCGTATGATGGAGTCCACCACGGGCGCCTGATGGCCCTGCACGTCGATGAACGCCACGTTCGCCTTCAGCTCCGAGAGCCGGAGCCGGAGCTGGTGGAGCAGACTGGCCTGTGCCTGATACAGCGTGCTCAACAGGAACACGCCGAATCCCAGCGCCAGGATCACCGACCGCGTCTGGTTTCCCGGCCGGTAGAGATTGGCCATCCCCTGCCGCAGGACGAACGGCCACGACGGTCGCGGCAGGTGCCGTGCCGCACCAGCGACCACCACGGCCATGATCCAGAGCACGCCGACCGCCGCCAGGATGCCGGCGCTGAACCATACCGCGTCGCGGAACCGCTCGGCGCGCGCCAGGGTGAGGCCGAACACCGTGGCCACGATCGCGAGCGAAACGACCACGGAGGCGCTGCTCCGCCGGACCTTCCCCATCACCGTGGCATCGGTCTCGCGGCGCAGCGCCTGCAGCGGCGAGATGTTGCGCAGCCCGAGCAACGGACGCAGCGCGAACACCAGCGCCACCCAGGCGCCCACGCCGAGCCCGGTGAGAATCGCCCGTGGGGCGAGGTGTACGGTCACGCCCACGGGCAGGTAGCCGGCGAGCATGTGCGGCATGGCGAACTGCAGCGCGATGCCGAACAGCACACCGATCGCGGCGCCGACGAGTCCCATGACCGCCGCCTGCGTCACGTAGATGGCCAGCACCTGGCCGCTCGTCGCCCCGAGGCAGCGCAGAATCGCCACCGTGTCGATCTTGCGCATGACGAAGGCGTGCACGCCGCTGGCCACCCCGATGCCGCCCAGCAGCAGCGCCACCAGGCCGACGATGGCCAGGAAGTTCCGGAGCTGATCGATGGCGTCGGACAGGCGGTATTCGGTCTGGGCCACGGTGCGCGTACGCACGTGTGCGTGGAACAGGCTCGGCCCGTAGCGCCCCTGGAACTGCCCCGGGGTCATCGTCGGAGGGAGCTTCACGAGCGCTTCGTCATCGGCGCGACTGCCGAACACCAGCAGCCCCGTCCCGGCCAGGTAGCGGCGGGCGATGTAGATGCGCGGCCCGATGGCCGCGGTCACCGCCACTTCGCCAGGCACGCTCGCAATCGTGCCGATCATGGTGAAGCGCCCGCTGCCGAGCACCAGCGTGTCGCCCAGGCTGAGCCGCAGGGAGACGAGCAGCGACGAATCGACCACGGCGTACGGGCCGGCCTGCAGCGAGTCCCACGCCGCAGCAGGCGCCGTCTCGATGGCGCCGTAGAACGGGAATCGCGGACCGACGGCCCGTACCTGCGACAGCCGCATGTTCGGGTTGGCGGTGCTCGCGCCGCCCGCCATCGACGCGAAGCTGGTCTGCCGCGCGATGCCGATGCCGGCCCGCGCCAGCGTGTCGAGCAGCCGGTCGACCGGCTCGCTGAACGTGTCGCGCGACGAGATCGCGATGTCGCCGCCGAGCAGCGTGCGCGCCTGCGCGTGCACCGAGGCCGTGACGTTGTCGGCGAACGAGTCGATGGCCACCAGCGCGGCCACCCCGAGGGTGATCGACGACATGTAGAGCAGCAGGCGGCCCCGCGCCGTGCGGCACTCGCGCCACGCGACGCCGGCGAGCCGTGTGAACGATGCGCTCACCGGGCGCCCCCGCCGGCGCCGGTGGCCC
>JBJKRG010000225.1:0-4855 GCA_046704805.1 Gemmatimonadaceae bacterium
CGAGGCCGGCCATGTAGCGCGTCTCGGCGCCCCGCGCGGCGAGCTGCTCGAACTGCTTCTCGTAACGGTCCTTGACCTGCGCATACGGCAGCCGCTGGATGATGTGGTAGCCGTACTGGGTGGCGACGAGGTGTGAGATCTCACCGGGCTTGAGCGCCGCCACGGCGTTGCCGAATTCGGGCACCATTTCCTGCTTCGTGAAGATGCCGAGATCGCCGCCCTGCGCCGCATTGTTGTCGGCGCTGTACTTCTTCGCCATGGTGGCGAAGTTCTTGTCGGTGACCTGCGGGAGGACGCTCTCCGCCCGACGGTGAACGGAGTCCTTCTGGGCCGGTGTCGCGTTCGGCGGGAACTGGAAGAGGATGTGACGCGCCGCGTAGATGTCGTCGAGGCCCTGATCGTACCCGGCTTCGGTCGGCTTGTCCTTGACGAGCATGCTGTCCACCACGACCTGCATCTTGCGCAGGATCAGCGTGGTGGTGTAGCCGCGCGTGGCCTCGTCGATCTCGGCCTTGTTGGTGAGCGAGTCGTTCTTGGCCGCCGCCTCGCCGAGCAATTGATAGTCCACCCAGAACTCCGCGAGGACGTTGGCGACGTCGCGGCTGGGGGGAACCTGCAGCGTGGCATGGCCGATGAGGTTGGCGAGGCGCTGGACCGACAGCTCCTGCGAGCCGGCGGTGGCGACGACGTCCGTGTGTGCCGAGAACGCCTCCTTGAGCCCGTCGCAGCCCGCGACCAGCACACAGGCGGCGGCGATTGCCAAGAGCGACCGAGTCTTCATCTGGTTGATACTCCGGGAATAGGGGGCGGCTTGCCCATCACACCAGGCTGCGCAGGGCGCGCGCCAGACCGTCGAGGATGGACGCTCCGCCGAGCCGCGTAAGCTTGAGCGAGAGGGGTCGCGCGCGACGGACTTCCGCCTGGAACTGCACTTCGTGAAACGCTGCGGACAGCCCCTTGAGCCGGGGCACCGCGGAACCATCAAAGGTAATACGCGCCTCGTCGCCGCGCACCAGAATGCTCTCCACCCCCAGCGCCCCTCCGGTGAGCCGCAATTCGGCCAGCGCCAGCGTCGCTTCGGCGGGGGGTGGAAGCGGGCCGAACCGGTCGCGAAGCTCTCCGCGGAGGGCTTCCAGGTCGTGCCCGCTCTCCAACCGGGAAATCCGGCGGTAGATGTCCAGCTTCACATCCTGCGACCCGATGTACTCGTCGGGCAGGTGGTGTGGGACGTCCATATTCACGTCCGCGGGAACGAGTTTCGGGGTCGCGTCGCCCGAAACCAGGTGCCGCACCGTCTCGTCGAGCAGGCGGAGATACAGGTCGAACCCCACGGTCTGCACGAACCCGGACTGTTCCGGCCCGAGGATGTTCCCCGCCCCCCGCATCTCCATGTCGCGGAGCGCGATGCGGTAGCCCGCGCCCAGCTCCGTGTGGTGCTCGAGGACCCGCAACCGGCGTTCCGCGTCGAGGTCCATGACGTCGGGCACGAGGAGATAGCAGTAGGCGCGGCGGTGGGATCGTCCCACCCGTCCGCGCAGTTGGTAAAGCTGCGCCAGGCCGAACTGGTCGGCCCGGTTCACGAACATCGTATTGGCGTTGGGCACGTCGAGGCCACTCTCGACGATCATCGTCGACACCAGCAGGTTCACGTCGCCGCTCACGAAGCGGTGCATCACCGCCTCCAGATCGCGCTCGCGCATCTGCCCGTGCGCCACGGCGATCCGCGCGCGCGGCACGACGCGCTGCAGGTGGTCGGCGATCCCGACGATCGTCTCGATGCGGTTGTGCACGAAGAACACCTGGCCGCCGCGGTCGAGCTCGCGCGCCACCGCCTCCTCGATCAGCCCGTCGTCCCAGGGCTCCAGCGACGTGAGCACCGGCGACCGGTCGCGCGGCGGCGTCTGCATCAGCGTCATGTCGCGCAGCCCGGCCAGCGACATGTGCAGGGTTCGCGGAATCGGCGTCGCGGTGAGCGTCAGCACGTCGGTTTCCAGCCGCAGCTGCTTGAGCCGCTCCTTGTGCTTCACGCCGAACCGGTGCTCCTCGTCGATCACCAGCAGCCCCAGCTCGCCGAACGCCACGTCCGGACTGAGCAGGCGGTGCGTCCCGATCACGACGTCCACCTTCCCTGCGGCCAGCTCGGCGACGGTCTCCTTCTGCTGCTTCGGCGTCTGGAAGCGGCTCAGCATGGCCACGCGGACGGGGAAGTCGGCCAGCCGCTCGGTGAACGTGCGCTCGTGCTGGTCGGCGAGAATCGTCGTCGGCACGAGGACGGCCACCTGGCGCCCCGACTGCACGGCCTTGAACGCGGCGCGCACGGCGACCTCGGTCTTCCCGTACCCCACGTCGCCCACCAGCAGCCGGTCCATCGGCCGCGAACTCTCCATGTCCTGCTTGACCGCGATCGTGGCCGTGCGCTGGTCGGGCGTATCCTCGAACAGGAACGACGATTCGAGCTGCCGCTGCCAGGGCGTGTCGGCGAGATGGGGCGGGCGCGTGGCGAGCTTGCGCCGGGCATAGAGGTCGAGCAGCTCCACGGTCATCTCGCGGATGGCCGACCGCGTGCGGTCGCGCTGCTGGGCCCACCGCTTCCCGCCCAGCTTGTGCAGCCGCGGCGGCGGCGCGCCCTCGCTCACGTCGCTCGCCGACCGGTAGCGCTCGAGCTGGTCGATGCGGTAGAGCGGCACGTTCAGCCGGTCGCCTCCCTCGTACTCGACGACCGCCACCTCGAGCGTGCTCTGCCCCACGACGAGGGTCTCCATGCCGCGGTAGATGCCGACGCCGTGCTCGAGATGCACCACGTAGTCGCCAGGATGCAGCTCGGCGCCGTCCACGGGAATGCCGCTCACGTAGCGCCGCTTGCGGCGGATGCGTCGCTCGCGCCGGAACACCTCGTGGTCGGTGAGCACGCGCAGCCCCGCCCGGTCGCCGGCGGGCGGAACGACGAACCCGCCCTGCAGCACGCCCACCACCAGCGCCGCAGGCGACGGCGCGGCCTCGTGCTCGGAGAGCAGCTCCTCGAGCCGCTCCGCCTGCCCGGAGTTGTCGCACAGGATGAGCGTGGGCATGCCGTCGCGCACCAATCGCCGCAGCCAGCGAATGTCGCGGTCCACCGGCTCCGGGTCGTGCAGGGCGAACGCGACGTCGAAGTCGGCGCCGGCGGGCACCAGGCGAAGCGCCCCCAGCGTGGCCAGCCCCTCGAGCACGTGTTCCGGCGTCTCGAACAGCTCCTCCCTCGGCACCGGATCCTCGCCGCGGCGCCGCGCCACCTCCACGTGATGCTGCGCCTCCTCCCAGGTGCGCCGCAGCTCGGGCTCGAGGTGCGTCCCCACCGGCTCCACGAGCACCGTGTCGGGCGGCAGCAGCGCGAGCAGTGTGGTGCGCTCGGCGGCGGCGCTCTCGGCCAGCGCCGGCGCGTCGACCGGCAGGACGAGTGCCATCGGCACCTCGCGCGTGGACCGCTGCGTGCTCAGGTCGAACTGCCGCAGGTCCACGATCTCGTCACCCCAGAACTCGGCGCGCACCGGATCCGCCATGCCGAAGCTGTAGACGTCGAGGATGCCGCCGCGCACGCTGAACTGGGCCACGTCCTCCACGAGCGGCACGCGTTCGAACCCCATGGCTTCGAGCTGTTCCACCAGTGGCGTGAGCCGCGTGACCCCGCCGCGTCGCAGCTCCAGGCGCAGCCGCCGCAGTGCCCCCGGAATCCGTGTCCGCTCGAGCACCGCGCGCGCCGTGGTGAGCAGTACGCGCACGTCACCCCGCGAGACGCGCTCCATGGTCTCCACGCGCTCGCCCGCGATCTCCAGGTGTGGTTCGCTCTCCCCCAACCCTTCGCGCGGTGGGTAGAAGGCGACACCTCCCTCGGGAAGCATCGTCTGCAGATCGGCCAGCCACCGCTCGGCTTCCGGCACGCTCTCAGCGACGAGCGTGAAGAACCGCGCCGGCAGCCGGCGCACGAGGGCCGCCAGCATCACGGCGTCGCTCGACCCGCGAAGCCCCGTCACGCGGAGCGCGGCGCCCGACGCGGGCAGCGCCCCGATCACCTGATCGAGCGCGCTGAGCCGGTCGAACGAATCGAGCAGCACTTCCAGCGCCATCAGTGCTCCGTTCCCGTGGACTCGCCGGCCCCGCGCGCGGCAGCCACGCCTTCGGCCACCAGCACGACAAGCAGGCCGATCAACAGCGGGACCAGGAGCGGACCGCGCGTGGAGCCCTCGAATGCCGCGCTCGTGAAGCGCGCATCGTTGGTCACGACGCGGGTCCGGCGGCCGAGCAGCCGCGCGAACTCGCTCGGACTCCACCGGGCGAGCTGCGACTCGCGCGGCTCCGGATTGACGACGAGTGCGCCCACGCGCCGGCCGTTCCGCACGAAGAAGTAGGTCCCGGCGTGCGACGGCGCCGTGAATTCGGCCCCGGCGGTGCCGGCGGCGTCGAGTCCCTCGATCGCGTCCGCCCAGGTCGGCCACACGAACCGCGATGCCGGAGCCGCGGCGAGGGCGCGGCCCGGATCCCCCGACAGGCGATCGGCCAGGATGCCCGCCAGCCAGGGGACGAACGCCGCGCTCACCGGCAGCGTGGTGGCGTCGGGAGCGAGCGGAGAAGCCACCAGGACGTACCCGGGACCCGAGACGATCCAGGGCTCCGCGCCCGTGCGCGCCAGCGTGTCGGCAGGTCCGCTTCCCGTGGCGCTCAGCTCGTAGCGGAACGAGACCTCGACACGGCCCACCTCCCGACCTTCCACGGTCACGGGACTGCGGCGCGGCGCGCCGAAGCGCCAGGGCACGCCGGCGCGATCGAGGGCGCGGTTCGCGGCACCGACGCGCACCGGATCGGCGGGGGCGACGATGAGCGC
>JBJKRG010000226.1:0-8007 GCA_046704805.1 Gemmatimonadaceae bacterium
GAGGGAAGGACGGCGCATGGGGAACTCCGGGACCGCATCGGGAAGGGAACGAGTGTCGACGCCCCATGATGCAGGGCGGTACACGGTCCGACAAGACGGCGTGGCGCCCCCGGAGTTGCCCCTACCCCCTGTCCGCGAGTTCGGCGAACCGGATCTGTGCTACTGGGCGCGAAGGTGGAACGCGATCCCCGCGCGCTCGAGGCTCGCCTCCTCGTCGTCGCGGAGTTGCAGGATGCCGCGGCCCTCGCGTGAGACGATCCGCATCAGCGCCTCTCCGCCGCGGTAGACGGTGAGGTCCTCGAGGGAGGTCCGGCCCGCGGCATAGGTGAACAGGCCGTCCTCGAGCACCTCGTGGAGCACCGCGGCCGTCTCGCCGGTAAGCAGCCACCGGTCGCCGGCGCTGGCCACGCGGCGCCGGAAGGGCGCGAGCAGTTCGTCCACCGAGGCCCAGGCGGTTCGCGGCAGGTAGGGCGGCCCGAGGAATGCGAGACTGAACTCGTCGGCGCCGCGTCGCATGCACCAGTCGAGCAGCTGCCAGCTGTCGGTGGCGGAGTAGTCCTCGCGGCGCAGGAAGAAGGTCTGCATGGACTGAATCGGGGCCGGTCCGGCGGTCAGCGGTTCGGCATTCCGCGGGGCGGCCCGCTACCCGTGGTCGCTGGCGGCGGCCTTCGCCTGCGCGAGATAGCCGGGCTGGAGGTCGAGCAGGTTCGCGATCTTCCGCGTGAGGTACTGTTCGCGCTCGGCGATCTTCCCGTCGGCCAGGACCATGCCCCACATGATCTCGGCCAGCACCATCTTCTGCCCCAGGTCGTAGTTCTGCTGGAGCACGGAGGTGAAGGCGTAGTAGTCCACCGACCGGATGCGTTCGCGCTCGGCGAGGTCGATGAGGTGGCGGCCGGCTTCGGCATCGAGCCCGAAATGGCGCGCCAGCACCGATTCCAGGTGCGAGCGCTCCGGCGCCGTGAACTCGCCGTCGGCATGGGCGATCTCGAGCAACAGCGTACAGGCAGCCAGGTGGACGTGGTCGACGTCGTCGGGTGGCGTGGACGCGGAGCCGCTGGCCACGGCGCGCTGGTGATGGTCGTGGAGCAGAGTCCGAACGGAATCGACGAGCTTCATCTGAACGTGGCTGGTGACGGGCGAATGCCGGCCGTGGGGTGGAGCGGTCCTGTGTTCAATCTTAGAAGGCCCGTGCCTCGACGAGCCAGTCCCAGGGCCGGCGGGCGTGCATCCGGCGCGGCGGCCGGAGGCCCTCCGTGGTCCACGCGTAGGCCACGCGCGACAGCCGGACGAGGCGGAAGCGGGCCAGGGCGAGGGTCGCTTCGAGCTCGTCGCCCGTATAGTGCTTGGTCGGCACGCCGTCGATGGACACCGTGCCGGCTTCGGCGTTCCGCACGGGTGGATGGAAATCGTACAACGATCGGCGCCGCGGGGCAGTGCGCCGCCGGACCAGCTCGCAATAGTTGGCCGATTCCAGCGCGGGCACAACGAAGATGCCGCTCCCGCCACGCTTCACGACACTCCGGATATCCCGCCACAGGCGCCGCCGCACCCGTCCGCTGGGGTGGATGACGACGTTCACCGCGACCACACACCCGAACCGGCGCCGCAGTCGTCCGAGCACACGCCGGGTGTTGCGCTCCACCGTGACGTTGGCCAGCGATGCGGCGCGGTGGTCCGCCCGGGCCACGCACGGCGCCGACCAGTCGATCGCGTGCACGCGGCGGAAGGTTCGCGACAGGACGTCGAGATATCCGCCCACGCCGCACCCGAAATCAAGGACCGCGTCGTGCTCGACCGCGGCGCGGCGGATGGCACGCCGGATCACGCCGTCCAGATCCTCCTGCAGACTGTTGAAGATCTCGTCGTCCCAGTGGTCCGCCTGCGCATCCCAGTAGCCGCGGTTCATCGCGAGGCGACGACCCGCCCGCCCTGGATCACGAACCGGAGCGAGCGTGTGTTGCGGATGTCGGTGGCGGGATCGGCGGCGAGGAGCAGCAGATCGGCGGTCATGCCAGCTGCGAGCGTCCCGACGCGGTCGGCGATGCCGATGGCCCACGCCCCGTTGCGGGTGGCGGCCGTGATCGCCTGCAGCGGCGTGAGGCCGGCCTTCGTGACGAGCAGCTCCAGCTCGCGATGCAGCGCCGGCAGCGAATCGCCCTGCACCCCATCCATGCCGTCGGTGCCGGCGACGATCCGCACGCCGAGCTGCGCGGCGTGGTGCGTCACCGCGTACATCCACGGCGCGCGCACGCGGCTCACCGAGTCCGGCGGCTCCGCCTCGGCGAACACCCAGAGCGTGGGATTCAGGGCCACGCCCCGTGCGTGCATCGACTCCAGCAGACGCCCGATCACCGGGCCGTCGGCCGGAACGTGGAGGAAGTCGCCCTTCGCGCGGTCGGGGTAGTCGGCGGTGCGCGGACTGCCCTGCCACACGAGATACGGTGTGTGGGCGAGCATGTCGGCGCCGGCGGACACGAGGTCGCTCGGCAGCCCCGGGAACGTCGTGGCGTGCGCGATCACCCGCAGCCCCTGCCGGTGCGCCTCGACCGTGGCGCGGGTGACCTCCAGGGAGTCGAGGGCCGCGTAGAGCTTGATCCCCACCGCGCCAGTGCCTCTGGCCATCGCCACGGCGTGCCGGAAGTCGGTGGTATCGGTCACCGCCTGCATCCACGGCGCCGTGCCCGGCGCGTAGCCGCGCGAGGCGTCGATGGTGCGCGGATCGGTGAAGAACGCGGGACCGCCGAAGAGCGCTACATAATAGATGTGCGGCCCGGAGATCTGCCCGGCGAGCACCGCCCGCTGCAGGTCGCCCGTGGCGCGCGCGTCGCCGGCCAAGTCGAACACCGAGGTGACGCCCCCGCGGAGCGCGAAGCGGAGCGCCTCGGCCCGCTCCCGCCACGGCCCGGTGCCCAGATGCACGTGGGCGTCGATCAGTCCCGGCATGGCGTAGAGCCCGCGCCCGTCGATCACGGAGTCGGGCATCGGGCCCCGCAGCGTACCCGTCGCGCCGATCGCGGCGACGCGTCCGTCGCGCAGCAGCAGGTCGGTATGGGCCCTCGGTGCAGCGCCGGTGCCGTCGATGAGGGTCACGTCGCGAATCAGGATCGGCACGCGCGCCGGCGGTGCCGCGGGCCCTCGCTGCGCACCGGCCGGTGGGCAGACGGCGAGCGCGAGTGCGAACAGCACGAGCCGTCGATGCATTGGTGCAAACTGGATCCGACGCACGATGCGGGCAATGGCGGACTTCGCGATGCCGCCCCCGGCCGGTCCCATGCTACACGACCTCTCCCGCCGTGCGGCGCGCTCTCACGAACCGTCCGATGGCCGCGATTCCCCAGATCGGACCGAGCGCCAGGATGGCGAATGCCCACCGCCAGCCGACGGCGGCTTCTGCGGGCGGCACGAGCTGGATGGACACCATCGTGAGCAGGAAGCCGAGCGACGTCTGCATGGTGAGCGCCGTGCCGACCGAGTGCGGCGGCACGCTCTCCGTGACCAGCGTGCTGAACTGCGCCGAATCGGCGACGACGAAGAATCCCCACACGACCGCCACCGCGGCCGTGAGCCAGAACGTGCGGCCGAAGGTGAGCCCGATCAGCAGCGCACAGCTTCCGCTGGCCGCCATCGCGACCGTCACCAGCCAGGCACGTCCTCGCCGGTCGGCGATCAGCCCGCCCCACACGCATCCGACGCCGCCGGCAGCGATGGCGAGGAACGACACCAGCGAGGCGATCGATGTCGTGCGGGCGCCGCTCGCCATGCCGCTGGCGGCGGCGCTGGCGGCAATGAACACCGGCACCCACGTCCACATGGAGTACAGCTCGAACATGTGCCCCAGATACCCGCCGATCGCGAGGCGCCACTCGCGCTCGCGGTACACCGTCGCCACGAGCGACCAGGAGAACGGACGCGCCGGAAACGCATACGGTCCGTCGTCGTACCCGACGGTCACGATCGCCGCGCCGACCACGGCGAACGCGCTCACCGTATACAGCACGCCGGCCACCCCGGCGCCCGGAAACGCGTGCACGAGGTACGGGCTGGCCTTGCCGATGGTGAGCGCGCCCACGATCGTGCCGATCCCCAGTCCGCGCTGCGAGCGGAACCAGGTCGAGATCATCTTCATGGCCGGCGGGTACACGCCGGCGAGCGCAAAGCCCGTGACCAGCCGCAGCGCCAGCGCACTGCCGTAGCTGGGGGCGTGCACGAGCAGGGCGTTCGCCACGGCGCCGACCAGCGCCGAAACGGCGAACAACCGCTTGGACGGGATCACGTCGGCCAGGTTGAGCAGCGCCGCGAACGCGGTGCCGAGCACGAACCCGAACTGCACGATCGTCACCAGCCATCCCGTCTGCGACTGGTCGAGCTGCCAGCGGGCCGCGAGCTGCGGCCCGACGGCCACGGCGGCGAGCCACAGCGACATGCCGAACAGCTCGGCGAACGACAGCAGGGCGAGTTGGCGCCAGCGGCGGGGGTCGGAGTCCAGGGTCGGCATGAGGAAGCGGTGAGGGGGGAGGGGGCGTTACAGCTCGTCGATCGACTTCGGCCAGTCCTGCCTGAGCAGCCGCGAGAGCGCGCGGTCGGCGAGCAGGCGACCTTCGGTCTGACAGCGGGGACAGTAGTTCGTCTCGTTGTCCGCGTACCGGATGCGCTGCACCGGGGTGCCGCACACCGGACAAGGCTCGCGAAATCTCCCGTGTACGGCCATCCCCTGGCGAAAGGCCGTGACTTTCTCCGGAAATCCGTCGCCGGTCTCGCGGCGTAGCCGCTCGGTCCACTCGGAGAGCGTGGCACGTGCGGCATCGAAGAGGCGCGCGGCTTCCGCATCGGTCGTCTTCCCCGTGAGCTTCAGCGGCGACAGGCGGGCCCGGTGCAGGATCTCGTCGGAATACGCGTTCCCGATTCCGTCGAACAGGCGGGGATCGGTGAGTGCGCGCTTGAGCGTGTGGTTCTCGGCGCGCAGGCGCTCGGCGAAGGTCTCGGGCGTGGCGGTGAATACGTCCAGTCCCCCGCGGTCGAAGGTGCCGAGCGCAGCGCGACCCCGAACGACGTGGACGGCGGCCCGCCGCGTGGTGCCCGCCTCGGTGAGCACCAGCGTCCCGTCCTCGAAGTCGAGGGCGAGCAGCGCGATGCGCCTCGGCGGCTTCCGGCCGGGCGCCAGCCATCGCAGGCGTCCGGCGATCATGAGGTGGATGACGAGGAACATCTCGCCGTCGAACGCGAGCACGATGCGCTTCCCGATGCGCGACACGCCGGTGACCGGGCGTCCCTCGATGGCGGACAGCGGCGGGTCGACCGAGCGGAGCACGAACGGGCTCAGCAGGTGTGCGTGCAGGAGGGAACGGCCGCCGATCCGGCGCTCGAGCGCTTCGACGTAGATCGTGATGTCGGGGAGCTCTGGCATGGGGAGCGCGTGGGTGAAGCGGCCGTGGCGCCGGGTGCGCGCAGAATGTACTCTGCGGAGCTTCCATGCACACACTGGCGCTCAGCACCTGGCTCTTTCTCGTCTTCGTGGCGCTCGTCATCCCGTACGGCGCCTACCGCACGGCGCGCGAGACGCGTTCCGCCGCGGGGCCGGCGCAGCTGGGCTCGCGCACGCACGTGCACCTGAACGCGATGGCGAGCCACCTCCTGATCTTCGGCATCGCCTGGTATGCGGGGCTGCTCCAGGGTCTGCGCTTCCTGCAGCCGGTGAAGGTCACCGCGTACGACCTGGCGGCCGGGGGGGCGGCGCTGGTCGTACTCGGTGCCCTCGCCTGGCTCTCGCACGTGATCCGGAGCGACGAGGAGCGCCAGCGCATGTGGGTGCTCGGCTTCATGCCGCGCTCGCTGCGCGAGGGCGTGCCCTTCACGCTGATGGCGGCGACGGCGGCGGTCTCGGAGGAGCTGGCCTACCGGGGCGTCGCGTTCACGATGCTCACGCTGCTCAGCGGCAGCGCCGCCGCCGGGGCCGTCCTCTCGGCGGTGCTCTTCGCCGCCGCCCACATCCCGCAGGGCGGCAAGAGCATGAGCATCATCTTCGTCGTCGCGCTCGTGAAACAGGAACTGGTGCTCCTCACGGGTACGCTGTGGATCGCCATCGGCATCCACTTCGTGTACGACGTGCTGGCGGCCGTGTTCGTGGCGCGCCAGGCGCGCGAAGCGGGTTCCGACCCGGTGGAACCGTCGGGCTGACGGACGTTTCGACCCCCTGCGCTCCCCCGTCCCCCGATCCGGACAGAAGATTTCACTTAACTGGCGCGCCGGATCGTTAAGGCCCGGCCTGCCGCTTGCGGCTTTTGCGGGATCGCGTATTGTATACAAGCAGCAATCCGTCCCAGTTGGTATCCAGGAGGCGTTGTGCGGAAGTCCCTATTCCTCGCGGTCGCCCTTCCATTGACCCTCGTCGCGTGCGGCCGGTCCGACCGCCAGACGGCCCGTGAGAATGCCGCCCTGCAGCGTGATCTGAAGCTGGCGGCGACGAGCACGATCGATCTCCAAGCGCCGGCGGTGAATCCGGCGAATTTCGATCAACTGGAGACGGCGCCCCAGAGCGCTCTGCATGAGGTGCGGCATCTGAGAAGGGCGCCGGGACTGCGCGCCATTCGTTCGGCCACCCCCACGCTGCGGGCGAGCGAGATTCCCGCGGTCGCCGAGACCGACAACGTCCCGCAGATCGAGACGGTGGCGGCCGCACCGGTGCAGCAGCCCGCGACCGACCCGGTGGCAACGATGCCGCGTCCGAGCAACTCCCCGCAGATGCCCGGTCGCGCGGGTGAGGGCCAATCCGGGAACGCCGGCCGCGGCGGAATCTTCGGCGGATGGGGCCCGGTCATCGGCGTCGTGCTGCGGGGTGGCGGGGCGGACGGCGACCACTGCGAGCCCCACGGCCCGCGTGCGATTCCCCCCGGAATCTTCTACCCGGGCGCCGGCGTGACCTCGCACTTCCCGGTCGTACCGAGGGGTGGTGGCGGTACCATCTTTCACTGATCCCCCCCCAGCGCTCACGCACTCGGAACGCCGCCGGAGAACTCCGGCGGCGTTCGTGTTCAGAGACGTCGTAACGATCCTGCACTTACAGAATCCGTGCAGGTGCGGTCGAGACGGATGGATCGAGCATTCAACTCGCCGTGGCACCTTCGCTTAGGTTGCCGTCGCGAGACGACGAATCGACGCGGATTGGCCCGTCGTCGAATTGACTATTGGATCCGAAATACGCATCCTGTGGCATGGCGTCCGGCGTGCCCTCCGCCGACCCGAAACACGAGTCGCCCAGGGGTCACGCGTCGCGGCACCAAGCACGGGAGGTGCGCATGATGAGGCGACTGACAGTCGGTGCGGCCGGTGGGTTTGCGGCCGCGCTACTCGTATCGGCCCTGTTCGCCACGCCGGTCCGGGCCCAGACCACTCCCGTCAAGAAGGACACCACGGCGAGCAGCCGCAGCACGGCGCAGGCGTCGGCCGACACCACGGACTACCAGGCGGAGGGCCTTTCGGAGTTCGAGGCGCGACGCAAGGCCGGCGGCGGATACTATCTCACCCGGCGGCAGCTTCGCGCCGAGCGCGACCGTTCCCTCGCCGAGATCCTCACCTCGCATTTTCCGGGCATTCGTATCGTCTACGGCTCGCATCTCGCCTCCGAATACCTGGTGAGCACGCGCGGTGAGGGACCCAACGCGCTGATCGCCAACCAGGGCGAGTCGCTCTGCTACATGCAGGTGTTCGTGGACGGCGCTTTCGTGACGGACGGCGACATCAGCTGGATCAACCCGGACAACGTCGCCGGCATCGAACTGTACGACGCCACGCGCACGCCACCGATGTACCGCCGCCCCGACGGGCAGTGCGGCGTGTTGCTCGTCTGGTCGCGCACGGGGTACTGACACCCCGGGGTGCCACGCCCCGTAGTCCCGGGTGAGACCGATGCCGTGGGTGTGGGGGTGTGGGGGGGGGACGCCCCCAACCCCCCCCCGGGGGGCACCCCAAAAGCCGGGCCGCATGTCGAACACACCCACCCCCACAACA
>JBJKRG010000227.1:0-5907 GCA_046704805.1 Gemmatimonadaceae bacterium
GCGTAGCCCAGGAAGCGGTCCACGACGCGGGTCCGGCTCAGGATGATTGACGGGTCATCGAACGCGTGCATGGCGAACTCCCGGAGATGAGGGGCGGTGGTGCAGTGGCGCCGCGGTGCTCCGCAGAGGATAATAGTGGACGACATCCGGCCCCCCAACTACCCACGGATCGAGGAACCCAACATGGCCACAGCGGCGCAGGCACCTTCGCGGACGCGGGGATTCACGACCCTCTTCCTGATCGAGATGTGGGAGAGGTTCGGCTACTACGGCATGGTAGCCATCATCGTGCTGTTCATGGTGCAGAAGCTGGGGTACACCGACGACCGCGCCGCCCTCACCTTCGGCGCCTTCGCGGCCCTCGCCTACACCGTTCCCGCAATCGGCGGGTGGATCGGCGACAAGCTGCTGGGGACCCGCCGCACCATGGTGCTCGGTGCGGTCATCCTGGCCCTCGGATACATCGGGCTGGCCATTCCGAACCACCCCGAGCTGCTGTTCCCTGCGTTGGGCATCGTGGCCGTGGGCGGCGGGATCTTCAAGGCGAATCCCGCCAACCTGATCTCCAAGCTGTACGAGGGCGACGCCGCGAAGATCGACAGCGCGTTCACGATGTACTACATGGCGGTCAACATCGGCTCGGCCGTTTCGATGTTCGCGACCCCGCTCATCGCCATCAAGGTGGGGTGGCACGTGGCGTTCGCGGTTTCCGCGGCCGGGCTCATCGTCGGCATTCTCAACTACTTCGTGATGAGCCGCTATCTCCGGCACGTGGGCTCCGATCCGGACTTCGAGCCGCTCGTCGTGAAGCGCCTGGTCCTGGTCCTCATCGGCATCGTCGTGGGCATCGTGCTCGTGGCGTTCATCATCCAGGATCTCGCGGTCGCCAAGGGGACCGTCATCCTCGGGTTCATCGCCATGCTCGTCATCTTCGCCGTCATGATGCAGCGGGGCAGCGAGCGCGAGCGCAAGGGCCTCATCGCGGTGCTGATCCTGACGGCGCTCGGCATGCTGTTCTTCATCTTCTATCAGCAGATGTCGACGTCGCTGACGCTCTTCTCGCTGCGCAACGTGAACCTCGACTTCTTCGGCTATCACGTGCCGGCGGGGCAGGTCCAGGACCTGAATCCCATCTGGATCTTCCTGCTCAGCCCGGCGCTCGCCTGGCTCTACACCAGCCTCGGGAAGGGGGAGGGTGGGGACTTCCACATCTCCACAAAATTCGCCATGGGCTTCGCCGTCCTGGCGCTCGGGTTCTTCATCTACGGATTCAGCGGTCATTTCGCGAACGACGGCAAGGTCTCGTTCTGGTTCATGATCGCCGGCTACGGATTCCAGTCGCTGGGCGAGCTCCTCATCAGTGGGCTCGGCCTCGCGATGGTGGCGCGCTACGTCGGGCCTTCACTCCGCGGGTTCATCATGGGGATCTGGTTCCTGGCGAGCGGGATCTCGCAGTACCTCGGGAGCGCCGTGGCCACGTTCGCGAGCGTGCCCGAGAGCGTGAAGAGCCCCGTGCAGTCGCTGCCGCTCTACACGAATCTCTTCATGAAGCTGGGCATCGTGGCCGTGATTGGCACCGTGGTTGCCGCGGCACTGATTCCGTTCATGAAGAAGCTGTCGGCCGTGACCGAGGGGCCGTGGGAGGAGGCGGCGTAGCGCCTACGGCACCCAGGTCGTAACCTCCCCCGCCGCGCGTCGCACTTTGGCGTCCGGCACCGCCGCCGGCTCGCCGAGCTGGATCGTCGCCACGATGCGCTCACCCTCGGGCACGCCCACCGCCGCGCGCGCCCGCGGATCGTCCATCACCGCGCCGCTCTTGAGGTGCGCGCCGAGGCCCATTGCCCGCGCCGTGAGCAGCAGGTTCTGCACGCCCATCATCGTCGCCGCGTAGTCCTCCTCGCGGATCTCGGGGTTCTCGTCGAGGGTCATGCTCACGGCGATCATCGCCGGCAGTGCGGCCTCGCCGGCCGCGACCTTCCCAGCCACGGCACGCGCGGCCTCGGCGTCCTCGACCTTCCGCGCCTTGCGCGCGCCGAGCGCCTCGCCGTAGGCGCGCCGTGCCTTCGGGCCGAGCACGTAGAAGCGCCACGGCTGGGTCATGCGATGGTTCGGCGCCAGGGCGGCGGCGTCGAGCAGGCGCTCGATCTCCTCGCGGCTGATGGGACGCTCCGAGAACTGTTTGATGGAGCGGCGGGTGCGAATGGCTTCGTGGATGTCCATGCGAATCGCTCGTGGAGGTACGGAAGAACGATAGTCGGAATCTGCCGGCCGTGGCGGCGCACCACGAGGGCGTCTCTCGCTGGCGCCGACTGGGGTGGGGCTCCATCTTCGACGTATGGCCGACGCTCCCGGACGCCTGTCTGCCGCCCTCGCCGACCGCTACCGCATCGAGCGGGAGCTCGGCGAGGGCGGAATGGCCACCGTCTATCTCGCCGAGGACCTGCGCCACCACCGGCCGGTGGCGATCAAGGTCCTGCGGCCGGAGCTGGCCGCGACGCTCGGCCCGCAGCGGTTCATGCAGGAGATCGAGATCGCCGCGCGGCTGCAGCACCCGCACATCCTGCCCGTGCACGATTCCGGCGAAGCGGGCGGCTTCCTGTTCTACGTGATGCCGTACGTGCAGGGCGAGTCACTGCGCGAGCGATTGACCAAGCACGGCGAGCTGCCGATCCACGAAGCGGTGCGGATCCTGATCGAGGTGGCCGACGCGCTGGCGTACGCGCACGCACAGCACGTGGTGCACCGCGACATCAAGCCGGAGAACATCATGCTCTCCGGCCGCCACGCGCTGGTCATGGACTTCGGTGTGGCGAAGGCGGTGAGCGAGGCGACCGGCCGCAACAAGCTCACCACGGCCGGCGTCGCGCTCGGTACGCCCGCGTACATGTCGCCCGAGCAGGCCAGCGCCGACCCGAACCTGGACCAGCGCGTGGACATCTACGCGCTCGGTGTGCTGGGGTACGAGCTGCTGAGCGGGCGGCCGCCGTTCACCGGTGGCACGCCGCAGCAGATCCTGGCGGCGCAGGTGACGACGCCGCCGGAGCCGCTGACCCGGCGCCGGCCGACGGTCTCGCCGGCGCTCGCGGCCGTGATCATGAAAGCGCTGGAAAAGCGCCCGGCCGACCGCTTGCAGACGGCGGACGAGATGCTGGCGCAGCTCGAGCCGCTGGCCACGCCGAGCGGCGGGACGACGCCCGCCGAGACGCGGCCGACGAGCGCGGTTGCGGGGAGCAGGCGGCAGTGGCTCTTCCTCGGTGTCGCGGGTGTGGTCGTGGTGGTGCTGGTCGCGTTCGCCATCACGCTGGGGCGGCGGCCGCCACCCGTCGCCGCGTTGGGAAAGGCCACGCGGGTGACGCTGAGCGCCGGCGTGCAGGAAGCCCCCCGCGTCACGCCGGATGGCCGGGGAGTCGCCTACGCGCTCCTCAGTGCCGTCGACTCCGTCGAGCGCGTGGAATTCCGCCGGGCCGGCGGAGGCGGCGCGGTGCGGCTCGGCACGAACAGCAGACCGCTCGCCTGGTCGTCGGACGGTGGGCGCCTGCTCATGGTCACCCCACGTGGGCTGGAGAGCGTGCCGGAGCTCGGCGGTCCGGCGCGCCTGCTCGTCCCCGGCGCCGTCGACGGCACGTGGTCTCCGCACGATCATCGCATCGCGTTCGTTCGCGGAGACTCGCTGCTGGTCCGCGATCCGACTGGTCGCGACACGCTGCTGGCCATCGCGCCGTCCCGACCGTACCTGCCCGCCTGGTCGCCCGACGGCCGGTGGATCGCGTACGCGTCGGGCAACGAGCAGTGGGTGGACAACTGGAACATCGCGCCCAGTGCTCTGTGGCTGGTGCCGGCGACGGGAGGATCGCCGATCCGGCTCACCGACGGCACGGCCATGGACCAGAGCCCGGTGTGGGCGCCGGACAGTCGCCGCATCCTCTTCGTCTCGAATCGCAACGGCACGCGGGACATCTACCAGCTCGATCTGGCCGGCGACGGTCATCCGAGCGGCAAGCCCATCCAACTCACGCACGGGCTCAACGCCTCGCTGATCTCGCTCACCCCCGACGGAAGAACGCTCGCGTATTCGGTGGCCACCGACCACAGCAACATCTGGAGCATCCCGATGCCGGCCACGGGGTGGGTATCCAGCCGCGACGCGACACTCGTCACCACCGATCGCGAGCGCATCGAATCCTTCGACATCACGCGCGACGGAAAGTGGCTGGTCTTCGATTCCGACCGCTCGGGACTCCAGCAAATCTTCCGCCGCCCGGTCGCCGGCGGCGAAGTGCAACAGATCACACGCGACACGGTGCCGGCCTTCTCGCCGTCCGTTTCCCCGGATGGGTCCGAGGTGGCGTATCACGTAATCATCGGCGGGCTCCGTCGCGTGTTCGTCACCGCGACCGACGGGAGCGGCATTCCGGTACAGGTCTCGCCGGGCAGACCCGTCAACGAGTACACGGCCGACTGGTCCCCGGACGGAAAGCACCTCGTGTGGTCGGAAGGGCCGTTCAACAGGCCGGCGCCGGACGCCTTCGCCACGCGCACGGGCCGGACCTGGAGCAAGGCGCAGATCATCCGCCCGGACGTCCCCGGATATGCCATGGATCCCGTGTGGGTGAACGACAGCTCCCTCCTCGCCACCGATAGCGTCGGACATGCCGTGATCGTCCCCGTCGTCGGCACCGGGCACCACCGCGTGCGGCCCCTGGCCCCGTCGGAGAGCGTGTGGCGCTTCGGGCAGCCGAGCCTTCCGAGCCTGTCCAAGGACGGGCGATGGCTGCTCACGAGTTACACCGTCGAACGGAACGGGCGGCAGCAGAGCGGCATCCTCGGCATTTCCCTGCTCGACGGACGCCTCCGCGATCTGCTGCACTTCGACGACCCGCTGCATCCGCACCGTTCGAACCTGCACAACATCGCCGAGCAGGGGGGGCGCCTCTACTTCACGCTCGGCAGCCCGGAGGCCAGCGTGTGGACGGTGCCGATCACGGGGTTGGGGAAGTGAGCGCTCCGGGCGACCGTCGCTGGCGCAACGTCACGGGGCGGGCGATCTTCGCGGTATGGCCGACGACGTCGTAGCCCGCCTGAACGCCGCGCTGACCGACCGCTACCGCCTGCAGCGCGAGCTGGGGCAGGGCGGGATGGCCACCGTCTACCTCGCCGAGGATCTCAAGCACCATCGCCAGGTGGCGATCAAGGTCCTGAAGCCGGAGCTGGCGGCCGTGCTGGGCGCCGATCGCTTCGTCCAGGAAATCGCCACGACCGCGTCGCTGCAGCATCCGAACATCCTGCCGCTCTTCGACTCGGGCAGCGCCGACGGGTTCCTGTACTACGTGATGCCGTACGTCGAGGGCGAGACGCTCCGAGCCAAGCTCGACCGCGAGACGCAGCTCGGGGTCGACGAATCGGTGAAGCTGGTGAGCGAGGTCGCCGACGGACTGCAGTACGCGCACGAGCACGGCGTGGTGCACCGCGACATCAAGCCGGAGAACATCCTCCTCCACGCCGGCCGGCCGATGGTGGCGGATTTCGGGATCGCGCTGGCCGTCAGTGCGGCGGCGGGCGGGCGCATGACCGAGACGGGGTTGAGCCTGGGCACGCCGCACTACATGAGTCCCGAGCAGGCGACCGCCGACAAGAACATCACGCCGCGCAGCGACGTCTATTCGTTGGGCGCCGTGCTGTACGAGATGCTGTCGGGGAACCCACCGCACGTCGGCGCATCGGCGCAGCAGATCATCATGAAGATCGTGACCGAGGAGGCGCCGCCGGTCACGCAGATGCGCAAGTCGGTGCCCCCGAACGTGGCGGCCGCGCTCGGGCAGGCGCTCGAGAAGCTGCCCGCCGACCGGTTCGAGAGCGCGAAGGCATTCGCGGAGGCGCTCGCTGATCCGCACTTCAGCACCGCGAGAG
>JBJKRG010000228.1:0-3470 GCA_046704805.1 Gemmatimonadaceae bacterium
CCGCCGAGAACGCCATCGAGTTCGATCCGGTGTACGCGCGCGCCCACGCGACCCTGGGGTGGGCGTACCTGAAGTGCGGTCGGACCGCCGAAGGGCTGGCGGAGCTGGAGCAGGCGGTCGCGCTCGCACCCGAGAGCACGGCGTGGCTGGCCCAGCTCGGTCAGGCCCGCGCGATGACGGGGGACGTGGCGGCGGCGCGCCAGATCGTGCGTGAGCTTGAGGAAATGGCGCAGCGGCGCCATGTGTCCCCCTACCACATGGCCTACGTCCATACCGGGCTCGGCGAGGTGGAGCGCGCCATCGACTGTCTGGACCGCGCGCGCGAACAGCGTGCCGGCGCGGTGTACGGCGTCAAGCACTCCTTCCTGTTCACGACCCTCCACGGACATCCCCGATTCCAGGCGCTGCTCCGCGAGATGAACCTGGAATGACCGAAGGCACGGCCTTCGCCCGGAAGCCCCGGCCACCGGGCGCGGGCGACGCGGGCGGCGGGGCATCGCCCCGCCGCCCCGCCGTTACTTGCTGCCGGATCCGTCCGGCACCTCGGTGATCGTGATGCTGGAGGGGTACTGGCGGTCGTGGTGCACCGCGTTGTGCGCGATCACGCCCTTCGATTCGTCGTAGTTGTTGCCGCCGGTGTTCAGGTTGCGATCGAAACGCGGGAAGTTGCTGCTCGAGATCTCCAGCCGCAGCCGGTGGCCCGGCTTGAAGTAGTTGCTGAAGTCGATGGGCTGGAACGTCACCTTGTAGACGTGGCCGGGCTGCATCCACACCTCGGGCTTGTCGTAGCCGTCGCGGTAGCGCATCCGCTGGATGTTCTCGATCAGGTTGAAGGCACGGCCGTCGGGATACACATCGTCGATCCGCCACGTGAAATCCGTGTCCTTGGCGTTGGAGGAGACGTAGAGCGTGACGGTGATCGGGCCGCTCATCTCGAAGCCGCGCTCGAAGGGCGGCGTCGAGTACACCAGTACGTCCTGGCGCGCCTCGATGGGCCGTTGGTCGAAGGACCCGAAGTGGACGGCGTTGCCCTCGCAGCAGCCCCCACCTCCATACGTGGGCACGGGATTGGCGGGGTCGTAGATGAACCGATCGGGCGCGGGCGCCGCCTGCGGCGCGGCAGCCAGCGAGCCGTTTCCATAGAGGGTGTTGGCGCTCCCCTCGCTCCGCAGGTAGAAGGTCTTCGGCGTGGCGCCCGGGGGCGGCCACGTGGGCGACGACTTCCACTCGTTGAGTCCGATCACGTAGTAGCGGACCTTCGGTTCCTTCGTCAGGATGCCGTTGTCCTCGCCCTTGAGGAAATGGTCGAACCAGCCGTACATGAGATTGCTGTAGTCGAAGCGGGCGTCGCCCACGTCGAGATCGCCGATCATCGTGTGCTTGGTGGCCCGGGTGTACTGGCAGTGCAGCACCGGCGCGATGATGGCGTACTGCTCGTTGGCGATGTTCGCCGGTGCCGTGCGGCGTACGAAATTGTACGCCGCCAGGTTCGGCGAGATCGACACGTCGTACCAGCTCATGTACCAGAGGCCCGGCTTGTCGATCGGCATGCTGTCGTTCCACAATCCGCCCCGGTACCACGCGGAATCGTTCGGTGTGCGGGCGATCATGTCGACGCCCGTGGCCACCGGCATGTGCGTGTCGAAGATGCCCGGCGGGCCGCCGATATCGCGGATGATGTCCGCTTCGGGCAGGTGCCAGAGCTGTTTCGACCAATCCACGGGCGGCATCTGGGGCGCCAGGTCGAACATCGTGCGGGCCTGGGTGAGCTGGGCCTGCGTCGTCGTGGGTGGGAACATCGGCCGGACCTGGTTCTGCTCGCCGTACAACCAGTCGATGAACAGCATCTGCACGGCGCCCCCGCGGAACCAGTTGCCCTGCTCGTAATACGGGCCCACACGCCCGACGCCGGCGCCGAAGCCCTGGACGTTGAACGTCGCCAGCCCCGGGTTGTTCTCGGTCACGACCCCGAGCTGCCATTCGGCGGTCGAGGAGCAGCCCGTGAGCCCGACCTTCCCGTTCGACCAGGGCTGCGACGCCATCCAGCGGATGGCGTCGTACCCGTCGGTACGCGGCGGCCCGAGGATGTCGTAGTTGCCTTCCGAGTAGAAGTGGCCCCGCTCGTTCATCTCGACGTAGGCGTAGCCGCGGCGGATGGCGTCCAGCACCCGCGTCATGTCGCGCGGGGCCCCCAGCTTCACGTCCCACCAGTTGAAATTGTACGGCGTCCGCACGAAGATGATCGGGTACTTCTTCGATGTGTCCTTCGGTCGGTAGACGTCGGCCAGCATCCGCTTACCGTCGCGCATCGGCACCATCACGCTGCGGTCGATGACGGCGGCCGCCTCGAGCTGCTTCTCGACGGCGTTGCGCTGGGCGATGAGCGCGGCCTGCGGATTGCCACGCTGGGCGGCCACCACGCCGGGGCACAGCAGGGCGGCCGCGAGGGCCAGGCGGCCGGCAGCGGCGATCGGGGCCCGGGCGGCGCGATCGAGTCTCATGGGGGTCCTCCGTCGTTCTGGTCGCCGGCGCCCGAAGGGTGAGACGGATCGGGAGGAATCGGCGGTGGGGAAGGCGGGTCGAGGGTCGTGCACGACACTACAGCCCGGTTGCGGGCGCGGCAAGCGAGGAGGGGAACATGGTCGAGATCTCATACGTCGGCGATCGCGTCCACTTCGAGGTGGAAGGCTCGGACAGGTTCTGGGCCTTCAAGAGCCATCTCGACATTCCGCTGGCTCACATCACCTCCGCGTGGATCGATCCCGCCGCCGCGAAGGGCTGGTGGCACGGCATGCGCCTGCCGGGGACCAACATTCCCGGCGTGATCCTGGCGGGCACCTTCTATCAATCGGAAGGCAAGGTGTTCTTCGACGTCCACCATCCGGACCGGACGATCATCATCGAGCTCGACCACGAGACGTACCATCATCTCGTGATCGAGGTCGCCGATCCCGAAGCGGAGCTGGCGAAGCTGCGCCGTGCACTCGGAGCAGCGGGCACGCCATAGCGACCCGGAACGCCACGGGATGCGTGGCGGTGACGCCACGCATCCGGCAGTGTGCGACAGGTCACACATTAACGCCATCCCCGTCCCGTCGTCCTACTCCCCGACACGGCAGTACTCGGTTTCCAGCCTTGGACGGGGATGAACATGCCACGAATTCACCTTACGCTTGCCGCGCTGGTGGCGGCCGCCGCCGTCGGCCTCGGCGCCTGCAGCAGCGACACCGCTCCGGCCACCGTGAGCAACACGAGTCTGGCCACAGACCTGGCGGCGTCCGCCGGTGATGCCATCGCGACCGACGTCAGCGAGATGGTCGGGAACGAGCAATTCGGCGGCCTCAGCATGCAGACGGTGGCGTACTCCGCCGCGACGGTCACCGCGGACACGCTCACCCGCACCCGGACGCGCACCTGCTACGATGCGCAGGGGACCGTCGTGACGTGTGGACAGGGACAGACCGCGTCGA
>JBJKRG010000229.1:0-7447 GCA_046704805.1 Gemmatimonadaceae bacterium
GTGGTCCGGGCGCGCGCGGTCCCGGGGGACGTGGCGGTCCCGGTGGCCGCGATGGCGGCGGGCGCGACGGCCGCGGTCGCGGCGGCGAAGCGCGCGGTGACCGCGGTGAAGGCAGCGACCTCATCGAGAACGTCATCGCCATCAACCGGGTGGCCAAGGTCGTGAAGGGCGGCCGGCGGTTCTCGTTCAACGCCCTGGTGGCGGTGGGCGACGGGCAGGGCAAGGTCGGGTTCGCGGCAGGCAAGGCGAACGAGGTGTCGGAAGCGGTTCGGAAGGCCGTCGAGTCGGCGCGCCGGCACATGGTGCAGGTGCCGCTCACGGGCGCCACGATCCCGCACGCCGTGACCGGCCACTTCGGCGCCGGTCGCGTGCTGATGAAGCCGGCCGCGCCGGGCGCCGGCGTGATCGCCGGCGGCGCCGTGCGGGCGGTCTTGGAGTGCGCCGGGATCTCCGATATCCTGACGAAGAGCCTCGGCTCGACGAATCCGCACAACATGGTGCGGGCGACGATGGAGGGCCTCCGGTCGTTGACCACGGTCGAGCAGGTCGCGCGGGAGCGCGGCATCGAGCCGGATACGCTCAGCTACCGCTCGCGGGCTCGGCTCAAGGAGAACGCCTGATGGCACGCACGTTCGTGTGGCACCCCGGCAAGGGGCCGAAGCAGACGGCGAAGAACGCCCTGACGGACGGCAAGGTCCAGATCCGACAGGTGCGGAGCGGGATCGGGCATTCGTGGCGCATGCGCCTGACGCTCGAGTCGCTCGGCCTGAAGCATCATCAGGACACGGTGGTCCACCAGGACTCGCCGGCGCTCCGCGGGCAAATCAAGAAGGTGCGTCACCTGGTGGAAGTGACGCCGGTGAAGGAGTGACAACGTGAGCAAGACGGAGAAGATCGGACTGCACAACCTCTCGCCGGTGCCGGCCTCGCGCCGCGATCGGAAGCGGTTGGGGCGCGGCCCCGGCTCGGGCACGGGCAAGACGTCCGGGAAGGGGCACAAGGGGATCAAGGCGCGGGCCGGTCACCACGGCCCGGGCGGCGGGAAGCCCCGGTTCGAGGGCGGCCAGATGCCGCTCCCGCGGCGGCTGCCCAAGCGCGGCTTCACCAATCCGTTCCGCATCGAGTCGCAGATCGTGCGGGTGAGCGATCTGGCGCAGCTGCCGGCGGGGACGGAAGTCACCACGGAATCGCTGGTCGCCGCCGGGCTGATCCGGCGGAACAAGGGGCCGGGCAAGGTGCTGGCGAACGGGGAGATCACGCAGGCGGTGACGGTCCGCGGTGTGCGGGTCAGCGCCGGCGCCCGCGAAAAGATTCTCGCGGCCGGAGGCCGCGTCGAGGAGTAACATGGCGCAATCAAACCCGATGGCGGCGGTCCAGGGGCTCTACAAGACCCCGGAGCTGCGCGAGAAGATTCTCTTCACGCTGCTGTGCCTGCTGATCTACCGGGTCGGCGCGCACGTGACCGCCCCGGGGGTGAACCCCGTCGGGCTCACGGCATTCTTCAAGCAGCAGTCGGGCGGCCTGTTGGGGCTGTACGACCTGTTCACCGGCGGCGGACTGTCGAAGGCGACGGTGTTCGCGCTCGGCATCATGCCGTATATCTCGTCGAGCATCTTCTTCCAGATTGCGGCGGCGGTGGTGCCGCAGGTGGAGAAGATGCAGAAGGACGAGGAAGGACGGAAAACGGTGGAGCAGTGGACCCGCTACGGCACGGTCGCCCTGGCCGCCGTGCAGGGGTGGGGCTTCGCCCTGTTCGCGGAAGGATTGCCCAACGTCGTCGCGCATCCGGGCATGGCCTTCCGGCTCGAATTCACGTTCTTCCTCACCGTCGGTGCGGTGTTCGTGATGTGGCTGGGCGAGCAGATCACCGAGCGCGGGGTCGGGAACGGCGCCAGCCTGATGATCTTCTTCTCGATCGTCGAGCGGATCTGGCCGAGCATCGCCTCGGCGTACACGTACGTGACGACGGGCGCGCTGGGGACGTTCTCGCTGCTCGTCGTGGTCGTGATCCTGATCGCCGTCGTGGGCGCCACGGTCTACGTGACGGTCGGAGCCCGCAAGGTGCTGATCCAGATCCCGCAGCGGACGATGGCGCGCGGGCGCATGCGCGAAGCCTCGCGCAGCTACATCCCCCTCCGCGTCAACGCGGCCGGTGTGATGCCGATCGTGTTCGCCCAGTCGGTGATCGTCGTGCCGGCCGCCATCGCCCAGTTCATGGGCGACCCCCGGCTCCGCAGTTTCGCCGACCTGTTCAATCCGGGGACCGGGCTCTACTACATCTCGTTCGCGGTCCTGAACATCTTCTTCACGTACTTCTACACGTCGATCATCTTCAACCCCGTGGACCTGGCCGAGAACCTGAAGAAGCAGGGCGGGTTCATTCCCGGGGTAAAGCCGGGTGCGCGGACGGCGGAATACATCGACGCCGTGGTGTCCCGGATCACCCTGCCCGGCGCCATCTTCCTCACCGCGATCGCGCTGTTCCCGATCTGGCTGATCAGCATCGTGAACGTGCCATTCGTATTCGGTGGGACGTCGCTGCTGATCGTGGTCGGCGTTGCCCTCGACACGCTGCAGTCGATGCAGCAACACCTGCTGCTGCGGAAGTACGACGGCTTCATGAAGAAGGGCCGGATCAAATTCCGGGGCGGCGCGTCGAATCTCGGCGGCGGCTTCTGACGCCGCCGGCGGTGCTCACGCTCATGAACCAGAGAGCCTCGGTGCGTGCCACGACGTACCGGGGCTTTTCGCTCCGTGGTCCCGGGGCGGTCCCGGTGCCATCATTCGTATCATGAACATCGTTCTCTTCGGAAAGCCGGGTGCCGGCAAGGGCACGCAGGCCCCGCGCCTCGCCGAGGCCCTGGGCGTGCCCACGCTCGCCACCGGCGACGTCCTGCGCGCCGCGGTCCAGGCCGGCACGCCGCTCGGACGCGAGGCCAAGGGCTATATGAACAAGGGGGCCCTGGTGCCGGACCCGGTCATCCTGGGCATCGTGCGGGAGACGCTGGCCGACGCGCAGTACGCCGGCGGCGTGATCCTCGACGGCGTGGTCCGCACCGTTCCGCAGGCGGAGGGCATGCGCGACGTGCTGACGGGGCTCGACCGCCGCATGGACGCCGTGCTGAACTTCGACGTGCCGAACGAGGAAATCGTTCGGCGGCTGGGCAGCCGCCTGGTCTGCGCGAGCTGCCAGCAGCCGGCCATGTCGGGGGCGCCGGGTGACCCGTGTCCGGCGTGCGGCGGCCGCCTGGTGCGCCGCAAGGACGACGAGCCCGAGGCGGTCCGGAACCGTCTCGCCGTGTTCGAGCGTCAGACGGCGCCGGTGTTCGACTGGTACCGCACACACGGCACCCGTGTCGAGACGATCGACGCGACGGGTCCGGTGGACGAGGTGACCGCACGGGCGCTGGCTGCCCTGGGACACGGATCGTGATCAAGCTCAAGTCCGACCGCGAGCTGGACCTCATGGACCACGGCGGAAAGATCCTCGCCGCCACCCTGCAGACGCTGCGCGAGGCGGTCGCCCCCGGCCTCTCGACGCTCGACCTCGACCGGATCGCCGAGTCGTTCATCCGCAGCCACGAGGGAGCCACGCCGGCGTTCAAGGGGCTGTACGGATTTCCGGGCAGCATCTGCACGTCGATCAACGAGGAGATCGTCCACGGCATCCCGTCCAGGAAGCGCGTGCTGCGCGAGGGCGACATCGTGTCGCTCGACGTGGGCGTGGGCTACCAGGGGCTGTTCACCGACTCGGCGATCACCGTTCCCGTGGGGGCGGTGGACGCGGAGACGGAGCGGCTGCTGGCGGTGACGCAGGCGTCGTTGGAGGCCGGCATCGGCGCGGCGCGGGCCGGAAACCAGGTGGGCGACATCGGGGCGGCCGTCCAGGGCGTGGTCGAGCGCGCCGGCTATTCGGTGGTGCGCGAGCTGGTGGGGCACGGCGTGGGGCAGGCGATGCACGAGGAGCCGCAGATCCCGAACTTCGGAAAGCCCCACCGCGGCACCAAGCTGATGCCCGGGCTCACGATCGCGATCGAACCCATGGTCAACGTGGGCGGGCATGCGGTGAAGACGCTTCCGGACGGCTGGACGATCGTCACGGCCGACGGCGCCCGCTCGGCGCACTTCGAGCACACGGTGGCGGTCACGGAGAACGGCCCGCGCGTCCTGACGCGCGGCTGAGGGCGGGGCCAGCGGTTCCACGGTCCGCCCCGTAATTTCTGCGGAGCTTCCTTCCCGAGCCGGTGTCCCCCCAACGGGCCTGCCGGCGCACGTCAACAGACCGGAGGTCCCGCGATGCGGACGAGCCCCTCCCTCGCTCTCAGCGTCCTCGTCCTGCCCCTCGTGTTCGGGGCGAACGCGTTGCACGCCCAGCGCCAGATCACGACCCCGAAACAGCAATTCGGCCACAACATCGGCGACGACTACTGGCTGCCGAACTACGACCAGTACGTCGCCTACCTGAAGACGCTCGCCCGGGAATCGAACCGTGCGACCCTCGTCGACATCGGCAAGACGGCCGAAGGGCGGACGCAGTACACGCTCATCGTGTCGGCGGCGGAGAACATCCGCAATCTGGAACACTACCGGCAGATCTCCGAGCGACTGGCCCTGGCCAGGGGGCTGACCGATGCCCAGGCGCACCAGCTCGCCAACGAGGGGAAGGCGGTCGTCTGGATCGACGGCGGACTGCACGCCACGGAGGTGCTCGGCGCCGACCAGCTCATCCAGACGGAGTACGACCTGGTCTCGCGCACGGATCCGGAGACCATGCGGATCCTGCGGGACGACATCGTCCTCCTCACCAACATCAATCCCGATGGGATGCAGATGGTGGCGAACTGGTACATGCAGGAGCCGGACTCGCTGAAGCGCAACGAGAACATTCCGTGGCTTTACGAGAAATACGCCGGGCACGACGACAACCGGGACTTCTACATGGCGAACCTGCCGGAGACGCAGAACGACGAGAAGATGATGTTCTGGCGCTGGTTCCCGCAGATCGTCTACGACCATCATCAAACGGGACCGGCGGGCACGGTGATGTTCTCGCCGCCGTTCCGCGATCCGTTCGCCTACACCTTCGATCCCCTGGTGGTCATGGGCATCGACATGCTCGGGGCAGCGATCCACAGCCGGCTCACCGTCAACCACCTGCCCGGGTTCACCATGCGCTCGGGGTCGAGCTACTCCACGTGGTGGAACGGCGGCATGCGGACCGAGCCGTACTTCCACAACATGATCGGCCTGCTCACCGAGACGATCGGCAATCCCACCCCGTCGCGGATTCCGTTCGTGCCGGCCACCCAACTCCCGCACAACGACCTGCCCTATCCGATCGCGCCGCAGCCGTGGCACTTCGCGCAGTCCATTCCGTACAGCGTGAACGCGAACTACGCGGTGCTGGACATTGCGTCGCGACGTCGGGACGAGTTCCTGTACGGCATCTACGAGATGGGGAAGAACTCGATCGAGGCGGGCAGTCGGGACAGCTGGACCGTCACTCCGCCGATGATCGCGGCCGTGGACTCCGCCGTGGCGCGGGAGCAGCGGAGCCGCAGCGGCGGCGCGGGTGGCGGCCGCGGGTTCGGCGGCCGGGGGCGGGGTGGGGTCTCCGACGCGCTGTACGACCAGTATCTGCGAAACCCGGCAGAACGCGATCCGCGCGGCTACATCATGTCCGCCGACCAGCCGGACTTCCCGACCGTGACCAAGTTTGTCAACACGCTGCGCTACAACGGCGTGGAAGTGCTCCAGGCGACCGCGGACTTCACGGTGGAGGGGAAGCACTATCCGAAGGGGTCGTACGTGGTCAAGACGGACCAGGCCTTCCGCCCCCACATCCTCGACATGTTCGAGCCCCAGCACTACCCGAACGACTTCGCGTACCCGGGTGGCCCTCCCGTCCGTCCGTACGACAACACCGGATGGACCCTGGCGTATCAGATGGGCGTGCACTTCGATCGCGTCCTCGACGGCTTCAACGGACCGTTCCGGGCGATCGACGGGCTGGCGGCACCGCTTCCCGGCGCGGTCGCGGGTGAGACCGGAGCCAGCGGGTTCGTGTTCAGCCACGCGGAAAACGACGCCTTCACGGTGGTCAACCGGCTGCTGGCGGCCAGGGCCGACGTGTACTGGCTGAAGAGCCCGCTCCGGACCGGCGGCACCACGTATCCCGCCGGGACGTTCTACGTCTCCGCCTCCGGCGCCGCGCTCCCCATCATCCGGACGGCCGCGCGGTCGCTCGGCGTGGACTTCACCGGCGTACCGGCTGCTCCGGGACCCGATGCCGTGAAACTCCATCCGCAGCGCATCGCCCTGGTCGATCAGTACGGGGGCTCGATGCCGTCAGGGTGGACGCGGTTCGAGCTGGAGCAGTTCGACTTCCCGTACACGCTCATCTACCCGCCGGAGCTGGACGCCGGCAGCCTGAACGCGAAGTACGACGTCATCATCTTCGTGGACTCGCGCATCCAGGGTGGGGTGGGGGGCGGTGGCCGGGGCTTCCGCGGCGGGCGCGCTCGTGCCGCGGTGCCGGCCAGGTACGAGTACATGCTCGGCAATCTCACGGCGCAACACACGGTGCCGCAGCTCGAGCGCTTCATGAGGGACGGTGGCACGGTGATCGCGGTCGGCAGTGCGACGAGCATGGCCTACGATCTGCACCTGCCCCTGGAGAATCAGCTCACCGAGCGGACGCCCGCCGGCCTGGTCCGTCCGCTCACGGGCGAGCAGTTCTATGTGCCGGGGTCGGTGATGGCGGCGGCGGTCGACTCGACGAGCACGCTGGGCACCGGGATGCCCGGGCACGTCGACGTGTTCTTCGACAATTCGGCGACGTTCCGGCTCGCGCCGGATGCGGAGATGCGGGGCGTGACGCCGGTGGCCTGGTACGACTCGGACACACCGCTGCGGAGTGGCTGGGCCTGGGGACAGGGGTACCTGCAGGGCGGAGTCGCCGCCGCTGCGGCGAAGATCGGCCAGGGGAATCTCTACATGTTCGGCCCGGAGATCCTGTTCCGCGGCCAGCCCCACGGAACGTTCAAGTTCCTCTTCAATGGGATTTATGGGGGAGAGAAGTAGGGATCAGAATCAGGACGCGGGACGCAGGAAACGGTAGACCGTGAACGGTGGGCGGTCTGCAGTGGACCGCTCACCGCGCACGGTCCACTGTCTACCGAATCGTGCCACCGCTCGACTCTCCCCTGCGCTTCTATCCCATCGCCTTCTCCACACTCGCAGTCGCCTGCTCGGCGAACCCGTGCGCCTGTGCGACCAGCGCTCCGGCCTCGGCGGCCCGGTCGGCGCCGAGCGAGGGATCGTCGAGCGACGCGACGTTGATGCGGACGTTGTAGGCGGCACCGCGACAGGCGGCCTCGCCCAGCAGGGCCGCCACTCCCGCATCGGACACGGCATTCGCGTTCCCGTGCTCGGCGACGGCCGCGGC
>JBJKRG010000230.1:0-3134 GCA_046704805.1 Gemmatimonadaceae bacterium
ATTTTTATATTATGGTGGGCTCGTTTATTTTTTTAAGTTACAGTGCTGGGGAGGCGCGGGGCCCTGAAGCGCGCGGCAGGGCCGCGGGGGCCGCGGGGGTCGAGGGTGCTTGTCCCTCGACCCCCGCGGCGTTCATCCGGCAACCGGGGTCCGGCCGCGCTGGGTCGGTTCCCACGTTGCGGCTCGCCGGCCCGAGAGCAGGTGCAGCCACGCGTGGACGCCGGCGGCGAGGCCGGCCGTCGCAAATGCGATCATCGAGATCGCGCGGGGAATCCGGTGCCCCCTCGCTTCCCGCCACCATGCGAATGCCGTCGCCGCCCCGCCCACGCCGGCCAGGAGCAGGATCAACTGCGCCAGGCGGGAGTCCCGCACGGTGACCAGCGCCGCGACGACGACCGCGGCTGCCGCCCACGGCAGCAACCACCGACAGAGCTTGTGGCTGGCCAGCATCCACGAGAACCCGTGATAGCGCGGCACGTCGAAGAGGGCGCGCGCGTACCAGAGGGTGGCGAGCCCGCGGGCCATCGTCCGAACTTTGCGGCGGTATTCACGGCGCAGCGAGGTGCTCTGCGGCACGTAGCACACGGCGTCGGGCACCGAAACGGCCCGGAATCCTTGGCGGCGGGCCACCAGCGCTGCGGCGAAGTCACGACTCAGATGGCCCGGCAGCGTGTGTCGGTGCAGATCGGACCGAATGGCATACAGGCACCCGGACGCGCCGACGATCCCGTCGACCCGCGTCTCGAGGTCGCGGACCCACATCTCGTAGCCGACGTACGCGGATTCCCCGGGGCTCGTCGACCGGTCGGCCTGGGCGGTGCTCACGTCCCGCCCCGAGGCCACGCCGACCGTCGGGTCGTCCAGTGCGGCGATCAACCGCCGAATGGCCTCCGGGTCCACGCGTACCGACGCGTCCGTGTTCACGACGATCGATCCCCTGATTGCCGCGTGGGCGGCGTTCTCCGCCGCCGTCTTGCCGCTCCGCTGTGGGAGGCGTAGCAGTTCGACCCCTCGCCCGGCGTACGACTCCACGATCTCATCGGTGCCGTCCGTGGACGCGTCGGAGATGACCAGAATTTGCCGGCGGTCGGGCGGATAGTCGACCGCGAGCAGCTGCTCGAGCGTCTCGCCGATCGACTTGGCCTCGTTGTAGGCCGGCACCGTGATCGTCACGAAGGGAACCTCCGCCGCCGGTGCAGGGGCAGCGCCGGTGGGCCCCCCCCGGCGGCGGCGCGCCGCCGCCCCCATCAGCAGCAGCGGATAGCCCACGTACGCATATCCCCAGATGCCGGCGGCGACGAGCAGTACGACGATCATGCGGGCGGTCTCGGGGTTCGAATCGGCTTCATGCGTGCGGGGCCAGGTGGTCCTTGGTCGGGATGAGGCACGTCCGGCCTCTGGTTGCAGACGAGCGACCCCCCGGCAGGTGCACAGACCGGTCAGCTAGGCGAGCAGCTCGACGGCGATCGGCGGGGCACCGGCCATCAGCCGATCGTATCGGATGATGGCATCGACGAAGAACTTCGTCGCCCAGCTCAAGGTCTCGTACCGCCCGTAGTCGCCACTGAATGGGTACGATCCCTTGATGCCTCCGCGCAATCCGTCGTCCGAACTCACGCGGTTCTGGGTCGACTCCAGGAAGCGGAGCACCTTCCGCACCGGCGGGAGCCACGATTCGTCACCCGTCACGCGGGCAAGACGCAGCCAGATGTTCGCCATCTGCGCAGACCCGGTGAGACAGCTGTACGCCGCCGCCGGCTGCCAGGTATCGGACCAGCGACCGGCCAGCCATCCGTCATCGCGAACGAGGTCGCGTATCGCGCCGGCAGCCGCCACCGCTTTCTCGGTGAGGTACACGTCGTCCAGCAGCCACCCCCCCTCCAGCATGCCCCGGATCGCATACGCCAGCGTGTGGAGGAGCGGGTGTTCAGGGTCGGAAAGACAACACTCGGGAATCCACCCGTTCTCATGCTGACGGGTCGCGGTCGCGAGCAAGCCCCGCCGGGCGGAATCGCGGTAGCCCGGGACGCCGAGGCGCGCCGCGGCGGCGGCGAGTGCCCACGCCGTGCGTGCGTTGTACAGCGTCGCCTGGTGATGCGCGAGCGGTGAGGTTGCCTGGCGCCAGAACCCGTCGGCGTCCAGCCGTACGCACAGGAAATCCGCCGCCCGCTTCGCCGAGACGGCAAAGACCTGCTCCCCGGTGCGCTCGAATGCCGCGAGCCAACCGAAGATGACCTGCCCCGTGTTGAACACCGAGGGGACGCGGGCCTGCGTGATCACGCCGCCGCGGACCGCCCCGCTCTCGAGCTGCACCTCCGTCTCCCAGCGGGCGGCCCGCTCGGCCCGCGCGGCAAGATCGGCGTGTCCGAGATGATCGGCGGCCAGGTAGAGCGTCGGGATGATGTAGCCGGTCGTTTCGGGGTATTCGGGTTCCCACCCGCGAAGGCCGAAGTACCGGTTCCACACCACCGAGTACCCGCGCGCGATCCCACCGGTCGGCGTCGCGTCCTGCGCCCGGACCAGCCAGTCGCACGCGGCGGCGAGATGCGGGGCATGGCTGGGGGCCACCGTATGGCCTCCGGTCCGCTCCCGCCACAGTTCACGCCAGCCCGTGGACTCGACCAATCGCAGCGGCCGCCGCGCGGATCGCTGGGGCCCGATCGCTTCCGGCGCGCTCATGCGTGCAACCATCCGGTGAGCAGGCGGCGCGCCTGATGGCTCCGGGCGTGGAGCGGGCGCAGCCGCCATGATCCGCCCCTGCAGTCCGAAACCGCAGATCCGAATCCGCTCTTGAATCGGCGAAGCCCCCCGTCCTCCGACGACGTCCGGGGCCCGCCGCCGAGATTGTATGCGGTCATGCCGGCAGCGGCGAGCGTCTGCGCGATGTGCCAGTGCAGCCACGCGCCGGCCCCGGCCGAGTACCCCGCCGGAGTTCCGCCTCCGGCCACATAGTACCCGCGCCGGCCGGCCCAGCCTACCATCATGGCGCCGAGCATCTCCCGCGAGCCCCAGGCGGCGAACACCGCCACCCCCCAGGGAACGCTCGACGGCACGAGCGTGTCGGCGATCGACTCGACAGGCGGCACGCGGAACGGCGCTCCTCGATCAGCGGCCCGTGCGCGGGCCGCGTTCTG
>JBJKRG010000231.1:0-8132 GCA_046704805.1 Gemmatimonadaceae bacterium
TGAGCGCCGCCAGGTTGTCGAAGTCGTCGATGTTGTGGCGCGCGATGACCGTGTTCACCTGCGTCGAGAGGCCGATGCGCCGGCACTCTTCAAGGATGCGCATACCCCAGTCGAAGGAGCCGTCGACCCGCCGGAAGGCGTCATGGATCGCTGGGGTGGATCCGTCGAGACTCACTGCCAGGCGGGAGATCCCCGCGTCCTTGAAGTTCCGGATCGCTTCGGGGGTCGCGAGCGGCGTCGTGGCTGGCGTCACCGCCATGCGCAATCCGAGGTCGAACCCGTATTTCACGAGCTCGAAGACGTCGGGGCGCTTGAGACAATCGCCGCCGCTCAGCACGAACACCACGTTGCCGAACTCGCGTACCTTGCGAAGCATCGCCTTCGCTTCCTCGGTGTCGAGTTCGTCGGGCCGCCGGTAGGGGACGGCTTCAGCCCGGCAGTGCCGGCAGGCGAGGTCGCAGGCTCGCGTCGTTTCCCAGATCACGACGAACGGTGATTTGTGGAAGTCGAAGTCCGCGATTCCTGCACGTCTGCGGCCGTGCTGTGGGTGCATCAGACCCCTCAATTCGGTAAGTAACCCGATGTGCGGCGCCCTGTTGCCGCCACACGCGGCACACGATGCGCAAACCGCAACTTCGGCGGTGTCGGGAGATGGAGGAAGTAGGAAGTGGACAGGCCTACGAGTCTGTCAGGTTTTTCCCTACAAACCTTCCCTTTCCGCGCGACGCGGCGGGTCGATTCCCGCGGCCTCCTGCATGGTCGGTTGTAGTAGAGCGACTTGTCTGAGTACCGCGGCGTCACCGGCGGCCAGCCTGCCCTGAGTCGAACGGGTCCGATTGGCCGCCTTAAGTGGCCATTTCAAGTGCCGGGCGAACTCGGCCGCGGGGGTCCATCCAAGCCGGTGTTGCGGAACGCCGATCGACGGATTATCGAGGGACTCGAATAGGCTCGGTTCAGTGCGGAGGAGCCATGGATCTTCGACACGCGCGTCGCCCGCCGGCCGCCGTACGGCATCGCTCGCACAGGTGGGTTCGTCTGCATCGGGGCCAGGAGCTCAGGAAGGGCCACGGGCTCGTTCGGTGCATCCTTCCCGTGCTCGCTGTGGTCTGCGGTTCGCTCGCCGCCTGCCACAGCAGTGTGCTCACGACCCCACCGCTCGTCTCGATCGGACCGGACCGGACTGTGTCGGCTCAGGTCGGCGGAGCGATCGACATCACCCTTCAGACCGTTGGCCCTGGATATTACGTCACCCCACCCACCGTGTCCTCACCCGCAGTACGGTTCCTGAGCGAGAACGAACCCGACGGCTTCGCGAATCCTGCGGGACCGACTCAGGTCTTCCATTTCAGAGCCGTCGCACCGGGCCAGGCGGTCGTCGGGTTCACACACACGGGCGGCTTTCCAGGACAGACGTATCCCTCGACGAGCGATACCATCGTCGTACAGTGATCATCGTGGCGGGCCCCGGGTCGAGATTCCGACCCGGGCCCCCCTGGCTATCGATCCTGAATGATCCGGTCCATCCGGATCATCGAGTCCCCAACCTCCGTTGCTGATGCGTGGAGGGTGCTCAGTTTCCCCCTCCGCCGCGGCCGTTGTTGTGGAACGACTTGTCCGGGTACGGGGGCGGCGGCGGCACCGGCCGCGGATCGGCCTTGATCTCGGCCCGCAACAGCTTGATGGCCGCCATGAGCTGCGCGTCGTGCCCCTCGAAGGTCGCGTGCGGCAGGTTGTCGACCACGATGTCCGGATCCACACCGTGCCCCTCGATGAGCCACTTCCGGTCCGGCGTGTAGGTCGCCATCTCGGCCGCGCTCGCCAGCCCGCGGTCCACCTGCACGTTGGTCTCGCTCAGCCAGATCTCTCCTCCCCAGGTCCGCTCCCCGATGATCTTCCCGAGTCCCAACGCCCGGAAGCCGGCCGCGAACGCTTCGCCGTCGGACGCCGTGTGGGCATCGGTCAGGAGGACGATGTGGCCCCGGAACGCATACTGCATGTTCCACGTGGGGTTGCCGACCCGGGGCTTGAAGTAGAACCAGGCCTTCCGGATCAGCTTCTCGAGGATCCAGCTGTCGATGTTCCCGCCGCGGTTGTGGCGGTCGTCGATGATGAGTCCCTGACGCTGGAAGATCGGGTAGAAGTCGCGCTCCCATTGGTTGATGTCCGCCGCCCCCATCGCCCGCAGGTGGACGTACCCGATCGAATCGTGGGCGATGGAATCCACCGCCAACCGGCGCGTGTACTCCCACTCCGAGTACTGCAGGTCGGATTCCTGGCGCTGCGTGATCGGCTCCACCACGACGTCGCGCGGCGTGCCGTTGCCGCCCGGCTTCACGGTGAGCAGCACCTGCCGCGCCGCCTCGTTGCGCATGAGCGCGCCGAAGGCGGGCGCCGAGAAGACGGGGACGTGGTTCACGGCCGTGATCACGTCGCCGTCATGGATGTTCACGCCGTAGCGAGCCAGCGGCGACAGGGCGTCGGGTGAGTCGGGATCGGCCTCGTAGATGTGCTGCACCCGGTACCCGCCCGCCGTCTCGTCGCGCACGAACACGGCGCCGAGGGCGGCCGGATGGATGGAATCGTCCGGAGTCCGCATGTCGCCGCCGCGCACGAAGGTGTGCAGCGTGGACAGCTCGCCCATCATCTGCGAGAGCAGGTTGTTCAGCTCGGCGCGGTCGGTCACCCGGCTGACCAGCGGCTGGTACCGCTTCCGAATGAGGTTCCAGTCCACGCCGTTCATGTGCGGGTTGTAGAAGTACTGGCGCTCCAGCCGCCAGGCCTCGGTGAATTCGCCGCGCCACTCGTCGCGCGGCACGATGCGGATCACCCAGTGGCTGAGGTTCACCTTGTACCGGCCGCTGTCGTTCGGCGCCTTCGCGCCGGCGTTGTAGACGAAGAACTCGTTGCCGTGGCGCACCATGACCTTCCGGTGGTCCATGGACAGCTCGTACTCGCGCACCGCCGCGGCGAAGCGTGTCGGCCGGGCCGGCGTGTTGCCGATGGGATAGGTCATGAGGCTGGCGCCTCCACCCCCGCCCCCGCGACCACCGCGGCCCCCACGGCCGCCGCCAGCGCGCTCCAGGAAGTACAGGCGCTCTCCATCGGTGGAGAGAGAGTTGTAGTCGCCGGGCGCCACCGGTAGCTGGATCAACCGGTCCTCGATGCCGCTGAAGTCGATCGAAACGTTCGCGGGCGCGCGCACTGCGGCGCGTTCGCCCCGTCCTCCCCGGCCACCCCGTCCCCCGCGCATCGCGATACTGCGTGGCGCCGCGCTGTCTTCCGAGGCCAGCGAGCGGACCGGATCGGTGAGCTCGTTCGCCGGCGCGAACGGCGACTTCGCGCCCGGCTCGAGCGCCAGGCCGAACAACTCCGTCTTGTGGTCGAAGTACGGCTCGGGCTGCCGCGGGCCCCACGGTGATCCCACCGAGCTCTGGAAGTGCCGGTCCGAGAGGAAGTACAGCCACTTGCCGCCGAGCCCCCACGTCGGGCTGGAGCTGTTGTAGCGATTCGTGGTGACGGCCACGCGCCGGCCTCCGGCCACGCCGTAGATCCAGATCTGGTTGAACTGGTTGCGGGCCGGTGCCGAATACGCGAACCACCGGCTGTCGGGCGACCAGGTGATGCCGCTGAACCCGCCCGCGCTGTCATCGGCGACGAGCGTCTCGTGCCCCGTCGCCAGATCGAGCAGCCAGAGCCGCTGGTTCTTGTCGGTGTGGGCGATGTACTTGCCGTCGGGCGACGTCCATCCGTCCCACCGCAGCTCGGTCGCCCCGGTGGTGAGCTGTTTCTGCGGCCCGCCGTCCAGCGGCACCTTCCAGAACTCCACCTCGCCGCTCTTGTCCGACAGCGTGAGCAGGGACTTGCCGTCGGGCATGAACCGCGCGATGCGATAGCGCACGCCCTGGTCGTGCGTCACCTGCGCCAGCCGGCCCCCCGCGTCCCCCGTGGCAGCCACGAACACCTGCCCGCGCGCGTCGAGCACCAGCCGGTCGCCGGTGGGGGAGAGGTGCGCCGAGGTGAGCAGCGCCATCGGATCGGTGTCCCACTCCGTGCGCGTCTGGTCGAAGTCGGAGAGCAGGCGGATCGGGATCAGCGCGTCCTTCCCGGTGGCGATGTCGTAGACGCGGAGATCGGCGCCGAGCTGGTAGACGATCTTGCCGTCGCCGAGCGATGCCGACTGGATGTCGTACACGGGGTGATGGGTGAGCTGCTTGAGGTCGTGGCCCTGCTCGTCCATCGACCACAGGTTCATGATGCCGTCGCGGTCGCTGAGGAAGTAGATGCGCCCCTTCCACGGCATCGGGTCCTTGCTGGTGCCGGTATAGTCCGCCGTCAGCGGCTGGGCCTCCGTGCCCCCCTTCGCGAACCGCCAGATGCTCTCCGCCGTGCCGCCCTTGTAGCGCTTGGTGAAGCTCGGCTGGGGCGGAAAGCGCGTGAAGAAGAAGGTCCCGTTGCCGTCGTACCCGCCGGCGGCGGCCTGGGCGAGCGGGAGCAGTCCGTGCGAGTCGTCCTTCGGGTTCACCCACCCCACTTCCATGTCGGGGAGCGTGGCGAAGGCGCGGGTCGCGTAGAGCACGTTCCCGTCGGGCGTCCAGCCGACCACGGTCGCGACGCCCCCTTCGTAGGTGAGCCGCTTGGGCGGTCCGCCGTCGATCGGCATCACGTAGACCTCGGTCGGTCCTTCGTAGTCCGCCGAGAAGGCGACGGTCTTGCCGTCCGGCGAGATGGCGGCGTTGGTCTCGTCGCCGAGGCCGGTGGTGAGGCGTACCGCGGTGCCGCCGGTGACGGGAACCTTCCACAGGTCGCCTTCGGCGGTGAAGACGACCGTGTTGCCCGAAATGGCGGGGAAGCGATAGTAGCCCAGCTCGGTGTGCTGGGCGGAGAGGGTGGCCAGGGGGAGGGCGAGCGCGACTGCAATCGACGAAAGACGCATGAAGGCAGATCCACGGTAGGAGAGTCGGGCCAGATATATCCCGCGAACCGGCGGTCCACCACCGGCCGAACTCCCATCCACCACTCGGATGCATGAAGTCCAGCGTAGCCGCTGTTTCCCATTCTCTTCCCCTTCCGCGTCATCCGCGATTTCCGCGGACTTGTAGTCCCCGGTGTTGATGCTCGTGCTCGCGGGAGGACGCGCTACTACGGTTGGTATGCCAACCGCTCGCGGGGCACCCGGCGCCGACAGCCTGCCCTCGTTAGGCCAGGCCAGGATTCAAATTTCTATCCCTGAACGCTGCACCAAGACTGCTGGACTTCGGCTGCACCGCCGCTGCCCCAAGTGCCCAGCCCCAGCGGCCGAGCGGCTGGCGGAGTAGCGCCTTTGCACTGCCTGGAGCAACTTCCCCGCGTCTCCCCCCACGCCGCCGCGACCCGGAAGTGAACCCCATGCCAGACGCACGTGCCAACCACCGCCTCGAAGCGTTCTGCGACGCCGTCTTCGCTATCGCGGCCACGCTGCTGATCCTCGACGTCAGGCTGCCCGAGACGGCGAGCATCACGACCGCCGCCGAGCTGTGGCGGGCGCTCGGGCACCTGGGACCGTCGGTGTTCGCCTTCGTGCTGAGCTTCGCGATCATTCTCATCACGTGGGTGAACCACCACGCCACGATGAAACTGATAGGGAGGAGCTCCGCAACGTTCATATACTGGAACGGCTTCCTGCTCCTCACGGTGGTCTCGCTCCCGTTCCCGGCGACACTGCTCGGCGCCTTCCTCCTCACCGACCATGCAGCACCGGCGGTCGTGGTGTACGACGCGGTCCTCGTGTTGAACGCGATCGCCTGGGTCCTGTTCACGGGGGCCGCCATCAGGGGCCACCTTGCCGTCGACGCGGAAGCGGAGGCGACGCTCCGCGTGGTTCATCGGCGCGGGTACGGGGCGACAGTGCTCTACGGTGCTCTCACCGCTACGGCACTATGGCTGCCGCTCACCGCCGCGGTCGCCACGACCGTGACCTGGATCTACTGGCTGATCATCGGACTGCGGATGAAGCACGAGTAAGCGCACGATCCCCGCACCCATGCGCCCCCTTCCCTTCGTCTGGCCCTACTGGCCCGTCTTCCGGGACAGTTAACCAGGGCTTCCAATCCGGGAGTCGCCCGTTTAACATTAGACCAGTTGGTCTATACTACCGGTCTCGCCATGGTCCGCGATCGCTTCGACAACCTCGCTACCGAGAAGCAGCAGCGCCTGTTCGAGGCCGCGGCCAATGAATTCGCCGACAAGGGGTTCGAGGGCGCCTCGCTCAACCGGATCATCGACGACGCCGGGATGAGCAAGGGGTCGCTCTACTACTACTTCAACGACAAGAGCGACCTCTACGCGACGGTGGTCGAACGTGCCACGGCGCGGATCGTCAAGATCATCGGCGGGTTCACGCTCGAGGAGCTGACGGCCGAGACCTTCTGGCCCGCCTTCGACGGCGCGGTGCGCCGCTCCGCCGACTACATGCAGCGCAACGAATGGTTCGTGCGACTCGGCCGCTCCTTCTATAGACTGCGCAGCTCGGGCGGGCGCAAAGCCACGAAGCGCGTCTTCGACTGGATCGGCCTCTGGACCTCCCGCGCTCTCGAGCGCGGCCGTGAGCTCGGCGTCGTGCGCAGCGACCTCCCGCTGGACTTTCTCGTCGAGCTCACCCTCGCCGTCGGCGAGACCGGCGACCGCTGGTTGTTCACCCGCTGGCACGAGATGACGCCCGTCGAGCGCGAGCGGATGCTCGACGCCGAACGCGACGCCTTTCACCGTCTGCTCGAGCCACGCCCATGACCCGTATCCGTCTCGCCGCCGTGGCGGCCGGACTCCTCGCCCTCACGATCGCGGCTCCGTCGGTGGCGGCCGCACAGAAGGTCGACGCGAAGAGCATCGTCGACCGGGTGGACCGGCTGCTCCGCGGCACGTCGAGCCGCGGCACGGTGACCATGCAGATCAAGACCCGCGAATGGGCGCGCACGCTCGACATGGACATCTGGTCGCTGGGGCACGACTACGCGCTCATCCGCATCACCGCGCCGATGCGGGAGGCCGGGACGGCCACGCTCAAGGTCAAGGACGACGTCTGGAACTACCTGCCACACGTCGATCGCACGATCCGCATTCCGCCGTCGCTCATGGCCGGCGCCTGGATGGGATCGAACTTCACCAACGACGACCTGGTGAAGGAGAGCCGGCTCGTGCTCGACTACGACATCGCGCTCAGCTTCGACGGGGTCCGTGACGGCACCCGCGTCTGGGAGTTCACCCTCACGCCGAAGCCGAACGCCGCTGTCGTCTGGGCGAAGATCGTCATGCAGGTGCGACAGGCGGACCTGATGCCGGTGTGGGAGCGCTACTACAATGATGCCGGCAAGCTGGTCCGCACCATCACCTTTTCGGACTACCGCGTCATGGGCGGGCGAACGGTGCCGGCCACGCTCACGGTGGTCCCGGCGGACAAGCCCGACGAGCACACCATCCTCACGTACCACTCGCTCCAGTTCGACGTCGGGCTCAAGCCCGGATTCTTCTCGCTGCAGAACCTCAGGCGCCGCTGATCGTGCACGCACGGGAGCGCGGGCTCTGGTGGCGGATCGCGGTTCGCAACCTCGGGCGCAATCCGAAGCGCACCGTGCTCGCGGCCGGCGCATTGGCGTTCGGGTTCGCGGCGGCGGTCGTCATCGTGGCACTTTCCAACGGGATCACCGCGGACCTGGTGGAGAACGGCACGCATTCGCTGGCCGGGCAGATCCAGATCCACGCCCGCGACTATCTGCCTGCCCGCCATACGTGGGCCACGATCGGCGGCGACAGCGGCGTGGCGCTGCCCCGCGTGCTCGCGGCCATCGATTCGGAACCCGGCGTCGTGGCAGCCACCCCGCGCGTCTACGGCGGCGGCCTCATCAGCGCCGGCGAGCACACGGTGGCCGGCCTCCTGCTCGGCGTGGACCCGGCCCACGAGCGCCAGGTGAGCGCGCTGCTGGGTGCCATCGTCCACGGTCAGGCGCCGGCGCACGGCAGCCACGAGATCGCCCTCGGCGACGAGACCGCCCGCCGGCTCCACGTGAACGTCGGTGACACCGTGGTCGTCGTCGCCCCGGCGGCCGACGGCTCGCTCGGCAACGACCTGTACGAGGTCTCCGGCATCTACCATACGGGAC
>JBJKRG010000232.1:0-7528 GCA_046704805.1 Gemmatimonadaceae bacterium
TCGGGGCGCAACTACACCATGGGACAGCTCGACGGCTCGGTGATGCTGGCCCCGGTCGCGGCGGATCGCGGGCCCGCGCTGGCCGCGCTGACGGCGCGCGTCACGCGGGCGAACGGGTGGAACGGCCCCACCGGGCGGACGGGCGCATATCCCCCATTCAAGCACGTCATCTACATCATCAAGGAGAACCGGACGTACGACGAGGTGTTCGGCGACATGAAGTCGGGGGACGGCGACTCGGCCCTGGTGTTCTTTCCCCGGAAGGACTCGCCGAACCATCATGCACTGGCCGACCGGTTCGGGCTGTTCGATCGCTTCTTCGTGAACGCCGAGGTCAGCGCCGACGGGCACAACTGGTCGACGGCGGCGTACGCCACCGACTATCTGGAGAAGACGGTGCAGTCGCAGTATTCGGGACGCGGTCGTCCGTACGACTACGAAGGCGCGACGTTCGGGCATCCGGGCGAGTCGGTGATTCCCGCCGACGACCAGGCCGCGCCGGCCAACGGCTATCTGTGGGACCTGGCCCAGCGCAAGGGGATCTCGTTCCGCAACTACGGCGAGTTCGTCGTGCCGGCCTCCGCGGACCCGGACGATCCGCTCCCGCCGGGCTACCGGGGCGACAAGCCCTTCCTGCGCGAGCATACGGATCGCGATTATCCGGGGTTCGATCTCCGGATCCGTGATCAGCACCGGGTGGACGAGTGGACGAAGGAGTTCGACCGGTACGTGCGGCTCGACTCGCTGCCGGCGCTGGAGATCGTGCGGCTGCCCAACGACCACACGTCCGGCGGCGCTGCCGGCGCGCCGACGCCGTTCGCGGCGATGGCCGACAACGACCTCGCCCTGGGCCGGATTGTGCAGGCGGTCTCGCACTCCCCGTACTGGAAGAACACCGTGATCTTCGTGCTCGAGGACGACGCCCAGAACGGTCCCGATCATGTCGACTCGCACCGGTCGCTGCTGCTCGTGATCTCGGCGTACAATCATCCCGGAACGATCCACCGCTGGACGAACACGACGGACGTGCTCCGCACGATCGAGGAGATTCTGGGGCTCCGGTCGATGTCGCAGTTCGATTACTACGGGCGGCCGTTGCGCCACATCTGGGCGTCGAAGCCCGACCTGACGCCGTACACGGCGCTCACGCCGGCGCCCTCGCTCGATGCCGTGAATCCGTCCACGGGCCGCGAAGCACGCGAGTCGCGCCGGCTCGATCTCGAGGTCGAGGACATGTCGAACCCGGATCTGTTCAACCACATCCTGTGGCAGCAGATCAAGGGCGATTCGGTGCCGTATCCCGGGACGCACCGGATCTCGGCGCAGGCGGTGAAGACGGGGCGGTAGGGGAGCGGCGGTCGATTGCCGAGCGCCGACGGCCGACGGCGTACCGTCAACCGCCTACACCCGACGGGCGGTAGGCAGTTGGCCGTGTGGCCTGTGGGCGGGAGGGACTCCGCCCCCGGACCGTCAGTTCTTGTGCCGGAAGGTGATGCGGCCGCGGCTGAGGTCGTAGGGCGACACCTCGATGGTCACGCGGTCCCCGGCGAGCACGCGGATCCGGAATCGCCGCATGTTGCCGCCGAGCGTTGCCAGTACGGTGTGACCGTTGCTGAGCAGCACGCGGAACGTCGCGTTGGGCAGCACTTCGGTCACCTGACCTTCGAGTTGTATCGCCTCTTCCTTCGCCATTCAGGGTCTCCACGGGGTCCGCAACGGAGGTGGCGAAGCCGGAGGGCCCGCCGTCGCAGCGGGAAGTCTAGGACTCCCCCGCGCCTCCGTCAACGCGCGATATCGCACATCGCACGTTGGCCGGCACTCCGGCATCCGGTGCATCGATGTCCGGATTGTCCCCTGACGTCGGGCGCGCCGCCCGGCGTGCGCCGGACGAACAGCCGGGAGCTGCGGGGCGTGCCGGCGCCCGTCGAGACCCTGGCGCACGCACGCCGATATGGAAGTGGCTATACCGACGGCTCCATTTCGTACTATTATGCATTGCCGCGCCGGATCGTGGACGTGGAGGTGCGGACCGGATGCCGAGCGGGGAGTCCGACGACGGTACCCGCCCGTACTTGAGAAACCCGCGCGGGGAGTGGATACTCCCCGTTGGGCAAACCCGCGATGCCACAGACCGCCGCCTCACCCGAGAAACTGAAGGACGCCTGTCTGCTCCTCGTGGACGATGAGCAGACGAATTTGACGCTGCTCCGGCTGATCCTGGGACGCGCCGGGTATACGCGGGTGCACACGCTGTCCGATGCGCGGGACGTGCTGCCGCTGGCGCAGGCCCTGAACCCCGACCTGGTCGTGCTCGATCTGCGCATGCCGACGATGAGCGGGTTCACGGTGCTCGAGGGCCTCGTCGAGCAGACGGCGCCCGATGAGTTCCTGCCGATTCTCGTGGTGACCGGCGATGCCAGCCAGACGGCGCGGCAGCGGGCGCTCAAGCTCGGAGCCAAGGACTTCCTGACCAAGCCCTTCGAGGCCACCGAGGTTTTGCTGCGCATCCACAATCTGCTCGTGACCCGGATGCTGCACGAGTCGCTGCGGTCGCAGAACGAGATCCTGGAGGCGAAGGTCCGGGAGCGCACCGAGCAGCTCGAGCGGACGGCGCGGCAGGCCGAGGACGCGAATCGCGCCAAGAGCGTCTTCCTCGCGACGATGAGCCACGAGTTGCTCACCCCGCTCAACGCCGTGATCGGCTTCGCCAACGAGCTGCAGAAGAACCACGCCGGCAACCTGGCGGAGCAGGATCTCAAGTACGTGCAGCGGATCGCGAGCAACGGACTCCATCTGCTGCGGGTGATCAACGACGTGCTCGATCTCTCCAAGGTCGAGGCCGGCCGGATGGAGGTCGAGCTGGCGCCGGTGGCGCTGGACCGGGTGGTGAAGGAGACCCTGGCCGACATGGAGACCCGGTCGGTGGGATCGGCGGTCGTGCCGCGCGTCTCGCTCCCGGCCCCGCTCGCGCCGATCAGCAGCGACGAGGCGAAGCTCAAACGAATCCTCGTGAATCTCCTCGACAACGCGGTGAAGTTCACCGATTCGGGCAGCTACCGGGTGGGCGTGATCACCGAACCCGACACCGGCCGTCCCCTCCGTCTGGACGTCGTGGATACGGGAATCGGCATCACCCCCGATCGCATCGAGAAGATCTTCGAGGCCTTCGAGCAGGTCGAGTCGGGCACGCGCCGCCGCCACGAGGGCACCGGACTGGGGCTCGCGATCGCCCGCGCGCTCTGCGAGGCGCTCGACTACCGTCTCACGGCGGTGAGCGAATCGGGGCGTGGCTCCGCGTTCAGCGTTCTCTTCTCACCGGACGCCGAGCCGCCGCGCACATACGAAGACGCGCTGGAGGCGTACGGGCCGGGGCAGGCGGGGGATGCGGGGCCGCGTGGTTCGTAGGGCGGTTCGCGCGGCGCTGACCGCCGCTGCCATCGCGCTGCTGGCTCCCGCCCTGCCCGCGCAGGTCGCGCAGCCGCCGGTCCGTCCGAAGCCGGTCCGGCAACCGCCGGTCGCGCGGCCGAAGACGCCGGCGCGCCCCGTGCCGGAGCCCGTGTGGCCGGTGAACGGTCCACAGCCCCTGCCGGGCTCAATCCTGCCCGGCCATCGGATCGTGGCCTTTTACGGAAATCCGTTCTCCCCCAAGATGGGGATTCTCGGGGCGCTCCCACCCCAGGCGATGCTGGCCCGGCTCGACACGGTGGTGGCCTCGTGGAACGCCGCCGATCCGGCCACGCCGGTGGTGCCGGCGCTGCAACTCATCGTGAGCGTGGCCCAGGGCCAGGCCGGCCGCGACGGGATGTACCGGCTCCGCATGCCCGACACGCTGATCCAGCGCGTGGCGTCGTGGGCCGACGCCGTCCACGGGTTGCTCTTCCTCGACGTCCAGGTGGGCCGCAGCACGGTGCCCGCCGAGCTGCAGCCGCTCCTGTCCTACCTGGCCCTGCCGAACGTGCACCTCGCCCTCGATCCGGAGTTCGCGATGAAGCACGGCGGCACGCCGGGGCAGCAGATCGGCAGCCTGGACGCCGCCGACGTGAACTACGCCATCGGCGTGCTCGACAGTCTGGTCACCGCCGACCATCTGCCGCCGAAGGTGCTCGTCGTGCACCGGTTCACCAGCCGGATGCTCACCCATGCGGACGAGATCCGGCTCGACCCGAAGGTGCAGGTGGTGGTGAACATGGACGGCTGGGGATCGCGGCCCCTCAAGGAGAACACGTACCGGAGCTACGTGTACGCCGACCCCGTCGAGTACACCGGCTTCAAACTGTTCTTCCACAACGACACGAAGGGCGGGCATCATCTGATGACGCCCGCCCAGGTCCTCGCCCTCTTTCCCGCACCGCTCTACATCCAGTACCAGTAGCGGCGGTGCACGCGCCGGCTAGCTCGGGCCCAGCACGATCACCGGAATGGAATCGGTGTAGGTCACCTGCGAGCCCTGCGGCGTGAAGCCGCCGACCACCCACGTGTTCCCGGTCGCGAGCAGCTTGACGAGCCCGTGCACATCCACGGTGGCCACCGTGGTGTCACGGGAGACCCACGTGGTGTCGCCCAGGAGCGGGACGGGATTGAGCGCCGCGTCGTAGGCGGTGCCGGCGACCTGCGACTGCGAGCCGGGGGGGCCGGTGACGGTATCCCGCCCCGAGGCCTGGATGACGAAGTACGCGACCCCGCCGCCGGTGATCGTCCCCGTGCCTCCCGGACCGGTCGAGCCGGCGTTGCAGGCCGCCGCCGCCAACGCGCCGCCCAGGACCAGCGTCAGGGCTCCGATTCTCCGTCGCATCTCACTCCTCCGAATCCGGATGGCCGATGGGGATCTCCCCCGGCCTGACAAGTATAGCGGGGGGCCCTCACCCGCCGGAACGGGGTCCGGACCCGTTGTCGAAAGCCGGCCTGCCGGGGCCGGACGGGCGCCCGGCGCCCGCCCGGCCCCGGCGTTCAGTTCGCCGTCCAGGTGTTGTTCGTCCGGTCGACGTCGATCAACAGGCGATCGGGATCGAGCTCGATCTTCTGCAGCGTCTTGCCGACGAACGCGTAGGCGCGGCGGAACTTCGTGCTGTTCATGTACCAGGACTCGGCCGGGTACTTGTAGTCCTGCGTGGACCCGTCCGAGAACGTGAACCGGGCCAGGATCGGGAGCACCCCGCGATCGAGGTTCCCGTACGTCACATTGACGATCTCGGTGTCACCGGCCATGCGGGTGCGGACCGTATCCACGGTCTGGTCGAACTGGTCGTTGGTCTCGAAGAACTCGCGCCAGAACCAGTCGAGCCGGCGCCCCCCGGCGTCTTCCATCGTCCGGAAGAAGTCCGCCGGCGTGGGGTGCTTGTACGCCCACCGGCGGATGTACTCGCGGAATCCGTCGTCGAACGCGCTGTCGCCCAGGATCTGGTCGCGCAGCAGGTGCAGCGCCATCGACGTCTTCACGTACTGGTTCTCGCCGAGCAGCATCGGGTTGATGCGGTCGGGCCCGACGTCGATCGTCCGATCGAGGCCGATCTTCATGTACTGCTCCACGGTCTCCCGCTCCCGGGCCTCGCGCTGGGCCTCGGTGCCCTGCTGCGGGTAGCGCCGCGCCTCGGAGAAGGTGTTCATGAAGGTGTTGAAGCCCTCGTCCATCCAGAAGTGCATCCGCTCGTTGGACCCGACGATCATCGGGAACCAGTTGTGGCCGACCTCGTGCGTGATGACGCTGTACAGGTCGTACACGTCGCGGTTGCGGGCCTCCATGGCGAGCATCGGGTATTCCATGCCGCTGACCGGGCCCTCGGCCACGGTGATCTGCGGATAGGGGTACGGGTACCACCGCGTCGAGTACTCGAGGATCGACATGCGGGCCTGATCGGCGGCGTCGGACCAGGGATGGATCGCCGACGGCCGGAAGTAGGCCTGGGCCAGGATCCCCTTCCAGCTCGAGGCGTCCCACAGGTACTCGGGCGAGGTCGTCCACGCCACGTCGCGCACATTGTGTGCGGCGAACTCCCACGTCTGCGTGCCCGTGTGCCGGGGCCGCGCCGAACCGTTGATGAGGTCGGCCTGCGTGACGATGTGGATCGTCGTGTCGGACTTCGCCGCCTCGTGTAGCCGGGCGATCTCGGTCTTCGTCAGCACCGTCGTCGGGTTCTGCAGCATGCCCGTGGCGGCGACGATGTAGCCGGCGGGCACGGTCACCGAGAGCCGGAAATCGCCGTACTCGCGGTAGAACTCGCCCTGCCCCAGGTAGGGCTCGATGTTCCAGCCCTTCACGTCGTCGTAGACGCACACGCTCGGGTACCACTGCCCGAACTCGAACAGCGATCCGTCGTACCCCATCCGATCGGCCCCGTGCTCGGGGATCGCGAAGTGCCAGGCGATGTCGAGCGTGGCCGACTTCCCCGGCTTCAGCGGTTCGGCGAGGTTGATGCGGAGGACGGTGGTGGAGACGCGGGTGACCAGCGGCACGTGCTTTCCGCCGGGCATGACCTGCTCGACCTTGTCGAACACGTCGCCGCCGTTGAACCCGCGGGAGCCGAACCGGGTGTTGGGGCCGTACACGTCGGTGTTGAGCGACCCTTTCCGGAAGGCGTTCTGCTCCGCCTGCACCCAGATGTACGGCAGGGCTACGGGCGAGTTGTTGGTGTACGTGAGCGTTTCGGTGCCGTGCAGCACGCGGGTGGCCGTATCGAGCGTGGCGTGGATGACGTAATCGGCCCGGTTCTGGAAGTAGAGCGGACCCGGCGCGCCGGAGCCGAGGCGGAACCCGTTGGGCGTGGGCAGCTGAAGCGTCGCGAAGATGGAGGTGTCGCCGGCGGCGGTGCCTTGGGTCACCGCCGACACGGGACTCGACATCTGTGCGGAGGCAGCGGCGGCCGCGCCGCTCACCGCTGCGACGGCCAGGAGCATGCGGAAGGAAGTACGCACGGGAATCGTCACCCTGGTTGAGAGAGGTGGAGGAACTGCGCTCGTGGAGGATACACCGGCAGACGGTGTGCGGGCCAGCGCTCCGCCGGTACGCGATGTGTTCGCCTTGCCGGCGTCCCTGCGCTCACCACGCAGAGCGGCCCGCCCGTCACACGTCCGCGCGCTCGGCCGTGGCGCTCACCGCCCGGCCGCGGCGCCGGTACCAGTAGGCGATGCCGAGGAGGAAGGCGCTGGCGACGAGATACGACGCGATGCGCAGACTCACGGACGCCATCGCCTCGACGGCGGTGAGGGCGCGGATGGCCGCCACGACGGCCAGCAGGAGCCCGAGCCGGCGCATGACGCGCCCGTCGCGCGCGCGCCCGATGCCCACCAGTGCGACCGCGACGCCCGCCTCGAGGGTGACCAGCGCGAACGTGGCGACCGACGGGCTCCACGCCCTCGCCAGCTCGCTGTGGGCCCAGACGAACGCCCACACCCACGGCGCCGCGGCGACCCACGGCCCCACCCGCGACGCGTCGGGGTAGACCGGCGAGTCGTCCGGCCATCGCAGCCCCTGGAGTCGATCGGTGATCGCGCGGGCACGCCACGCCACCACGGCACACGCGGTGAGGACGGC
>JBJKRG010000233.1:0-5758 GCA_046704805.1 Gemmatimonadaceae bacterium
AGCTGCCAGGCGTTCACGTCGAGCGGCACGTGCCACGCCTCCCGGTCGAGCGCCGGTGGCGCCGGCCGCGACTGGCTGCCGGTGGGGATCTGGGACTCGGCCATGGTCATTTTCCGTGCGATGAGTAGATGAAGCCGGACGGGAAGCTGTCGGTGACCGCGAGCAGCCCGGGGCGGCGGGCGAGCAGCGTGTCCACGACATCGCGCTGGCCCTCCGTGGTGACGACCACGGCGTCGGGATGGTACGCGTCGAAGATGTCGCCCAGCACGGTGGCGTCGTGTCCGAAGCTCGCCCGGTGGGTGATGTCCGTCGCGAGGAACGAGGCGAACGGCACGGCCTGGCGCCCCGTGTACAGGTAGATCGCCGCGTCGTCGGTGCCACAGACCACGGCGCTGGCCGGTGTGGCCGCGGTCACAGCCCGGATCACATACCGCAGGTCGGGGCCGCGGTACCGGGCAATGCTGTTCCACCAGTCGCCGCGATAGCCGAGAACGTTCACCCGGACATACCCCGCCGCCGGGATGGCGGCGGCGACCAGAAGCCCCACGCGTACGGCCCGGGGAACGCTCCGTCCCGCAATGCTCCTGCTCCGCCACGCGGCCCGGGCGCCGAGCAGCGGCAGGGCGCCGAGCAGCGGCCACACCGCGAAGGCGAACCGGTCGGGCCCGTAGGGCCAGATGAGAACGATGGCGAAGTAGAACGCCAGAAAGACCGCGGCGACGGGCGACGCCGTCCACATCTCCCGGACGCCAAGCGCGACGAACGGCAGGATGAGGACGAGGCCCGCGAGGCCCGCGGCCATCGATCCGAACGGCGCGAGCCACGTGCGGAACAATCCGAAGAGTCCGCGGCTCGTCGCGGCGATCGTGTGCAGCAGGAAGGCGGGCCCCCCGGCGCGCAGGGCATCGAAGAACCAGACGGTATACGGACCGTAGGTGCCGCGGAGCGGGACGGGGAGCGCCCCGGTGTGGACGTGCACCCACCATTGCCACGGCGCCAGCACGACCAGGGCCGCCGCCCCGGCCGCCACCGCATCGCGGAGCCGGCGGCGCATCAGCAGGAGCAGCACGAGGGCGGCCACCAGCGCGACTCCATGGCTGCGCACGAGGGTCGCCGCCCCCGCGAGCACGCCGGCGCCCACGGCGCGGACGACCGAGCCCGGTCGCTCCACGACCCGCTCGGCCACGAACAGCGCGGGGAGCACTAGGGCCAGGAAGAACGGCTCGGACATCACCAGCGTGCTGACCACCAGCGTCGGCACGCCGACGGACAGGACGACGGCGGCAACGGCGCTCTGCACGCGCGAGCAGCCGAACCGCGTCCGCGCGAACGCGGCGACCCAGGCGGCGGCGACCGCCACGAGGACCGCATTCATCACCTTGAAGAGGAACACATTGGCCGGGAAGCTCGGCATGAGATGCCAGAGCACGGCCAACAGCGCCGGATAGCCCGGTGGGAAATGCGTGTCAGCCGGCATCCCCGGGAGGTGGAGGTAGTGCAGCCCGGCCCCAGTGGCGAGCGCCTTGCCGAGTTCCACGTACACGGCATCGTCCCAGACGATGCCCACCGGGTACGGACCGATCGCCCGGACCGCGGCGATCAGCACGAGCAGGGGAGCCAGCCACAGGGCCGCCTGCCCGATGGCGGAGCGTTCCGGCGGCGCGGTCGATTGTGCGGGCCCGCTCACACCTCGACCCCGTAGCGCGAGAGCTTGCGATAGAGGGTCGAGGGATCGATCCCCAGCACCTCCGCGGCGCGCGACTTGTTGCCGTTCTCGCTCTGCAGCACCCACATGATGTAGGCCCGTTCCACCGCCTCGAGCGTCGGGTTGGGCGGGGTGCGGGAGGTCACCAGCGGCTCGGCGCGCGGCTGCGTGACCCGCTCCGGCAGCGCGTCGACGCCGATCGTGTCGCCGGCGGTCAGAATGGCGGCGCGCTCCAGCGCGTTCTCCAGCTCGCGCACGTTCCCCGGCCAGGCATACGCCTGCGCGGCGTCGACCGCCTGCTCGTCGAGGTGCTTGGGCGGCTCCCCCCGCGCCTGCGCGATCCGTCCGAGGAAGTGATCCACTAGGAGGGGAATGTCCTCGGTGCGCTGGCGCAGCGGCGGCAGGTGGAAGAGGATGACGTTGAGCCGGTAGTACAGGTCACTGCGGAAACGTCCGCCCTTGATCTCCTCCTCCAGATCGCGGTTGGTGGCGGCGATCACGCGGACGTCGATCGGCTCGGCGTCGGTGGCGCCCACCGGAATCACCTCGCGGTGCTGCAGCACGCGAAGCAGCTTCACCTGCGTGGCGGGCGTTGTCTCCCCGATCTCGTCGAGGAAGAAGGTGCCGGCACCGGCCGCGGCGAACAGGCCGGTGCGATCCTTCACGGCGCCGGTGAACGATCCCTTCACGTGGCCGAACAGCTCGCTCTCGAGGAGACTCTCGGGCAGCGCCCCGCAGTTGATCGAGAGGAACGGGCCTCCCGTGCGCACCGACAGCTCGTGGATGTAGCGCGCGATCACTTCCTTGCCCGTCCCCGATTCGCCCTGGATGAGCACCGTACTCTCCGTGGGGGCCACCGTTTCCGCGAGGCGCAGCACTTCGAGCCACGCCTTGCTGGTGCCCACCGGCCGGTCGCCGGCCCTCCGCTCCCGCCGCTTGATCTCCTGCTTGAGCGACTTGTTCTCGACCCGCAGTTGCCGGTGCTCGGCGGCGCGGCGCAGGATCGCGATCAGCTCGTCGTTGCGGAACGGCTTCTGGATGTAGTAGAACGCGCCCTCGTTCACCGCCTGCATCGCCGACTGGAGCGTCGCCTGGGCCGTCATCAGGATCACCGGCACGTCGGGGTCGTTCTGCCGGGCGGCGGCGAGGATGTCCACCCCCGTCACGCTCGGCATGCGGATGTCGGTGAGGACGATCTCGGGCGACAGCTCGCCCAGCATCTCCAGCGCCTTCTTCCCGCCGTGCGCCAGTTGGGGATCGAAGCCCTCGTTGCGCAGGAGGATGCGCAGCGACTCCAGGATCCCCGACTCGTCGTCGACGACGAGCACGGTGGGGGGGGCATCCGCCGTTCGCGTCGTCACGTGGCGTCTCCGTTCGTGGTCTGGACGCAGGGCAGGATCACGGTGAACGTGGTGCCGCCGGCGCCGCTGTCGAGGAACACCAAGCCGCGGTGGGCTTCGATCGCCCGGTGCACCACCGCCAGGCCCAGTCCCGTCCCCCCCGGCTTCGTCGTGAAGAAGGGATCGAACACGCGATCCCGGATGTCGGCGGGCACGCCCGTCCCGGTGTCGCTGACGCGGACCATCACGCTTCCTCCCTCGTAGTGCACCCCCAGCGGCAGCTGTTCGTCGGGCATCGGCCGCGCTTCCACGCACACCCGCGACCCGGCGTCCGATGCCTGCGCGGCATTGAGCACCAGGTTGAACACGGCCCGGTGGATCAGGTCCTCGTCCCCCTCCACCACCAGCGACCCGTCGTCGGGCACGGTGCAGTCGATCACCACGCCGTCGCGGTCGGGATGCGCTTCGGCCAGATGCACGGCACCGCGGACCACCTCGGCCAGGTTGAGCGAGCCCATGCGGGTCACCCGCACGCGCGCGAAATCGAGGAATTCGCTCAACAGCCGGGACAGCCGGTCGGATTCCTGCAGGACCAGCTCGTTCAGCGTTCGTTCGTCATCCGTGCGCCGGGGCAGTCGTCCCAGTTGCTCCACCGAGCTGCGGATGGACGCCAGGGGATTCTTGATCTCATGCGCCAGCGAGGCGCTCAGCTCGGCCACCCCTTCGAGACGCTCGGTCCGCAGTCGCAGGATCTCCAACCGCTTCTGGTCGGAGATGTCCTGGAAGATCGCCGTGGCGGTCCGCGCCGTTTCCTGCGGGTTTCCGTCCGCATCCGCATCCGTATAGGTGGTGGTCACGCCGATGTGGTGGATCTTGTCACCGACCGTGACCACACCCTCTCCCCGCGTCGTTCGGATGCGGTGGGTGACCGACTGGTGCAGCGCCTCGGCGAGGTCGGGCGATGCCCGCGCGATGCGGTCGAGCACGGGCGCGTCGAGCACCGATTCGAGATCGACGCCCAGCAGCGATTGGGCCTTCGGATTCGCGTAGAGCAGGTTCCCACCCGCGTCGATCGTCACGACGCCGCTCTGGATGTTGCGGAGGATGTCGTCGGCCTGGAGGCGTGCGTGCTCCAGGGCCGCCACGAGCACCTCCTTCCCCTCCCCGGCCCTCCGAAGCTGCGCCGCCAACACGGCGCAGCCGAACGCCACCGTTGCGAACACACCCAGCTGCGCCCACACGATGCCGTTGTGCAGATCGGCGTTCACGCCGAACACCGTGTCGGCGAAGAAGAGCACGATCCCGAGCAGCGCCACCAGCAGCGCGCCCCTCATGGGCAGCATCAGCGTCGCCGTCGCGATCACCAGGATGTACAGCGCCGAGAACTGCGAGACGCTCCCCGTTTCGGCGCCGCCGGGGGTCACGTGCACGACCACCGTGACGAGCAACAGATCGGTGATGGCCTGCAGATAGAGGAACGTCTCTCCGAGCGGCTTGCGGTATATTTTGCTGTACGCGAACGACGCCACCGTGATCACGGCGACGAGCGCGAACGCGATGGTGACCAGGGCCAGCTTCCCGGCATCGGTCTGCTGCTGGGCCCAGTTCACCACCGCCGCGATGAGGATGGCGCTGGCGAGCGAGAGCCGGCCGAGGTAGACCCAGCGGAGGAGATACCGCGGGTCCAAGACGGCCTGAATCGCCGGCGGGCTGCCTACCGTGGTCTGAAAGCGCACGTGAAGGTCGGTGTATTGCAAAGTGCGAGGGTACAGGGCCCAGATCAACTCTGGCATTCTGCTATAGCCTTGGACGATTCGACACCTCACAAGTTTCCGCCGCCATTGTGCTTGCGGCCTCCGGACGGCTCGAAATGAGCCGTTCGCACCCTCGAGCATCGGTGGACAGTCATCCGTTTCGGCAGGTCCTCCGCCGGGCACTTCGAGTGCTGGGCATCGCGGAGGCAGCGCGCCCCACGCCGCTGGCGAGCCCCGAGCACGAGGCGCTGGAACGCCTGATCCAGGCCTCAAACGGTGACGGGACCGCCGATCCGGGCACTCGGATGCTGGCCGACGTGCTCCAGTTCCGGGCCAAGTCGATCCGCGAGGTGATGCGCCCCCGAACCGAGCTCGTGGCGCTTCCGCTGACGGCCAGCGAGGAGGACGTGCGCGAGATCGTCCGCCGGGAGCGGTATTCCCGCTATCCCGTGTACGCGTCGTCGCTGGACGACATCGTCGGTGTGTTCCTGGCCAAGGACCTGTGGCTCGAGGATCGGGGGGCGCCCTTCTCGCTGGCCCGGCACATGCGCGAAGCCCTATTCGTACCCGACACCCGGCCGGCCCAGCGGGTGCTCGACGACCTGCGGAAGACACGCGCGCACATTGCCGTGGTGCTCGACGAATTCGGCGGGACGGCGGGCATCGTGACGCTCGAGGATCTGGTGGAGCAGGTCATCGGCGACATCAACGACGAGTACGACGTCGCCCTGCGCTCAGCCATCGAGACGGACGGCGTGCTGGAGCTGGCCGGCTCCCTGTCCCTCCGGGACGTGCGCGGCGACTACCGCCTGCCGATTCCGGATGGCGATTGGCAGACGATCGGCGGCTACGCGTTCGCTCGCGTGGGGCGGGTGCCGCCGATCGGCGTACGTCCGCCCTATCCGGGGGGGGAGCTGGAGATCGTGGCCATGGACGGGAGACGGGTGGCGGCCGTGCGC
>JBJKRG010000234.1:0-3463 GCA_046704805.1 Gemmatimonadaceae bacterium
GTGGCCAGCAGCTCCGCGGTCGCCGAGCGGACGCGCGCCGCGAACGCCGACGCGTCTACGTCGGCGGGCGGCGCCAGTGGGGTGCCGAACCCATAGTCGAGCGGCACCGGGAGCGGCACGGGCGGCAGCCAGATGCTGCCGCCTCCCAGCGCGAGTCGGCGGAGATGCTGCTGGTCGGCACCGATGATGGCGAAGGGCAGCACGTCGACGCCGGCGCGAATGGCCAGTCGCGCGAAGCCCGTCCGGCCCTCCCAGCGCAGGACGTCCGGCTGACCATACAACTCGCGCGCGCCGCCGGGAAAGATGAGCAGCGACTCGCCGTTCGCGAGCGCCGCCAGCGCGTGCTCCTCGGTGGCGGGCACCGCGTTCACATGGCGGCGCATCCATCCCAGGAGCGGCGTCCGATGGATGGACGTGCCGGTCTTCTCGAGGACTCGAATCGCCGGCCGATCGTTGTCCCAGAACGTGAACAGGCTCAGCATCACCGTCTCGAGGTAGAGAAAGGTGCGGGGATGCTTGGCCACATAGATCACCGGGCGGTCGGCGGGAATCCGGTCGGCGCCGAAGGCGCGCGCGCGGAAGTAGCAGCGCGCGAGGACGCGGGCGGCCGGGATGATGACGCGCTCGAGCGCGGCGTTCCGCTCGAACGGTGCGATCCCGGACGCCGGGTCCGTCACGCCGGAACGCCGATGGCGTCGCTCCGCGCTGCGCCTGCCGCCGCGTCCTCGTACAGTCCGTTGATCGTGAGGGCGACGCGGCTCCACGCCAGCTGGTGGGCCCGCTGCCATCCCTGGTGCACGGCGTGATGGCGCAGCCGCTCGTCATCGGCGGCCCGGGCGATCGCCGCCGCCAGCAGCTCGGGATCGGCGGGTGGGACGAGGATCGCGGCCCCCGCCGTCGCATCACGGTACCCGGGGATGTCGCTGGCGACCACCGGCCGACCGCTCGCCATGGCCTCGATGAGCACCACGCCGAAGCTCTCGCCGTGGGTGGAGGGCGCACAGAAGACGTCGCACCAGCGGTACATGTCCGCGAGGCCCTGGTCGTCCACGCGGCCGAGGAAGTTGGCGCCGGAGCGCCGGGCGAGATCGCCGAACGGCACCGGATCGCCATGTCCCACGACGCGGAGGTCGATGGCACGGCCGCGCTCGCGCAGCCGCGCAACGGCCGCGAGCAGATGGCGCAGTCCCTTGCGGGGCTCGTCGAACCGGCCCACGAAGAGCAGCCGCAGCGGTCCCTCGTCCCGCAGGGTCGGCGCCGTGCACTCGGGGCACCCCGTCACGTGCGGGCTGGCGAAGGCCGAGGGATCGATCCCATTCGGGACCACGTGGAGCGCCCCGTCGAAGACGCGGCGCGCGAATTCCGCGGCCGGCTGGGAGACGGCGATGCCAAGCGTGAGCCGCCGCAGCGGGCGGGCCAGCGCCCGGCGGGCGAAGGTCACCATCCCATGCTCCGACTCGGCGAACGTATGGAAGGTGCCGACCACCGGCGCGGCGGCATACCGGACGGCCGTGCGGCCGGGCCCGGGGACCCAGGGCTCATGCACGTGGACGAGGTCGAACCCCCCGCGATTCAGATAACGCCGCACCGCCGTCTTCGAGACCAGCAGGCCCACGCGCGCCCGCGACCCGTTCGCCCGCACCGGGACGACCCCGGGGAGGCTGTCGCAGCGTGAGGGGGTGTCCCCGCTCGCGGGGCCAAGCACCCGGACGTCATGGCCCAGGCACCGCAGTGCCTGTGCCAGAGAGATCACGTGTCGGTTGACGCCACCGTCATAAGAAAGATCATATGGTGTAACCAGACAGACGCGCATGCCGGCGGGGTTGAAGGTAAGAAAGGACCGACGAACGGCGGATGAACCAACTGCCTCTCCTCGGACCGGTACACCGCTCCGGCCCCGATGCGCCGAGCCCAGGGCGGGCGAGCACACCGTCACGCACGAAACTATACCCCGTGCACCTCTGGCACCAATGACCCGAAAGTACACCCGCCACCGCACTCGCATCAATCCGGAATCTGCCCTCGCCGGCGCCCATGGCCAAGCTAGCCCTTTGCGGCATCTTGACTTGCGGCCATTCCGGCGCACCGAACGACCCCCGATGTTCCCGCAGACACGCCGGGCTGCGATGCTTACGCAGTGGCGGGAATCTCCGGACACACGCGCCGCGCCGGTGGGTACAATCACCACGACGCTGGAAGCTCCGCCGGCGCAACCCCGCACCGGCGTGATTCCCGCGGCACTTCGATGCGGAGCGTCCGATGACGCCACAACCTGACACCGGCCTGACACCGCGGCGCGCCGCGCCCGGTGTGATCTGGCTCGCCCTGACCCTCATGCCGCTCGCGCTGCGCGCCCAGCCGGCGCCACAGGCCGAAGCCGACGACCCCCCGGCCCGCGCGGCCCGTCTCAGCGTCGCCGACGGCGCCGTCTCCCTGCAGCCGGCGGGGCTCGACACGTGGAGCATTCCGGCGGTGAACTCCACGATCACGAGCGGCGACCGCCTGTTCACGGGACGGGACGCGCGGGCCGAGCTCGAAGTGGGCTCGTTCGCCGTCCGCCTCGCGGACAGCACGGACGTCACGGTCACCGACCTCAGCGACCATGTCGGGCAATTCGCGCTCTCCCAGGGCACCATGCGTCTCACCGTGTACCGGCTGTCCGGGAGCGATACGCTCGAGGTGGACACCCCGAACGCCGCCATCACGCTCAACGCTCCGGGCTCGTACCGGTTCGAGATTCCGCTGGGCACCGACTATACCGTCGTCACGGTCGACGAGGGCAGTGCGCAGGCCTTCGGCCCCGGTCTTTCACAGGGAATCGGCACCGGCCAGACTATGAGTTTTTCAGGATACAATCCGATCCGAGCCGACGCGGCGCCGCCGCCGGCGCTCACGGCGTTCGACCGCTGGAGCCAGGACCGCGATCGCCGGGCCCTCGCCGCGCCGTGCAGGCAGTACGTGAGCGCGGACATCCCCGGGTGCGCCGATCTCGACCAGTACGGGCGGTGGGTCGTGTCGGCGGAATTCGGCCCGGTCTGGTATCCGGCGAACGTCGCGCCGGGTTGGATCCCCTACCGGGTCGGCTACTGGGTGTGGGTCCATCCGTGGGGATGGGTCTGGGTCGATCGGCAGCCGTGGGGCTTCGCCCCGTTCCACTATGGCCGCTGGGCGTTCATCGGCGGCGCGTGGGGCTGGATCCCGGGACCGTTGACGCCACGCCCGTACTACGCGCCCGCCCTGGTCGTGTTCGTGAGCGGCGGTACGTTCGGCGCGGGGGTACAGGCCTGGTTCCCGCTGGGCCCGCGGGAGCCGTACTTCCCGTCGTATCACTACGGGCCGCGCTACCTGCGGGCGGTGAACGCCGCGAACGTGCGCGGCGTGCACGACATCGACGCCTTCGTCCGCGTGACCAACATTCAGCGGGTGCGCTGGGCGAATCGGACGCGCGGATTCACGGCGGTGT
>JBJKRG010000235.1:0-16778 GCA_046704805.1 Gemmatimonadaceae bacterium
GCGCCAGCCGCGCCAGTTTCACTTGCTCGTCGGCAACGAGGATGCGCTCGGCATCGTGGCGCCGTGGCTGGTGGCCGCGGCTGCCATCGTCGCCGCAGTCGTCTTCGCGCGCCGGCCGGCGCCGGCCGCACCCACGCTTGCCCCGATCCGGTTTCTGCTCGCGACCTCCGACAGCGTCACGCCCTTCGACAACGGGCCCTGGCCGGGGGCCATCTCGCCGGACGGCGGCACCGTCGTGTTCAGCGGTGCCGGTCCCGACCATCGCCTGATGTTGTACTCCCTGCGCACCAACGAGATGGCCGCGCGTCCGATCCCGGGGACCGAGCAGGGCGTCGAGCCGTACTTCTCCCCGAACGGCGTGTGGGTGGGATTCGAGCAGAACGGACAGGAGCGCAAGGTGCGGCTCGACGGGAGCAGTCCGGTGACGATCACGGGAGGCGGCGTGGCAGCCAACGGCGCCGCGTGGACGCCGGGCGGCCAGATCATCATCGGAGCCTTCGAGCACTTCACGGGACTCGCCCGGGTGAGTGCGGCAGGCGGGCAGCCGGTCGCGCTCACGCACGTGGACTCGGCGAAGGGGGAGCGTGCACACCTCTGGCCCATTGCCACCCCCGATCCTCACACCGTCATCTTCGCGGTGTGGTATGGGAGTCTCGGGACGTCCAAGCTGGCGGCGGCGTCGGTCCCCGGCGGGCGCGTGACGCCACTCGGGGTGTCCGGCGTCCGACCCCTCGCCGTCGTGGATGGAGAGCTGGTCTACGTCCGGGCGGACGGCAGTGTGATGGCCGTACCGTTCGATCTGCGGCACGTCCGCGTGACCGGTCTGCCAGTGCCGGTCCACAACCCGGTGGCGGTCCTCCCCGGCGCCAACGGCAACTCCGAGGTGTTCGTCTCGACCGGCGGCGGCATGCTCGACGCGCGCGCGCGTGCTTCGGCGCACCTGGTCTGGGCCAACCGAGACGGCAGCGTTCGTCCGATCTCCAGCGAGCTTCGCGACTACATGTACATCGCGCTGTCCCCGCACGGGCGCCGGATCGCCTCGGTGATCACGGACGACCGGGGCAGTGACGTCTGGATCCAGAACGCCGGAAGTCCAGCGGCTTCGCGGCTGACGACCATGGGCACGGTCCGGTGGGTGGCCTGGACGCCGGACGGAACCGGCGTGGTGTTCGTGGCGTTGGACAGCGCGTCGCAGGGCTGGGTGGTCTGGTCGCAGTCCGTCGGCGGCGGGTCACCGCCCCGGAAGCTCTTCGCCGATCCGACCGTGATCGGCGAGGCAGTGCTCTCGCCGGACGGCAAGTCGTTGCTCGTCGTGTCGTATCAGGGTTCGTGGAACATCCTCCGCGTACCGCTCGATTCCGGCACGGCGCCCGTGGCGCGGCCGTACGCGGCCACGAGCTCCAACGCCATCCTGCCGGCCTTCTCGCCCGGCGGCCGATGGGTCGCCTACACGTCCGACGAGACGGGGAAGCGGGAGGTGTACGTCCGCTCGTTCCCGAACCCGTCCGTGGCCATTCCGCTCTCGAGCGGGGGCGGCCTGTTCCCGCAGTGGTCGCCCGACGGAACGCACCTGTACTACGGCACCGTTGTGGGCAACCGGCTCGCGATCGTGGGGGTGCGGATCTCCCGGTCGCCGACCTTCCGCATCCTGGGCCGCGACACCCTGATCACCCTGTCCGGCCCACTGAGCAACGCGGGGTTCTTCATGTCGCCGGACGGGCAGCGGGTACTGTACGCGCCGCCGGTCTCGAGCGCCTATCAGATCTTCGTCTCGCCGAACTGGAGCACCGAGATGCGTCGCCGGCTGGCGGGCGCCGGAGCCGACGCCAGGCAGTGAGCGGACACCGGGCGACGACCCGGCGCCGTGGTCAGTGCAGCTGCTTTGCCGCCAGCGCGAACGTCTGCTTCTCGTTCAGCAGCTGAATGGTCTGGCCGCCCACCAGCCTCGCGTCCGCTCCCATCACGATCAGCGTCTTCACCTGAATGGGCCCCAGCTTGGGGTACACGGCGAGCAGCTTCGCCGCGAGGTTCACCACCTGCGGTGCCGCCATGCTCGTCCCACTCCACTTCTGCTTCCGTCCGCCCGGCAGCACGCTCTCCACCTCGTACCCGTCGGCGTAGACGTCCACCTTGCCGAAGCTCGTGAACCCCGCCTGATCGCCCGCCTGGTCCACGGCCCCCACGGTGATGGTATTCGGCAGGTTGAACGAGGCCGGGATCGTCTGGGTGAAGGTGTTGCTGTTGTCGCTGTTTCCAGCGGCCGAGACGAAGAGCACGCTCGGCGCGTCCGCGATGGCCTCCCGGAACGCCTCGTACAGCGTGCTGAAGTACTGCGCGGCCATCGCCTTGCGCTCGGACGCCGACTTGCCCACGCGGTTCTCCTCCAACATCCGCTGCAGATCGTCCTGGCTCAGCCCCCAGCTCATGTTCACCACACGCACCCCGGTGCGCTGGTAGTACGAGACCGTGCGCTGCAGGGCGGAGGCCAGGCTGTCGGCCCATTCCTGCGTCGGTGCCGGGGGGATGAGGCGATAGGGGAACTCGATCCGGTCCACCTGCAGGCGGATGGCGGGATTGCCGCGTGCCGCGATCCCCGCAACGTGCGTCCCGTGCGCGTAGTTGGTATAGAACTCCAGGCGCTCGATGAAGGGCTTGGCCTGCGCCGCCGGCAGCCTGGCGATCTTCGCCTGCACGGCGCGCGCCGCCGGCGTATTGACGTGTGCCTGCAGGTCGTCGAATCCCTCGATGTCGGCCGCCGCGGAGTCCAGATCCGCGCGCGTGTACGGGGCGATGGGGCGCAGCACACCCGGCACCTCCCTGCCGTCCCACGTCCACCCGATGCCGTGCACGTCGTCCACGTACCCGTCGTGGTCGTCGTCCTTCCCGTTGCCGGGAATCTCGCCCGGGTTGGTCCAGACGCGGCCGGGAAAGAGGCTCACGTCGGTGCCCACGTCGTTGATGGCCACGATCACCGGGGTCAGTCCCTGCACGCTGTCGAGCGAGACGTCTCGGGCCGGCCAGATGTCCGTCTTCGGCATGGGGTGCGTGTCGATCACGTGGTTCATCACCGCCAGCGCGACCTCGCGGTAGGGCAGCACGGCGCGGAGTATCGTTGCCATGCTCACGAGGTTGAGCGCGATGTCCATGGAGATCCGACCGGACTTCGAGGCCGGATCGTACGCGCCCTCGACGAGCCCGATCAACAGTCCGGGCGAGAGCGTGGCGAGCCCCGCGGCGTTGGACTTGAGCATCGCCTGAATGGTGTCGAACGGCAGTGACTCGAGCGCGCGCTGCAGCGTCAGCCCGAATGCCCGTTGCGCCTCTTTCGGCGGGGCCTTGGCGGCCTCGATCTGCGCGCGCAGCATCACCCCGGTGAGCAGCCGCTCCGCCGGCTTCGTCTGGAAGGCGCGGGTACTGTCCGCGTAGGCGAACGCCTCGCCGTATCGCCCCTGCATGAGCGCGATCTGGGAGAGCGCCTGATAGTCGTCGCGCCGCGTCGTCCGGTCCTGGATGTCGTAGTGCGCCAGGTCGTGCTTGATATCGCGCTGCACCTCGGCGGCCAGCCGGTCCACCGCCGCACTGTCCTGCAGCACCTTCGACGCCACTTCGGACACGGCGTAGCTGTGCACGGGGAGCTGGTCGGCGCGGGTGATGACGGGCTTCTGGGCGGCGAGCGGTGGTGCGAGCAGCGCCGCGGCGGCGACGGCGACCAGGGAGCCTCTCATCGATCGATCTCCGTGTGGAAGGGGACGACACCCGGACGGCTCGAACCTGTGCACCTTAGCCCGGACGATGGGGCAGGGCAACCGATGCCCTCCTTCAAAGACGTCCGATCGCCCGTCCGGGCAAAACCCTGGCTGGCGCCGATGCCCTGTTTGGCGCATGTTCGCCCCATGGCAGACGATGTCGCCCGCCTCTCGTCCGCACTCACCGGCCGTTGCCGCATCGCCCTGCTCGCGGCCGCGGCCGTCTCGGCACTCGGCGTCCTGCCCGCCCGCGCCGTTGCACAGAGCCGCCCCGCGCCCCTCGTGCAGCGTGGCGACGAGATCATTCTCCTCGGGACGAAGGGCGGCCCCGACCTGAACCGGGATCACTCGGAGCCCGCGACGGTGCTCGTCGTCGACGGGCGCCCCTACCTCATCGACGCCGGGATCGGCACGATGCGGCGCCTCCTCGCCGCGGGAGTCCCTTCGGTCGACATCCGAACGATCTTCCTGACGCACGACCATCCGGATCACACACTGGGCCTCGTGGCGGTGCTGGCCAACGACTTCAACCGCACCGATCCCACCGGCGGGCCGAGGGCCACGGGCACGTTCGACATCTACGGACCCCCGCAAACGACGGCCCTGGTCGCCGCAGCGTGGAGCTTCATCCGGATCCCGTACAGCATCTTCGCCGCCGAGCACATCGGCGGCGGCACCATCACCAATCCGTTCAGGGTGCACATCATCGACCGCGACGGCCTCGTCTACCAGGACGACCGCATTCGCGTGACCGCCGTGGAAAACACGCACTACCGGCTGATGCCGGCGCAGGACACCGCCCGCATGAAGTCGTACTCGTATCGCGTCGAGACGCCGTACGGCGTCATCGTGTTCACGGGGGACACGGGTCCGAGCAAAGCGGTGGAGCGGCTGGCCAGAGGGGCGGACGTGCTGGTCTCGGAAGTGGAGGACCTGGGCCGCATCCGCAAGGCGGTAACGTCGGGCCGGGGGGCGGGAGCTGCGGAATCGCCGAGCACCAGGGCGCTGCTCGAGCACCTGCGGCTCGAGCATCTGACCATGCAGGCGGTCGGCGAGCTCGCGTCCGGGGCGCACGTGAAGGCGGTGATCCTCCACCACTACGTGCCACCCGGAGACCCGGCCACGTACGTCTCCGGCGTCAAGCGGTTCTATACGGGCCCCGTCTTCGCCGGCGAGGACCTCGCCCGATACTGCCTCGGTCCCACCGAGGCGGCCGCCAGGGCCCTCAGGCCGTGCCGGTGAGTTCCTGAAGCCCGATCTGACCGCCGTGCTGGGCATCGAGCGCTTCGCCCTGGGCGCGATCCCCGGACGTTTCGAGAGGCGCTGTCCCTGACGACCCGGGTTGGCGAGATTGTACCTGGTAGTGTCTCTTCAACCACCCCCCAACGCGGAGAGATGACATGCAGAAGTTCACCACGACGGCGCTGACGTTCCTGGCGGCGGCGACGGCCGTCGTCGCCGGCCCACGTTCCGCGGCTGCGCAGCAGCCGGCGGGAATCCGGGGCGAGATTCTGGCGCAGTTCAACGAAGCGGCCGACAAGCTGGTGCAACTCGCCGGAGCCATCCCGGCGGACAAGTACACCTGGCGCCCGTCCCAGGGAGTGCGCTCGGTCAGTGAGGTGCTGCTCCACGTCGCCGGCAGCGATGAGTACCAACTCGCCGCCGTTGGTGCGAAGGTGGCGGCCGGTGGGGAGAACGACCTGGAGCACTCCACCACCGACAAGGCGCAGACGATCGCCCGGTTGAAGCAGTCGAACGAACGCGTTCGCGCCGCGCTCATGGCGATGTCGGACGCCGACCTCGACAAGCCTGCCAAGCAGTTCGGCATGGACATGACGTATCGCGGCGCGATCCTCCTGCTGGAGACGCACGCCCACGAGCACCTCGGCCAGCTGATCGCGTACGCCCGCATGAATGGCGTCGTGCCTCCGTGGAGCCTGCCGGCGAAGTGAGCGGCGCGCCGGCCTACCGCCTGCCGCCCGCCTGAACCCGCTCGAAGTGCAACGCGGTCCGCGCGATCGAGAGTCCCGTCACCTGGCGCATGGCATCCACGTCGAAGGTCACGTACGTCGTGCCGTAGAAGTGGTAGCGCCAGGTGACGCGGAACGTGTTGCCGTGCCAGTACTCCAGGTCGCCCGTGAAGTTCGGGTTGCCCAGGCGCAGCACCAGGTGCCCGTCGTCCATGGACACGCGCGCGTCGCCGTCGAAGTCGTCGTGGTAGCGGGCGGCGTAGCGGGCCAGCGGCAGGAGCGAGTGTCCGCCGGTATCACGCGTCGCCGCGAGCCTCGCGTCCAGCGCCTCGGCGCGCTTCCGCGCCCGCCGCATGATGGCGAGCAGGGTGTCGCTCACGCCGCCGCCTGGCGGGAGTCCCAGGTAGGCGTGGAGCACCCATTCGACGATGCCGAACCGCGCGTCGTTCTGATTCATGTTGGAGAGCACGGCCACGCCCAGATGTTGATCCGGCAGCAGCGCCACGGCTGATGCCATCCCGTCGATGTCCCCGGCGTGCCACACGAGCGTGTGCCCGGCGTAGTCCTGGACGATGAGGCCGAGCCCGTACGTATAGAACGTGCTGCCCGGTGACCAGAGACGAAGCTCGCGCCCCACACCGGTGGTCGCCTGGATGACCATCTGCGGCGTCTCCATCGTCCGGACCGTCGCCGAGTCGAGCACCGTCCTGCCGTCGTAGCGGCCGTCGGCGAGGAGCATCAGCATCCAGTGGCTCATGTCGTCGGCGCTGGAGTTGATGCCGCCCACCGGCGAGGCGATGTCCATGTTGTGCGGCCAGTAGCGCTGGATGGGCACGACCTTGCCGTCCACCATCCCGTGCGGCATCGCGACGTCGGTCGTCGCCTCGAGCTCCGCTTCGGTGGTGACCGTGCGATGCATGCCGAGCGGCGCGAACAGATGCTGGGCCACGTAGCGGTTCCAGCTTTCCCCGGTCACGGCCGGAATGAACCGGCTGGCCGTGAGGTACAGCATGTTGTTGTAGCAGAACTCGGCGCGGAATCCGTAATTCGGCTGTTGATAGCGCAGCCGCGCGATCACGTTCGAGTCGTCGGACATGTACCACATCGGTGGGTCGCAATACCCGCTGCGGTGCGTGAGCAGGTCGCGCAGCGTGATCGACTGCGTCACGTAGGGGCTGCTGAGCCGGAAGGGCCTGACGTAGTCCACCACGCGCGCGTCCCACGTGAGCTTTCCGGACGCGACCAGCGTGCCGAGCGCGGCGGCGGTGAAGGCCTTCGTGTTCGAGCCGATGTCGAACAGCGTACCGCCGTCCACCTTGTCAGGCTTGCCCAGCTCGCGCACGCCGTATCCGCGGGCCAGCACCACCTTGCCGTCCTTGACGATGGCCACTGCGAGGCCCGGCACCTGCCACTGCTGCATGACGTGCTGGACGTAGGCATCGAATCCCTGCAGGGGGGCCGGCGTCTGTGCCGTCGCTCCGGTCGCGAGCAGCCCGCACGCAGCGGGGATCAGGAGCCATCCCTTCATATGAAAGCCTCCTCGGCGTCTTGGCAGGAATCCCGGACACATGGCGGGCGTTGGGGCCGCCGTACCGTCGATCGTGCGTCGGCAAACATGTGCTGGTCCGGGGACCGGCGCCACCGAGGGAGGTCGCTGGCGTAAGACGGCCATGACCTGCATGTTGGCGTCATGGCCGACGACGTCGCCCGCCTGCGCACCGCCCTCGCCGACCGCTACCGCATCGAGCGCGAGCTCGGGCAGGGCGGCATGGCCACGGTGTATCTGGCCGAGGACCTCAAGCACCACCGCCAGGTGGCAATCAAGGTCCTGAAGCCGGAGCTGGCCGCGGTACTCGGCGCCGAGCGCTTCGTGCAGGAGATCACGACCACGGCGGCGCTGCAGCACCCGAACATCCTGCCGCTGTTCGACTCCGGAAGCGCCGACGGATTCCTGTTCTACGTGATGCCCTTCGTGGAGGGCGAGACGCTCCGAAGCCGGCTCGATCGCGAGACGCAGCTCGGCGTGGACGAGTCGGTGAAGATGGTGAGCGAAGTGGCCGACGCGCTGGACTACGCGCACCGGCACGGAGTCGTCCACCGCGACATCAAGCCGGAGAACATCCTCATTCATGAAGGCCGGCCGATGGTGGCCGACTTCGGCATCGCCCTGGCGGTCTCGGCGGCGGCGGGCGGGCGCATGACCGAGACCGGCCTCTCGCTCGGCACGCCGCACTACATGAGTCCCGAGCAGGCCACGGCGGAGAAGCACATCACGCCGCGGAGCGACATCTATTCACTGGGCGCGGTGCTGTACGAGATGCTCTCCGGCAACCCGCCACACGTGGGGGCCTCGGCGCAGCAGATCATCATGAAGATCGTGACCGAGGAGGCGGCACCGGTCACGCAGATGCGGAAGTCGGTGCCGGCCAACGTGGCCGCGGCGGTGAGCAAGGCGCTGGAGCGGCTCCCCGCCGACCGGTTCGACAGCGCGAAGGAATTCGCGGCGGCGCTGCAGAATCCGGCGTTTCGCCTTGCCGAGGGAGAGGCGGGCGCGGCGCTCGGCGCGGCCGGGTCGAGCCACCGCGGCTGGCAGGCCCGGCTCCGCGATCCGTTCGACGTCGCGCTCGCAGTCGTGGCCGTGGCGGGCGTCGTCGCTTTCGCCATGCTCATGCGTAGGGCGCCGGCGACGGCAGCGGCCGTTCCTCCCATCCAGTTCGTGCTGAGCACCACGGACAGCGTTCGCCCGATCTATCAGGGCGATCCCTGGTCGGGGGCCATCTCGCCCGACGGAGGGACCGTCGTCTACGTGGGCGTTGGAGCCGACGGTCGGGTGATGCTGTACTCGCAGCGGACGAACGCGTTCACGGCTCGTCCGATTCCAGGTACTGTCGGCGCGGACCAGCCGTACTTCTCGCCGGACGGCAGTTGGATCGGGTTCGAGCAGAATGGGCAGGAGCGCAAGGTTCGGCTCGACGGCGGGAGCCCGGTGACGATCGTCTCCAGCGGGCCTGAGGAGAACGGCGCTACGTGGACATCGGGCGGCCAGATCGTCATCGGCGCGTCTGCCCGTACAGCGGGACTCTCACGGGTGGGTGCGGGCGGCGGTCAACTCGTCCCCGTAACCCGGGTCGATTCCGCGAAAGGAGCGCGCACGCACCTGTGGCCCATCGCGACGCCGGATCCCAACACGGTGGTGTTCACGATTTGGTACGGGAGCCTGGAGTCCTCGAAGCTGGCTGCCGTGTCCCTCGGCGACGGCCGCGTCACGCCACTCGGCGTCAGCGGCATCCGGCCGCTGGCCGTCGTCGACGGGCATCTGATCTACCTCCAGGCGGACGGTACGGTGATGGCGATCCCGTTCGATGTGCGCCAGAAGCGTGTAACGGGCTCGCCCGTCCCGGTGCACGATCCCGTCCAAGTGGTTTCCGGGTTCAACGGGAACTCCCCGATCTACGTTTCTCGCGGTGGCGCGATGATGGCTGGGGCGGCCCTCTCCACGGCGCGCCTGGTGTGGGTCTCACGCGATGGGACCATTCGACCAGCCGTGCCGGGGGCGCGCCGCTACACCCAAATAGCCCTCGCTCCGGACGGCCGGCGAATTGCCGCTCTGATCTCGAATGAGCGTGGAAGCGACGTATGGATCTACGACCCCGCGGCCGCGACGCTGTCCCGACTGACCACGATGGGAAACATAGTCTCGGTCAAGTGGTCGCACGACGGCACGGACGTCGTGTTCGTCGCGCCGGACACCGCGTCGCACTCGACCGTCGTCTGGTCCCAGCCTGCAACGGGAGGGGCGCCGCCACGGAAGCTCTTCGGAGACCCGGATCCCGCGCCCAACGCCGCTCTCGCGCCCGACGGCAAGTCGCTCGTGATCCAGAGTCTCGGTTCTTACTGGGACCTGCTCCGAGTGCCGCTCGACTCCACGCGGGCTGCGCGGCCGTACGTCGTCTCGCAATTCGACGCCGTCGACCCCAAGTTCTCACCCGACGGAAAGTGGGTTGCGTATGCGTCGGATGAGACTGGCCAATTTGAAGCGTATGTCCGGTCATTCCCCGATCCGTCAACCAGGATCCAGATCTCCACGGGCGGCTCAGGCGGTTTCGGGTGGTCGCGCGACGGGAGAAGTCTCTACTACGTGGTCAACGTGAGCCACCCGTCCATCGTTGCCGCACACCTGTCGTTCGCCCCGGACATTCACATCGTCGGACGCGATACGATCGCGAAGTTGCCCGACCGGTTCACGGGAGACGTGCAGGGAGTCTCGCCTGACGGGCAGCGCGTTCTGGCCCTCGACGCTGTTTCGAACGGTTTCGAACTGCTGGTCTCGCCCAACTGGATCACGGAGCTGCGTCGCCGTCTGACGGCCAGCGCCGGCGGAGCGGGCCAGCAATGAGTGGGACATGCGAACGTGTCGTGTCCGGCCGCGCCCACCAATTCGGCATCGGACGCCGGCTGCTCCGCGATCGCGCCGCCGTGTGAACCACCGCGACGCCATAGCCCTCATCGCCGGCGCCGTTCCTGCGCGCGACGGCGTCTGGGCCGACCTCGGTGCCGGTGACGGCACCTTCACCCGCGCACTCGTCGACCTGCTCGGCCCGGACGGCAGGGTCTACGCCGTCGACCGCAATGCCCGCGACCTCGCGTCGATCGCGCACTGGGCGCGCACGGCCAATGCACACGTCACGACGGTGACGGCCGACTTCGCGCAGCCCCTCGTGCTGCCGGGCGTCGACAAGGGCGCGCTCGACGGCCTGCTGCTGGCCAACTCCCTTCATTATATACGCGATGCGGGCGCCGTCCTTGCCCGGCTGGTCGGGTGGCTCCGTCCGGGCGCGCGCGCGGTGATCGTCGAGTACGATCGCCGCGGTCCCAACCGGTGGGTGCCGTATCCGATCCGAATCTCGCAATTGCCGGAGCTCGCTGCGGAGGCCGGCCTCTCGGACTTCGCCGTCACCGGCACGCAGCCGTCGGCGTTCGGGGGCAACCTGTACGCGGCGGTCGCCGAGCGGGCCGCGCCGGCCCTGTGACCGGCGTCACCCGCCGAGCGCACATTAACTCGTCCGTTTCCCATACACGTTGCGCGTGGACCCTTTCCGGCGTTCATGGGAAGAATAGAGTACTCCGCGCTGACGCGTAGTGCCGTAGCCCCGCGACACGCCTCCCCCCGCCGTCGCCAGGCACCCGTTGAGTACCGCACGATCGCGCCGGTCGCACGACCGGCGGATTCTCAGGAGAGCATGCACATGCAGCTGCGCGCGCGTTCCGTTCTGTCCCTCATCGGATTCGGAGTCCTCGCCGCTTTCGTCGCGTCCTGCGATTCCACGCCGCTGAACATCCCGGCCGGCTTCGGCGGGTCGTCGGGGGGCGGGAGTGGGGGTGGATCCCTGATCGTCTACGGCACCACGATGTCCGCGTCCACTGGCGCGGTGGCGGCCGATCTCACCGTCGCGGCCGAGGACAGCTCGTGCTCCGGCACCGTCTATGGCTCGGCCACCGGCACCTCGTCGGCGTCCGGCGTGTACTCCATTTCCGTCACCGCATCGTCGGCCCAGGCCGGCTGCGTGGTCGTGACCGGGAGCGTGGCCGGCGATCCCAATCCCGTCACGCTCCCCATCTCGGGCGTCTCGTTCGGCACCGGCGACAGCGTGCAGGTGAACCTGTCGTTCCCGTGATGTCGTGATGGATGCAGCCGCACCCGGCGGGGAGTGCCGCCGGGTGCGGCGACCTGCCGCCGGGCCCGCACCGGCTGGCGGATTGGGCGGGGTCGGACCATCTTCGCCACATGGCCGACGCCGACCCCCTCGCGGCTTCCCTCGCTGATCGCTATCGCGTCGAGCGCGAGCTCGGTCGGGGTGGCATGGCCACGGTCTATCTGGCCGAGGATCTGAAGCACCACCGCCGCGTCGCGATCAAGGTGCTCCGGCCTGAGATCGCGATGCTGCTGGGCGCCGAGCGATTCGTTCAGGAAATCGCGACGACGGCACAGCTCCAGCATCCCCACATTCTTCCACTGTTCGACTCGGGGACCGCCGACGGGGTCCCTTACTATGTCATGCCCTACGTCGACGGCGAGACGCTGCGGGATCGCCTCGACCGCGAGACGCAGTTGCCGGTCGAAGACGCGCTCCGGATCGCGCGCGAGACGGCCGACGCACTCAGCTATGCACATGCCCGAGGGGTCATTCACCGCGACATCAAGCCGGAGAACATCCTGCTCGAGAGCGGCCATGCGTTGGTGGCGGACTTCGGCGTCGCGCTCGCCGTCGAATCCGCCGGCGGGCAGCGGATCACACAGTCGGGAGTCTCCATCGGCACGCCGCAGTACATGAGCCCGGAGCAGGCCGCCGCGGAGCGGACGATCGATACCCGGAGCGACATCTACGCGCTCGGGGCGGTCACCTACGAGATGCTCACCGGGGAGCCACCCTTCACCGGGCCGTCCGTGCAGGCGGTCGTCTCCCGCGTGCTCTCCGAAGATCCACGCCCGCTCGGCACGCGGCGGAAGACGATCCCGCCGTCGGTCGAGGCGGCCGTGCTCACCGCGCTCCAGAAGCTTCCCGCCGACCGATTCGCGACTGCCGCGGAGTTCGGAGCGGCGCTCGAAGAGCACGCGGTACCCCTCGCCGTCCGACCCACGACCCGGAGCGGCGCCGGTGCCGGGCCGGCGACCCGGCGTTCCGGGACGCTGCCGCGCCTCGTGCTCGGCGGAGCGGTCGTCGTCGCGCTCGTCGCGCTTGCCCTCTCGGGTTGGCTGCGTCCGCGCCCGCCGGCGCCGGTTTCGCGGCACGAGATCGTGCTCGGACATGCCACGGATCCGGGAGTCGTCGCGTTCGGCTCGGCGATCGCCGGCGACGGCTCGGCGATCGTATTCTCCGACACGGCCGGCGGCGCGGTGCGGCTCTGGATCAAGGAGCGCGGCGAGGCGCATCCGCGACCCCTCGCCCCGCTGCGCCCCGCCAACCCCGCGGGCCCCGCCTTCTCTCCGGACGGCCGGTGGGTCATCTACTCGCACGAGAAGCTCCAGAAAGTACCGCGCCAGGGGGGAACGCCGGTGGTCGTCTCCGACTCGGAGGCGGCGTACGGCTCCGCGTGGCTCGACGACGGAACCGTGGTGTACATCGCCGGCGCCGGGGACCGGGTGTTCGTGACCACGGCGTCGGGGGGGACCACGATCCCGGTGCTCTCGTCCGACGCGGTGAAGGGACGGTTCGTGCGCGTCACGGCGGTGCCGCACCGTCACGCGGTCCTCCTTGGTGTCGGCGGGACCACCCCCCGCGTGATCGCGCTGGATCTCGATACCCGGAAGGTGCACGACGTGGTCGGTGGGGCTACCGCTGCATGGGTGATCCCCGGTGGCACGCTCGTCTACGCCGTTTCCACGGGCGAGCTGTTCGGCGTGCGCTTCGATGCGGACAAGCTGGCGACGGTTGGATCTCCCGTCTCGCTCCTCGACGGCATCCAGACGGTGAACGGTGCGCCGGACGTCACGGTGGGGAACGACGGCACGTTGCTCTATGTCGAAGGGCAGGCGCTTGCCGGCGCCGGGGAGGCCCAGATCGTCGCCGTGTCCCGTGATGGGGCGGCCCGGCCACTGGCCGCGGCCTGGAAGTTCGCGCCTCCGCTCAACGGTGGGTTGGCGCTGTCGCCGGATGGCCGCCGGCTGGCCCTCAGCGCCACCGACAGCGCTACGGGGCGGAGCGATCTCTACGTGGTGACGCTCGCCACCGGCCTCGTTACGCGGCTCACCTTCGAGGGCGACCTCAACATCCGTCCCGCCTGGTCCCCCGACGGCCGGAGCGTGCTCTATGTCTCCACCGCCGGGGGGAAGCCCGAGCTGTGGCGGAAGCGGGCCGATGGTTCCGGTCGCCCCGTCAGAGTGCTGAGCGAGACCCGTGCGATCTACGAAGGCTTCTGGTCGCCTGACGGCAAGTGGATCATCTACCGGACCGACAATGTGCAGCAGGGCAGCGGCGACATCCTCGCGGTGCCGGCGCGCGGCGGCAGGCCGATTCCACTCGCCGCCACCCCCGCGCAGGAGACCGGCCCGGCGCTGTCGCCGGACGGGCACTGGCTCGCCTTCGCGTCCGATGCCTCGGGGCGGAAGGAGATCTACGTCCGGCCATTCCCGAACGCCTCCGACGGGATCTGGCAGGTGTCGACGGACGGGGGCTCGGAGCCGCGCTGGTCGCACGACGGCCGCGAGCTCTTCTACCGGAACGCCGACGGCGAGATGATCGCCGCGTCAATCACCCCGGGCTCGACCTTCTCTGCCGGCCGGCACACCAGGCTGTTCAGCGCCCGTGCCTACTGGAACAACGACACCGCGCACTACTACGCGATCTCGCTGGACGGCCGGACGTTCTTCATGGTTCGTAATACGGGTCCCGAGGCGAGCGTGGCCGGCCATCTGATGCTGGTGGAGCACTGGTTCCAGGAGGTCGCGGCGAAGATGGGAGGGAGCCGCCCGTAGTGCGGGCAGCCCCATCCGACGTCCGGGCGCGAGCCGACTGGCCGGGCACCGGGTGCGGCGGTTGTCGACTCGCGACTGGACTTCGGGACGGAGCTACCCGCCGTGGCCCGCTACTGCTTCACCTCGTTGGCGGTCGGGAACGCCGGGACGCTGGCGCCGCCGTAGATCGGCTTGGCGTACTCGCTGGCCCAGAAATCCGGCGGACCGTCGCTCGGCGCCACCTTGTTGTTGACCGGCTTGAGGCCGTGCTGCAGGTAGGCGACCATGTCCCACAACTCCTGATCGGGCAGGTAGCGCCAGGTGGTCCAGGGCATCGGCGGCGCCAGGTAGTGTGGATGCAACGGGAAGTTGCCCTTCCCGGGCGTGCTCCCGGTGATCACCACGTCCGGCGTGTCCTCGGGGCGCAGCCCGAACTTCAACGCGTTGTAGATCTGACGCGCCGTGAACGTGCCGAGTCCCGTCGCCGTGTCGGGCGTGAGGTTCCGCGGGCGCGTCGTGAAGCAGGGCTGCGCGCCCGGCGTCACGGCGCACGGCCCGATCTTGAATTCCTGCTCGGGACTCATCACCCCCGCCAGCCAGCCGGGGTTGGCCGGGTTGGCGAATCCGCCGTGGCATCCGCCGCAGTCGTGCCGGATCACGGAGGCGCGTCCGCGGAGCACGTTCCCCGGCGGGGTCGGGCTGCCGGACGTCCCGGTGTTGGAGGAAGGAACGGTCGACCATGTCCATGCCGCGGCGCCCACGACGAGAACGGTGATGCCGCCCAGCACACCTGCGAATCGCGACCACTTCCGGCGACGTGCGCTCATGTCCTACCTCCCTGTGGGTGAGACCTGCAGAATCCCCATCATGCCCTCGTCCTCGTGGTCGAGGATGTGGCAGTGGTACATCCATTTGCCGGGGAAATCGGAGAACCGGACGATGATCCGCACGGCTTCGTGCTTGGGCACGTTCACCATGTCCCGCCAGGCGGGATACGGCTCGGGCACTCCGTTGCGGCTCAGCACCTGGAACTGGAATCCGTGCAGGTGGAAGGGATGGTCCATCCCGACCACGTTCTCGATCGTCCAGATCTCCGTCGCGCCGAGCTTGGCGTACTCGTCCACGCGGTGCAGGTCCATCTGCTTGTCGTTGATCATCCCCTGGCCGAACACGATGGTCCGCCGCACGGTGGCGGCGTTCGTGTCGAGCCGCGGCACGACCCGCAGGTGCGCGGGGATGGCGACCGGCTTCACGGGCGCGTCATTCGTGTACTGCAGCGTCAGTACGTGCCGGGTCGTGTTCCAGTCGGCGGGACGCGTCTGCTGCACGTACCGGTCATACGGGAGGTCTTCCAGCACCGCCCGCGTCCCGGGCGCGCCCGTGGCGCGTACCAGCACCTCGGCGCGCTCGGCCGGCGCGAGCAGCACTTCCTGCATCGGGACGGGGTTCTCGATCCAGCCCCCGTCGGTCCCCACCTGGATGAACTCGTGCCCGGGCAGGGAGAGGCGGTACATACGCGCACCTGACGCGTTGACGATGCGCCAGAGTTGAACCTCGCCGTTCCGGATCTTGATGCTCGGCATGATCTTGCCGTTCACGAAGATCACGTTCCCTTCGCGGCCATTCTCCAGGTCGATCTGTCCCTGCATGGAGTTGATGTCGGGCAGGTCGATCGAGCCGTCGGGACGGAAGCGATTGTCGGAGAGCAGTACGAGCTGCTCGGGGATCCCCGCCAGCGGATCGTCGTGCGACCGCACGATGATCGCGCCGTAGAGGCCGCGGGCGACTTCCTCGCCGGTGCGGCGGTCCGGGTGCGGGTGATACCAGTAGGTGCCCGCCGTTCCGCGCGGCACGTCGAAGACGTAGTCGTACGAGCCACCCGCGGGCACCGAATCGAGCGGGCTGCCGTCCATGTTCGCGGGCAGGTGAAACCCGTGCCAGTGAATGGTGCTCGATTCGGGCAGCTTGTTGTGAAAGTGGATGACGACGTGATCGCCTTCGTGGAACTGCAGTGTCGGGCCCGGAACCTGCCCGTTGTAGGCGAACACGTCGGTCATGTGCCCCGGGATCAGCGACAGCCGGGCGGGCGCGGCCGTCATCGTCAGCTCGACGACGTGCCGGGGCGAATGCGGGCTGCCGGACGCGCCTCCGGCTGACATCAGAAGCGCGGGGAACAGGGGGGCCAACGCAAGGCGCGTCGTGCGGGCGAGCGACGCCATGATCTTGCTCCGTGGGGGGGCGGGGCAGGGTGCAGCGGTTGTCAGGTCGCGAGAATATCTGCCTTCATGGGCATGCGCGCAAGAGGCTTTTCTATTTCGGCGTGCGAACTGGAAACGCCAGAGCCCGACATTCCGCGCAGCCTCACCGCCGCGCCGCCATTGACATCGCGCCCCTGCAGGGCCACCGTACCGCTTCCTTCCGAACGGAGACGCCCGCATGCGTTGTCCGCCCCCCGTGAGGGCCGGGGCCGTCTTGTGCCTGGCCCTCGCCGCTGCCGCGTGCAGCGGCCGCACGTCGTACCGCCGCGGGGGGGGGGGCGGGGGGGGGGCGGGGGGCGGGGGGGGGGGGGCGGGGGGCGCGCGACCCGCCCCCCCGCCCCGCGGCGCGGCG
>JBJKRG010000236.1:0-11195 GCA_046704805.1 Gemmatimonadaceae bacterium
AACTGGCTCTTGGTTGGGAAGGGTGGTTTAGCCGTGTGGTGGGTTGAGCCCCGCGCCCGGGCCGGGGCGCTCCAGGCGGTCTATGCCTGGGATCTGCGCGGTGCACCCGACCTGGACCGCGTGGCCACGACGATCTGGGACGACCTCGGGGTCGCGCCCGAAGAGCGGCGACGGGCCGCGTTGCTGATCGACGAGATCCGCTGCCACCGCGACGAGATCGATCGCGACCTGGTCGAGATCACGACGAACTGGCGGCTGGACCGCCTGGGAGTCATCGAGCGCAGTGTCCTGCGAGTTGCGGCGGCCGAGCTCCGCCTGGGGGAGACCCCGGCCCGCGTCGTCATCCAGGAAGCGATTCACCTGGCCGAGCGCTACGGCAGCGCGCAGAGCGCGCGGTTCGTCAACGGCGTGGTGGACGCGCTGGCACGGCGCATGGGCCGCCTCTGATGCGCATCCTCGTCGTCAACTGGCAGGACCGCGAGAATCCGCTCTCCGGCGGCGCCGAGATCCACCTCCATGAGATCTTCGGCCGGCTCGCGTCGCGCGGCCATGCCGTCACGCTGCTGTGCGGTGGTTGGCCCGATGCGCCGCCGCGGGCCGTGCTCGACGGCATCGACGTGCAGCGCGTCGGCACCCGGCACACGTTCCCCTTCCTGGCGCACCGGTACTACCGTCGGCACCTGACGGGGACGTGCGACGTCCTCGTGGAGGACGTCAACAAGGTGCCACTCTCGACGCCCCGCTGGGGAGCGCCGCGTACGGTCGCGCTGGTGCCCCATCTGTTCGGAGGCACCGCCTTCCAGGAGCTGGCCGCGCCGCTGGCCGCAGCGGTCTGGGTCGCGGAGCGGCCGCTCGGCCGGGTATATGCCGGCACTCCCTTCGAGGCGATCAGCGAGAGCACGGCCGAGGACCTGGCCCGCCGGGGCATTCCCCGGGCCCGGGTCGAAGTCATCTATCCGGGGATCGACACCGTGACGTACACGCCGGCGCCGGGCACGCGCGCGGCCGTCCCCACGTTCGCGTATCTCGGGCGGCTGAAGCAGTACAAGGGCGTGCATCTCGTGATCCGGGCATTCGCCGCCATGCGGCACCGGGACGCGGTGCTCGAGATCGCGGGGGCCGGGGACTATCGTTCACGGCTGGAACGGTTGGCGGCATCGCTTGACCTCGGTTCACGGGTGCGGTTTCTTGGGCGTATCAGCGAGGAGGAGAAGCTGGCGCTCCTGCGGCGGGCCTGGGCGCTGGCGTTCGCGTCGCCCAAGGAGGGCTGGGGTATCACGAACCTGGAAGCCGCGGCGTGCGCCACGCCGGTCGTCGCGTCCAACTCGCCCGGAATCCGCGAGTCCGTGAAGCACGAGGAGACGGGGTTCCTGGTCCCCCACGGAGACATCCAGGCGATGGCCGCGGCCATGGACCGGCTGGCGGGCGACGCCCGTCTGGTCGAGACGTTGGGGGGCCAGGCCCGCCGGTTCGCCGAGACCTTCACCTGGGACCGCGCCGCCGACGAGACCGAACACCACCTCGCGCGCGTCATCGCGCAGGAGGCGACTGGTTGATGAACGTGATCTTTCATGCACACCATGCCCCGATCTCCGACCGGATGCAGCGGCGGGCACGTCGGGGCGTCGCGAAGCTGGCCGAGCGGCTCGGCCGCCCCGTCCACGCGGTGATCCGGTTCGAGGAGGATGGCCTGACCCGTCGGGTCGAGATCATGCTGCACGCCCCGCGGCGCAAGCCGCTCATTGCCGCGGCCACGCGGCGCTACACGGGCGTCGCGTTGTCCGAAGCCCTCGCCCGCCTCGAGACCCAGGTCGAGACGCAGCGCCGCAAGCGGCTCGCCCGGCGGCTTGCCCGCGCGTGAGCCGCCCTCCGCTGACCGCCGGCCGCCTGCTCGAACGGATGCGCGACACGCTCGAGCTGTCGCACATCGAGGGGACCGGCGCGCTCGATCGCGAGATCCGGAGCCCGAACATCTCCAGTCCCGGGCTCGTGCTCGCGGGCTACACCGACCGCTTTCCCGGCCACCGGCTGCAGGTCTTCGGCGAGACCGAGATCACCTATCTCTCCACGCGCTCGCCCGAGGAGCGCGGGCGCGTCCTGCAGCTGTTCTTCTCGCACGCCATCCCGTGCGTCTTCGTCACCAAGGGGTTCCAGCCGCCCCCCGATATGGTCACGGCGGCCCGTGCGGCGCAGGTGCCGATCCTCACCTCGACGCTCCGGACCAACGAGTTCTACACCCGCATCAAGCCGTGGCTCGAGGACGAGTTCGCGCCCACGACCACCCTCCACGCCTCCCTCGCCGACGTCTTCGGGGTGGGGCTGCTCTTCATCGGGCGCAGCGGCATCGGCAAGTCCGAGTGCGTGCTCGACCTCGTCGAGCGGGGCCACCGGCTCGTCGGCGACGATGTGGTCTTCGTGAAGCGGCGCGGCAATGACGTCCTCATCGGCAGCGGGCACGAGATGCAGCGGCACTGCATGGAGATCCGTGGCATCGGCGTCGTGGACATCCCGGCGATCTTCGGCATCCGCGCCGTGCGCCAGCAGAAGCGCATCGAGGTGGTCGTCCAGCTCGAGGAGTGGCACCAGGACACGTACGTCGACCGGACGGGCCTGGATGGCGAGACGACGACCATTCTCGACGTGGCGCTGCCCAAGATCACCGTGCCGTTGAACCCCGGCAAGAACATCACCGTCGTGGCGGAGGTCATCGCCATGAACCACCTTCTCAAGTACAGCGGCTTCGACCCCGCCGAGCAGTTCAACGAGCGTCTCATCGGGCGCATGCGGGCGGCAGCGGATGTGAAGCGCTATCTGCAGCAGGATGACGAATAGCTCCCCCCGCGCCATCGTCGCCGGTCATGGTGAGTTCGCCGCCGGCCTCGTCTCGGCGGTCGACGTGATCACCGGACTCGGCCACCTCTTCCATCCGCTCGCCGTGCCCGAGCTGAGCGCAGCCGACATCGAGGCGCTCCTCCGCACCACGATGGAACGGACCGGCGCCCGCGTCCTGTTCACCGATCTCTACGCGGGGAGCTGCACCATGGCCGCGCGGCGCATTCTGCGCGGCATGCCGGACGCGGTGCTCGTCTCCGGCGCCAACCTCCCGACGCTGCTCGATTTCGCGTTCGCCGAATCGAAGCCGGCCCTCACCGCTGCGCGACACGCTGCCGACCGCGGCCGCTCCTCGATCACCGCGGTGGAGGGCACGCCGTGAGCCTCGTGTTGTACCGCATCGACGATCGGCTCATCCACGGCCAGGTGGTGCTGGGCTGGGGGCAGCCGCTCGACGTGGGGTTCATCGTGCTCGCGGACGACGACGTCGCCGGCAGCGACTGGGAGCGCGACCTGTACCGCATGGCGGTGCCGCCGGGCATGGACGTGCATTTCAACACGACCACGGAATGCGCGCGGGCCCTCGAACAGTATCGGGCCGACCCGCATCCGGGCATTCTCCTCACCGCCGATGTGGCGACGATGCGCGCCCTCGTCGAGCGCGATCACATCCCGGCCGTGAACCTGGGCGGAATCCACCACCGGGCAGACCGCGTGCAGCGGCTGCGCTATGTGTTTCTGTCGCCCGACGAGGAACAGGCCCTTCGCGAGATCGAGGCGCACGGCGTCGTCGTCACGGCGCAGGACGTGCCGTCGGCACGGCCCGTGCCGCTCGGCGAACTCCTCGGGGACCGCGGCACGCCATGACGATGCACACCCTCGTCCTGGTGGCGCTGCTCGGCGGTCTCGCCGGCCTCGATATGGTGAGCTTCCCGCAGGCGATGATCTCGCGGCCGATCGTGGCCGCGACCCTGGGGGGCGCGATCGTCGGCGCTCCGATGCCGGGGCTCCTCGTCGGCGTCGTGCTCGAGATGATCGCCCTCGACACGCTGCCGGTCGGGGCATCGCGGTATCCCGAGTGGGGCTCGGCGTCGGTCGTCGCCGGCGCGACCTACGGCACCCACGCCTCCGCCCCCGACGGCGCGCTGGCGCTCGCGCTGATCGGTGCCCTCGTGGTGGCCTGGGTCGGGGGGCTGAGCATGGTGCGTCTGCGCGAGCGGAATGCGGCGGTCGCCGCCCGGCAGCAGGCCGCGCTCGAAGCGGGGTCCCGCGGCGCCGTCGTCGACCTGCAACTTGGCGGGCTCGTCGCCGACTTCATTCGGGCGCTCGTGCTCACGGGGGCCGCGTACGCCCTGCTCGCGCCGCTCGAGGCGGTGGCCCTGACCCACTGGTCTACCGCCGACCACTGGTCGCGCGCCGTGGTGGTCGCCACCTCGGCCAGCGTGGCCGTGGGAGCCAGCTGGAAGCTCTTCCACACGACCGCGGGCACGCGGTGGTTCTTCCTCGGCGGCCTCCTCGGCGGGCTGATCCTGCTGGGGGTGCGATGACGTCCGCCGCGACACCCCCGCCCCCGCCGATCGGTGTGCGGCTCGCGATGCTCCTGCGACTCTTCGCCATCCAGGGCTCGTGGAATTACGAGACGCTCCTGGGCAACGGCATCGCGTTCTGTCTGGAGCCGGCCCTCCGGGCGCTTCCCGGTGGCGTCCAGAGTTCGGAATTCCGGGCGGCGATGTCGCGCGAGAGCCGCTACTTCAATGCGCATCCCTACCTCGCCGCGTTCGCGGTCGGGGCACTGGCGCGGGCCGAGCTCGATCACGAGTCTCCGGAGCGGATCGAGCGGTTCCGGGCCGCGCTGTGCGGCCCGCTCGGCAGCGTGGGCGACCGCCTCGTGTGGGCCGGGTGGCTGCCGCTCGTGTCGCTCTTCGCGCTGGCGCTGTTCGGGCTGGGCGCCCATCCGCTGCTCGTTGTCGGCGTCTTTCTCGTGCTGTACAACGCGGGGCACGTGGCCCTGCTGCTCTGGGGGCTGCAGACCGGCTGGCGGCAGGGCCTCGGTGTCGCGTCCGGCCTCGGCCACCCGGTGCTGCGGCGCGGGCCGATCATCATTGCGCGCGCGGCCGCGCTCGTGGCCGGCATCGCCATCCCGCTTGCCTTCGCCCGGGTCGTCGGCCCCGGCCGCGTGCTCGTCGGCGAGATCCTCTTGGCTACGCTTGCCGGAGCCGCGGTCGTGGTGAAGGCGCACGGACGCATGGATGGCTGGAAGCTCGCCCTGCTCGCGGTGTCGGCATTCGCTCTCTTCTCGGTGATCCACTGATGGTTGAACGCACGGTCACGATCGTCAACAAGGTCGGGCTGCACGCTCGCCCGGCCGCTCAGATCGTGAAGCTCGCCTCGCAATTCAGGAGTGACATCACGCTCAGCCGGGACGACCTCGAGGTGAACGGAAAGAGCATCATGGGCGTGATGATGCTCGCCGCCGAGCGGGGCGCCCAGCTCGTGCTGCGCGCCAACGGCCCCGACGCCGAACAGGCCGTGGACGCGATCGCCCAGTTGGTGGCCGACGGGTTCGGGGAGCCGTGATGGACCGCGTGCTCACGGGAATCCCTGCGTCGGCCGGCATCGCCGTCGGCACCGTCCATCTCCTGCGATGGGAAGTGCCTGACGTGCCCCATCGGCTGATTCCGGAGGAGCAGGTGCCGTCGGAGCTGCGGCGGTTCCATGCGGCCGTGGACCGGGCGAAGGCGCGGCTGAACCAGGTGCGGAACCGCGTGGAAGCGGCGGCCGGCCGCGAGGAAGCCGCCATCTTCGACGTGCAGCACTCCATCCTCGAGGACACCGACCTGTTGTCGGGCGTCGAGGAGTTCATCCGCCAGAAGCTCGCGGCCGAGAAGGCGTTCGATCTGGTCATGCTCGAGTGGCGGCAGCGGTTCGCGCGCCATTCGGTGGCCATGCTCCGCGAGCGGGTGAGCGACCTCACCGACGTGCACATTCGTGTGCTGTCGCTGCTGTTGGAGCTGCCCGACCACGACCCGGTCGACCTGGCGCGCGGAGAGCGGGCGATCCTCGTCACCCACGATCTGACACCCGGACTCACCGTGCAGCTCGATCGCGAGGCGATCGTCGGCATCGCCACCGATGCGGGCACGCGCACCTCCCACGTGGCCATCCTTGCCCGCTCGCTCCATCTCCCGGCGGTCGTGGGCCTGCGCAGTGCGGCGGGATCGTTGCTGGGCGGCGAGCGCGCCATCATCGACGGCACGAACGGCACGCTGGAGATCGAGCCGTCGGACGCCGAGATCGAGGCTTACCGCGAGCGGGCCCGCCAGGAGGAGGTGGTCGAGGCCGAACTCCGGCGGCTGGCCAAGCTCGAGAGCGTCAGTGTGGACGGTGTACGGGTGCTGCTCCGGGCGAACGTGGACCTGCCTGAGGAGGCGGAGGCCGCGCACGAGAGCGGCGCGGAGGGCGTCGGGCTGATGCGTACCGAATTCCTCGTCGTCGGCCGCGCCACGATGCCAGACGAGGAGGAGCAGTACCGCAGCTACCGCCGCGTCGTCGAAGCCTTCGCCGGCAAGCCCGTCATCATCCGCACGTTCGACATCGGCGGCGACAAGCTCCCGGTCGGCGGCTTTCCCACGGAGCCGAACCCATTTCTCGGCTGGCGGGCGATCCGTATGTGCCTCGACCAGCCGGCGATCTTCCGCACGCAGCTCCGGGCCCTGTTGCGGGCCGCCGTCCACGGCGATCTGCGCATCATGCTGCCGCTGGTTGTGTCCGTGGCCGAGGTCCGGCAGTGCCGCGAGTTGCTCGCCGAGGCCGCGGAGGAGTTGGCGGCCCGGGGCGCGGCGTTCCGCGACGACGTGCCGGTCGGCGTGATGGTGGAAACCCCGGCGGCGGCGGTCGCCGCCGACACGTTCGCACGCGAGGTGGCATTCCTGAGCATCGGCACGAACGACCTCGTGCAGTACACCCTTGCGGTTGACCGGGGGAACGCGAATCTGGCCAACCGGTTCACGCCCCTCCATCCGGCCGTGCTCCGTCTCATCCGGCGCATCGTCGATATGGGTGAACAGGCCGGGCTGGACGTCGCGGTGTGCGGCGAGATGGCTTCGCAGCCCCTGATGGCGTATGCGCTCCTCGGCCTCGGAGTTCGCCAGCTGAGCGTGGCGCCGCGGTCGCTGCCGCTCGTCAAGCGGATCGTCCGCAGCGTCAGCGTCCGCGAAGCCGAGGTCGCCGCCACGGCGGCCCTGCACGCCGCCACCGCCGCCGAAGCCGAAGAAGAGCTGCTCCGGCGTCTCCGAGAGGCGATCGGCGACCTCTCGCTGCACTGATCGGCCGGGTTGCCCCCCCATCGGCACCCGCCTATTCTCCGTCAGCCGCGGCGCCCCACGGTGCGCCGCTCCCGTTCTACCCACTTTCGTCACGAGCCGCCCGTGCGCGATCGCCATCCCTTCACATCCGAATCCGTCACCGAGGGCCATCCCGACAAGGTGGCCGATGCCATCTCCGACGCGGTGCTCGACGCGATCCTCGCCGACGACCCCGATGCCCGCGTGGCCTGTGAAACGCTGGTGACCACCGGCATGGCCTGCGTGGCCGGCGAGATCACGACCAGCACCTACGTGCACATCCCCGATGTCGTCCGGAATACCATCCGCGACATCGGATACACCGATGCCGGCTACGGCTTCGATTTCCATACGTGCTCGGTGCTCAGCACCATCGACCGGCAGTCCCCGGACATCGCGATGGGCGTCGATACGGGGGGAGCGGGCGATCAGGGCATGATGTTCGGCTACGCCACCGATGAGACCGAAGCATTGATGCCCATGCCGATCATGCTGGCCCACCGGCTGACGCGCATGCTGGCCGAGCAGCGGAAGAGCGGCGGGATGCCGTGGCTCCGGCCCGACGGGAAATCCCAGGTGACGGTCATCTACGAGGACCACCGGCCGGTGGCGGTCGATACGGTGGTCGTCTCGACGCAGCACGCGCCCGGCGTGTCGAACCGGCGGATCCGCAGCGAGATCATCGAGGGGATCATCGAGCCGGCACTGCCCCCCGAGCTGGTGACCAGGCGCCCGCGCTATCACATCAATCCGACCGGGCGCTTCGTGGTCGGGGGGCCCCAGGGCGACGCCGGGCTCACCGGCCGCAAGATCATCGTCGACACGTACGGCGGCATGGGGCGGCACGGTGGGGGCGCCTTCAGCGGCAAGGATCCCTCGAAGGTCGACCGGTCCGGCTCGTACGCCGCCCGCTGGGTCGCCAAGAACATCGTGGCGGCTGGGCTCGCGACACGGTGTGAGGTGCAGCTCGCGTACGCCATCGGCGTGGCGGAGCCCGTGTCGGTCATGGTCGACACGTTCGGCACGGGCACCGTCCCGGACCATGTGATCCGGCGCGCCGTGCGGGAGGTGTTCGACCTGACGCCGCGTGCGATCGGGGAGGCGCTGGTGCTGCGCAAGCCGATCTTCTCACCGACGGCCGCATACGGTCACTTCGGGCGCGAACCCGAGAAGCAGGGGCGGGGTAGGACCGGGTACACGACGTTCACGTGGGAGCGGACGGACCGGGCTGCGGCGCTCAAACGCGCCGTCCGGTGAAGTAGCGGGAGTTCGCGATGATCGAGATGGTGGTCTCCAAACTGGCCGTGGATGCCTCCAGTCGGGCCTACGTGGTGATCCTGGAGGAGAAGAACGGCGATCGTGTGCTGCCGATCTGGATCGGGCAGCCCGAGGCGGAGTCGATCATCATCGAGATGCACCAGATGGCGCGGTCCCGCCCGCTCACGCACGACCTCTGCCGCAACCTGATCCGCGCCCTCGGCGCCGATCTCGCCCGCATCGACATCACCCGCATCGAGGAACGCACGTACTACGCCGAGATGCATCTCGTCCGCGGGGGCGAGGAGTTGACCGTCGATGCGCGCCCGTCGGACAGTATCGCGATCGCCCTGCGACTCGGCGCGCCGATCTACGCGGAGGACTCCCTCCTCGCCGAAGCCGGCGAGGAATGGGATGCCACCGAGCCGCCGCCCGGGCCTGGCCCGGAGGAGCTGTCGGCCGAGAAGCTCAAGGCATACCTCGAGCGTCTCCGCCCCGAGGACTTCGGCAAATTCAATCCCTGACTCCCACCCGCCCGCCATGCATGCACCGAACGTGATCGGCCGGGCGCTCGCCACGGCCGTCGTGTTGCTCGCGCTGGCCGCGCCGGCACATGCCCAGACGTCGGCGATCGTCCCACTCGGCCAGCGCCGGACCGCACAGGGGGTGGTGCAGCGGCCCGGGAAGGGTGGCACCGCCGTCCCCATTGCACACCAGTGGGTCGTCGTACATCGCGTCGGCCAGTCCAACGCCGGTCCCCTCGATTCGGTGCGCACCAACGCGGCCGGCGTCTACCGTCTGCAGTACAAGACGTCGGGCTCTCCGGACGCCGTGTACTTCGCCTCCACGATGTATGCCGGGATCGCCTACTTCACGTCGCCGTTCGAATCGCAGCACGTCTCGGGCGCCGATGGCGCCATCACCGTCTTCGACACGACCAGCCGCGGCATCACGTTGACGCTGGCGGGCCGCCATGTGGTGGTCGGCGCACCGCAGAGCAATGGCGTGCGCGAGGTCGCCGAAGTGTTCGACCTCCAGAACAGTGGCGACCGGACCCTGATCGCTCGAGACACCGTGACGCCGCTGTGGACCGGGCCGCTGCCGGCCGGCGCGATCACCCCTGCCGTGAGCGGCGGCGACGTGGCACCGGGCGGTGTGACCTTCGCCGACGGCCGCGTGGAGATGTTCGCGCCCGTCAGTCCGGGGGTGCGGCAGCTCGCCGTCTCGTTCGGCCTCCCTCCGAGTGCCTTTCCCCTCTCCATCCCGATGACCGACAGCGTGGGCGTCCTCGAGGTGCTGCTCGAGGAGACGTCGGCGACGCCCAGCCTGCCCGGCCTCGCACAGCAATCGTCGGTCTCCGCACAGGGGCACAACTTCAAACGCTACATGGCGCAGAACGTGCCATCGGGGGCGGTGCTGCGTATCGACGCGGGCGTCGCGTCTGCCGACTCGCGCTCGCGCTACCTGGCGGCCGTCGCGTTCGCCATGGCGCTGCTGCTGACGGCCGGCCTCATCGTGGCCCTGGCCCGGCGCCGTCGGCCGTCGGAAACGGCGGCTCCGCCGCGGGCCCCCGTCACCCCGGTCGTGGTCGGCGGACCCCAGGCCGAACCCCTGCTCCACCAGTTGGCCCAGCTCGACGCCGCCTTCGCTCGCGAGTCTAAGCCGAGCGCCGCGCGCACGGCCCGGCACGAATCCGAGCGGGCGGCGCTCAAGGCGCGCATCGCCGAGGCGCTTGCCGCCGAGGAGCGGGCTCCTTAGATTCGCGCCACACAATTGAAGCTCGCGAGTGCGGGGTACGGAAACCGGTGTGATACCGGTGCGGCCCCGCCACTGTAACGGGCAGCACGTGCGCTCGAAACGCCACTGACGCAAGTCGGGAAGGCGGGCGCCACGGCCCGGAGCCAGGAGACGACCTGCATTCGCGCCACGATCAACGGTTCTCGGGGGAGGACCCGTGGCGACTCCGATCGACGTTCCGTCGGGGTCACCGGCTCTTCGGACATCCTGCCTCGGCCACGGATGTCCGTTTTGTATTTTCGCGCCTCGTACTTCCTCGTGCTGCTGCTCGCTACCGCTTGTGGGAGCTCCGGGCGCACGCCCGTCCCGGGACGCGGCCGTGTGATCGACGTCGACGATTTCGGGGACACGCTCCGCGTGCCGCCACACCCGCCGCAGCGCGTCGTGTCGCTCAACCCGACCACCACCGAGATCGTGTTCGCCATCGGGGCCGGCTCCCGCCTCGTCGGGCGGTCCCAGTGGGGCAGCTGGCCGGATTCGGCCCGGCTGGTGCCGTCCCTGGGCCCCGCGGTGCAGCCCAACGTCGAAACCGCGCTCGCCGTGCATCCGGACCTCGTCCTGCTGTACGCCGATGCCGCCGACCGGCCGGCCGCGCAGCGGTTCCGCAGCGCCGGCATTCCCGTGGCCGCGCTGCGCATCGATCGCATTCGGGACTTTCGCCGTGCCACCCGCGACCTCGGCGCTCTGCTCGGTGACTCGGTGCGAGCCGCCACCGTGATCGACAGTGTCGATCACACCCTTGACCGCGTTCGTGTCGCGACGCGTCGGCTGTCACACCCGAGCGTGCTGTTCGTGACGTGGGAGAACCCCGTCATCGTGATCGGCGGGGGCAGCTTCCTCAGCGAGCTGCTGGATATCGCCGGCGGCCGGAACGTGTATGGCGATCTCTCGGCGCCGTCACCGACGGTGTCGCTCGAGGACATCGTGAAGCGGAATCCGGACGTCGTGCTCGCGAGCCCCGCGGGG
>JBJKRG010000237.1:0-5685 GCA_046704805.1 Gemmatimonadaceae bacterium
AACCGCGCCCGCGCGTCGAGTCCCATGGGGACACGCCGGGCCGGTACTGTTCCGCGGCCTCAGCCCCCGAGGTAGCCGCGGTCGGGCGGGAACCCGTCACCGGGGCCGAACGTGAAGCTTCCCGACCACTCGGGAGTGGTGTGGCCGACCGCGACCGGCGGCGGAACCGCCGGCAGGTCGGGGACCGCCTCCGAGGCTTGCCGCTCCAGGACCCCGTGCATGCCGATCGCAATCCCGAGCAAGCTGTAGGCGAACGCCGAGTACCCGGCGGACAGGAAGAAACCGGACACGGCATACCCGAGGAGGCTGGCGGCGAGCGCGTCCGCCATGCCGGCAGCCCGCCGGTCGTCCGCGGCGAGTCCGAGGGGCACCCCGCGACGGACCAACAGGACCGTGCCGAACAGGAGAGCGAGGAACGCCGCCAGGCCGGGGAAGCCGAGCTCCGCACCGACTTCGAGGAACGAATTGTGGGCGACGGACCACTTCACCCCCTGCCCGTACTCCTGACGCCGCGCCAGCGGCGAGAGCGTGCCTTCCGCGGTCGGGAAGTCACCCACCCCGACCCCCATCACGGGATGCCCGAGCATGTATCCGATGCCGCGCCTCCACACATCCATCCGTCCGTACTGGGCATTGCCGACCCAGTTGTAGTCGTCGGTTGGGTGCAGGATGGTGTTCATGGTGGTCCAGTACGTGGTGCCCGCGGCTCCCACCAGCAGGAGAGCCGCCAACGCGCCGAGGCTGAGCCGTCGACGGAGCGGCGCCGATCGGTTCACGAAAACGCCGTAGGCCACGACGACCACGAGACCGAGGAAGGCACCTCGCGATCCGGTCTTCACGATCGTCAACAGAAACACGCCGACGACGCCGAGGGCGCCGAGGCGCGCCCAGCGATTCACCGCGTTGTGGATGAACCATTCGGCCAGCGGCAGCGTACACACGAGGACCAACCCCAGGTCGTTCGCGTCGAAGTACACGAGACTTCCCAGCCGGCCGTCGGCTCCCACTTTGAAATGCGTGAGCACGAATACGGAGAAGATCAGTCCGCCGATGACGTGCACGGCGGCCAGGCGGTACGCGTCGATCGCGTACACGATCGCGGCCGCCACGGCGATCATGAGAATGATGTTCGGGACCAGCGTCTTGAGCGCGATATCGAAGCTCCTCCCCGGATAGATGCTGAACGGGATCCCGGCGAGCGCCAGCACGCCGAGGATCACCCCGAACAGGGCGGGCGGGCGGAGCGCGACCTTCAGGAACTCCGAGGGCAGGCGTCGATCGAGAAACAGGACCAGGAGGAACGCACCGCTCAACAACGCGAGCGGCTTCGCGTGATTCAGGGCCGTGAAGAGATCCTGGAGACGCCACGCGTACGTCAGGAGCAGCGCGGCCAAGAGAATGCGCGCCGCCCCCCACGGATGAGCCTTCCTCTTCACCACGGTGAGACCCTGCGGTCGTTGATCTTCAGTGGGTGCATGAGCATCGCGTCAGCGTACCCCGCTCGGACTGCCTCTCAAGATACGCAAGTATCTTGCCTCCGGCCTGCACGTGGGGGCCGGACAGCGCGCCGGAGCCTTCGGACGGGCGCCCAGCCGACGATAGATCTCCTATTTCCCCAACCGTTTCTGTGACCTGGGACACCACCGGGCGGATGGCGGACGGGCGGGCTTTTCCGGCCCTGGCGGCCCGGTCCCGAATTGACGACCTTGCTGAGCCCCGGAGGGGCCCGACGCACGGGGCAGCGGGCGCAGCGATCTGCACCGGGGCCGTCCATCGCTTCGCCGACGCACGCGAAACGCCCTCCCGCGCCCGGACGGTATCGTTGGCGAGCCCGGGCACGAACACCCCGGGAGTCGACCTTGCACCGGTGGTCGTGAACGATGCTTCAGTGGACAACGCTCGTGGTGCTGATGGCGGGGGCCCTCCTCCTTGCGGGGCCGCCGCTCGCGCACGCCGTCATCCTGCTCCTCGCGCCTCACCGGCGACCGCCGGCCCTGCCCGCGTCGGATGCCGAGCCGCAACGCTTGCTGGTGCTCGTGCCGGCGCACGACGAGGAGGCGATCATCGGCGCGTGCGTTCGGTCCCTGCTCGACATGGACTACCCGACGGCGCGCCGACGGGTCGTGGTCATCGCGGACAACTGCGCGGACCACACCGCCCAGTGCGCGCGGGACGCCGGGGCGGAGGTGCTCGAGCGGCATGACCGGGCGGCGCGCGGCAAGCCGCGGGCCATTGCGTGGGCGTTGGCCCAGCAGCAGCTGTCGGATCTGGACGCCGTCGTGATCGTCGACGCGGACTCCGTGGTCGAGCGGGGGTTCGCTCGGGGCATCGACGCCGTGGGGCCGCTGCGGGACATCGCCGCCCAGGCATATTTCGCCACGTTGAACGAGGAGGACAACTGGCTCACGCTGCTCGCTGGGGTGCTGGCGCGCGAGCGCTACGAGGTGACGTACCCGCGCCGTGAGCGAGCCGGGCTCAACGCCCCGCTCACCGGCAATGGGATGGTGCTCGGCGCCAGTCTGCTCGCCGAGCGGGGTTGGCAGGCGTTCTCGCTGACCGAGAACTGGGAACTCTATGCCAGCCTCACGGCCGACGGCGTTCCCATCCGATATGCCGGTGCGGCGAAGCTGTACTCCCAGGAAGTCCGGAACCTCTCGCAGGGGGTCTCGCAGCGGCGCCGATGGGTCGTGGGACGGCGGCAGACGCTGCGGGCGTGGGCCCGGCCCATTCTGGCCAGTCACCGGATCCGGCTCGCGCAGAAGGTAGATGCTCTATACGAGTTGTCCGCGCCGGGGCCGGTCATGGGCGGCACGCTGGCCCTCCTGGTCGCGGTGCTCGCCGTGCTCGCGGTGGGCGGCCTGCCCGGCTGGATCACCGCGGGCGTGGCGCTCGCGTCGCAGCTCCCGCTGGCCGTGGCAACATTCGCCGTCCTGATCCGACATCCCCGGCGCGTCGCCGTCCTGCGGGCCATGGCTCTGCTCCCGGTCTACGCGCTCTGGCGGGCCGGTGTGTCGATCGGGAGTTTTGTGGGGGCAGGGCGGCTGGGCTGGCAGAAGACGCAGCGCAATACGGAGTCGACGTAACGGCCCGACCGCCGGCCGGCCGGCGGGTTACCGCCCGGCGACCGCGAGCCGGTCCATCCACTGATACTGGGTGGCCGGCAGGGTTCCGCCGACGCCGCCCCACACCGGATACCAGGTCACCGACTGCCAGACGTTCGACTGGCTCGCGTCGGTGAACTCGATGTTGCGGTATTCGAGAATCTTGATTGGCCCTCCGATGGGTCGTCCACCGGAATTGTAGCTCGTGAGCCACAGGCGTACCACGCCGTCGGCCGTCCCCGGGGTGTTGGCGACCAGCTCCATCTCGACCCGTTGCCACAGACCGCGGGTCACGGCCGAGTTCTGGCCGAGATTGGCGGTCAGGCGGGCGGCGCCGGTTGGCACGTTCTGCAGATCGACCTCCCAGGAGAGGAGTCCGTTCGCCTGGCCGTGGGCGACGAGGAAGACCGACGGGTTGTTGTGCACCCAGACGTACCCGATCTTGTTCGTGCCACTCGACTGCCCGTACCAGTTGCTCGACAGCTGGACCGTGTACGCCACGTAGATGTGGGTCCACCCGAGTCCGGTAAGGTTGGAGCTGTAGAGATGCGCGGGGGCGCTACCGGCGACCCAACCGGCGGGGTAGGTGATCTCGCCGATGTACGGCGGGCTCGCCGGCGGGTTGGCCGGCGGCGTGACGCCGCCGCCGGGCGCATAGCTCGACGCGTCCCGCTGCGCCAGATAGGGATGGCTCGGGTCAGGGCCGAAGATCCCCTCGGTCAGCGTCGAGTCGGTGAACTCGTCCACGTAGCCCGGCGGCATGACGTAGTTCGTCGGGAGATCGGGATACGGCTTCGGGGCCGTCGGCGACGAACCGCAGGCGCCGCACAGCAGCAGGATGATGGCGGTGGGCAGCACGGTCAGCACTCTCATCACGCACCGGCCGCCGACCACGACCGTCCTCCCGCCTCGCCCCGCAGGCGCCGTGAAGTGGAGGGGCCCACGATCGGAGCACTCGGACGGAGCCCAACTTCACGGAGCATGCGGCAGAAGTCGTATTTCATGTGCGCGCGGGAGCAGGTTCAGACTGGAAACCATCCCGAGTCGGTCGGGATGGCGATGGCCTCATCCACCCTCCACGGGCATCGAGGACGCATCGACTGGCCTGCAGCAAATCTGGCCTCACGGCGCCGCCGCGTCCATGCCTGACCAGCGGAACACGCCGCACGGCGGCTGACGGCTGTATGCACCGACCGTCCACCGCGAGCGCCGCCGCACCCCCTCGGTTCGAGGAAGTGCGGTGGCCGGGTCGAACGGCGTCAATCGCGCCGGCGCACCGCCGCGGGAGCGGATCTCCGACCGGGCGCGTCCGATCCCACCGTGCGGGACGCCGTCAGCGTCCCGCGATGGCGAGCCGGTCCATCCACTGGTACTGCGTGACCGGAAGGTTCCCGCCCACCCCGCCCCAGACCGGATACCAGGTCACCGACTCCCAATTGTTCGACTGGCCGGAGCCGGCGAACTCGATGTTCGTATACTCCACGATCTTGGTCGGCCCGGCCACGATCTGGCCGCTGGCATTGTAGTTCGTGAGCCATAGCCGCACGATGCCATTGGCCAAGCCCGGGGTGTTCGCCACCAACTCCATCTCGACCCGCTGCCACAGCCCGCGGGTCACCGTCGCGTTCTGGCCCAGATTCGCCGTCAACCGGGCGGCTCCGCTCGCGACGTTCTGCAGATCCACTTCCCAATTCAGGGTTCCGGTCCCCATGCCGTGGGCCACCAGGAACACCGACGGATTGCTGTGGACCCACACGTACCCGATCTTGTTCGTGCCACTGGACTGCCCGTACCAGTTGCTCGAGAGTTGGATCGTGTAGGCAACGTAGATGTGGGTCCAGCTGAGGCCGGACAGGCTGGAGCTGTAGAGGTGCGCCGGGGCGCTCCCCGCCGTCCAGCCGGCCGGGAACGTGATCTCCCCGACGTACGGGCTGCTCGCGGGCGGATTCACCGGCGCCGCGACGCCGCCGCCCGGATTGTAGCTCGTGGCATCCCGTTGCGTGAGGTACGGATGGCTGGCGTCGGGGCCGAAGATGCCTTCGCTCATGCTCGAATTCGAGAACTCGTCGACGTACCCCGACGGCATCGTGTAGCCAGCCGGGAGGTCCGGGTACGGATTGGTGCTCGACACCACCGGCTGCGAACCCGCCGCCACGGTGATTGCCGCGCTGCCGCTCTGGCCGCCACTGGACGCCGTGATAGTGGCCGAGCCGCTGCCGACCGCACTCATCAGGCCGCTGCTACTCACCGCCGCAACGGCTGGATTGCTGCTCGCCCAGATCACGGTCTGCCCGCCCAGCGTGTTGCCGCTGGCGTCGCGGACCACGGCACTCAACTGCGCCGACTGGCCCACGGTGTCACTGACCGCGCTGGGACTCACGGTCACCGACGCCACCGACGTCGTCGGCGCGTTCGAGGTCGTCGCAGAGGCGACGTTCGAGAGGCTGCCGTAGACGGAGCTCACATTGAACGTCCCCCGGAACGCGACGATCTGGAACTGATACCCGGTCGACGGGGAAAGCCCCAGGACCGTGCAGTGCACGGTCGTGCCGATGGCCGCGCCGCTGATCGGTGACGTGCAGCT
>JBJKRG010000238.1:0-2627 GCA_046704805.1 Gemmatimonadaceae bacterium
CTCGCTCACGAAGCGCTCGGCGCCGAGCACGGCGGCGAGCTCGGGCTTCAGGACCTTGATCGCCACGTCGCGGTCGTGTTTGAGATCGCGCGCGAGATACACGGTGGCCATCCCGCCCTGCCCCAGCTCGCGCTCGATGCGGTAGCGGTCCGCGAGGGCGGCGGCGAGGCGATCCGAAGGCGCGGTCACCGGCCCACCTTCTGCTTCAATTCCTCCGAGAAATTCTGGACGTAAACGACCTTGTCGAACCCGGTTGCCTCCGGCGCCTTGATCATGAGGAAGCGCTGGTCGCCCGGCGCGACATCGTACATCTGGTGATTCCCCAGGCCCTCGTATGCTCTCACCGAAAACAACGGCCTCGGTGTTCCGAAGGTCATGGTTGTGCCCGGCCGCACCGGCGCCGACATCAGCATGCCGTGGCTCTTGAAGAAGAGCTCGCGCCCGCTGTGCGCCCAACGAGGCTCGCTTCCACCACCACGCGACACGATCTGCTTGGTCGTCGCGTCCGGGAAGGGAACCACGTACACCTCGAACGGCCCGGACTCGTCCGAAACGAAGGCAAGCCAACGCCCGTCGGGGGAGAGCGAGAACTGTCGGCGAAAGTACGGTCCCGCGATCACCGTTCTCAGCGCGGTGTCGCCGGTGAGTTTTCGAGCATGGATACCGCTCCTTGACGCCGTATCCACCATGGTCATCAGTAACCACTGCCCATCGGTGGAGTAGCCAACCTCGACTATCGACCGCGCTCGTGCATCCAGCAATCGCGCGGGGGCGCTGGCGTCCGACCGCCGGACGAACGCGGCCCAATTGCTCGGACCGGTCCGTCCGCGATCGGAAAGGAAGGCGATCGTCTTCCCGTCCCGGCTCCACGCCGGCCGCCAGTTCAACGTTCCTCCGGTAGTGAGGCGCTGCTTTCGCCCGGTCCCGAGCTGCAAGACCCAGAGATCGGTTCGCTCATCCTGGGTCATGCTCACCGCGACGCGGCGGCCGTCGGGCGAGATGGCCGGATATCTCAGGTCCCCCTTCCACGAGGAATCGACCGGCTGCGCGGACCCATCGCGTGAGACCCAGACCAGCTCGGCGGAATCGTCGCTTTGCCCGATGTTGTATAACGCCGTGCCCGATGACGAGAGCGTGAACCCGCCTTGCGGCACATTGCTCAGAATCGCTCCCCGGCTGCCGTGGAGCTGCAGGGTGCCGGCGTCGAACGCTTGGGCGTAAATCGTGCCATCGTCCCCACGGAAGAGCACGTGACCGGTTGGCGAATACCAGACGTCGGTGGCTCCAGGAAACAGGAGGCGGAGCATGTCGCTGCGCAGATCGAGAACGTACACGGAGCGCTGAACACAGTTGAGGGCGCACACCAAGAGGAGTACTCCCTTGCTGCCGGGAAGCGCGACGAGCGCATGTGGGTGCAGGTCTGACCGGGTTCGAACCGGCTGGCCGGCGCCGCCGCCAGCCGGCAGTCGAACCAGATCATTGGATCCGGGGCTATAGAGCACCGAACCGTCATCCAGCCAGGTGGCGACCCGAGCATGTAGCCCGTCGGCGATTGTAGTCGGTGGCCCTCCGTCGATCGGGACTTTCACCAATCGGTCCCCGTCTTTTCCAGAGACGAAGAAGGCAATCGCCAGTCCATCCGGGGAAAAGAAAGGCTGGGCGCCATTCTCCGTTCCCTGCAGCGGCGTTCCCTGCAATGTCCCGCGGAGCTTGCGCACGAGCATCCAGCCTCCGTTCACGGAGTCCCGGTAAACGATGCTCGAACCGTCCGGCGCGATCGCCGCACGCATACCGATCGGCCGCCCATGTTGGTTGTTCCCCAACACGATTTGCTGTGCCACGACTGGCCCGGCCGGGGGCGGGCGAAACAGCGCCCATGCCGACACCAGCAACAGTACGCCTGTCGTTACACCGAGTGGGACGGCGAGCCGCTGGCGCCAGTCGCGGGTCCGCGGCGCCGCCGCCGCGGCCCCCACCACCGAAGTGGCGAAGGCCGGGTTCGCCAGCGCCTCGGCGAACGCCTTGGCGTTGTCGAACCGATCCGCCGGGAGCTTCTGCAGCGCGGTCGTCACCGCCGCCGCCACGTTCGGCGGCACCGATTCCCGCGCCTCGCTCACCGGCCGCGGTTTCTCGGTGACGATGCGCATGATGATCTGCTGCGCCGAGGTGCCCGTGTGCGGCGGCTCGCCCGTGAGCATCTCGTACAGCACGGCGCCCAGCGAGTAGATGTCGCTGCGGTTGGTGATCGCTCGTTCGGCCGTCGCCTGCTCCGGCGACATGTAATGCGGCGTGCCGAGGCTGAGCCCCGTTTCCGTCATCCGCCCACCCGCCGCCGCCGAGACCGCGAGCGCGATGCCGAAGTCAGCCACCATCGGCCGCCCTGCGTGCAGCAGGTTGTTCTCGGGCTTGATGTCGCGGTGTACCACGCCGTGCTCGTGCGCGTACTGCAGCGCGTCGGCGACTTCGCTCACCAGCTTCACGGACTCGTCCACGCCGAGCTGCGTCTCACGATCCAGCTTGCCGCGCAGCGTCTCGCCCTCGACGTACGGCATCACGTAGAACAGGAATCCGTCCGCCTCGCCCGAATCGAACAGCGGCAGGATGTTCGGGTGCTGCAGCGCCGCGGT
>JBJKRG010000239.1:0-6109 GCA_046704805.1 Gemmatimonadaceae bacterium
CAGCTCGCTATCCGAGGTGGCGACGATCACCTTCCCGCAGACGTCGTGCGGGATGTCGTGCGCGGCCGCGAAGTCCAGCAGCTGCCGGTACCCCGCCCGGCAGAGCCGGGCCTTGTCGCTGCCCGGCCTGTAATAGATGCCCGAGTGGATGACGCCGCTGTTGCGCCCCGTCTGGTGGCGCGCCACCTCCGGTTCCTTTTCCAGCACGAGCAGGCGGGCCCCGGGCGCGCGCACCGTGAGGCGCCAGGCGGTGGCGAGGCCGACGATGCCGGCACCGGCCACCACGAAGTCGACGTGCCTCAGCGAACGGGATGCTTGACTCATCAAGGAATCCGGATGGGGGGACGCACGGCACCGCACCTCGGTGCGGCGAGGAATATACAAGCGTCGCAATCCGGGCCAGTCGGGGCATTCTCGGTTTCGCCCGGGACGTCGCGGCCTGGCGGTTTATTGGACACCATGCGTTTCCGTGCCGCACGCCGCAAATCGGCACAAAAAATGCGCAAAGACTGGTCTGGTGAAGGCCTGTCTCGCCCGGATAAACGTCCCGAGCGACGGAACGGGAAGACTTGAAGCCCCGATTCGCCGCTTGGCGGCGCCCCAGCGGGGGGCGCCTTTCTATAAGATGGCTGCGTTCTGAACGAGCCGCACGGCAGCACGACGCGATCTGCGGCGTGGGCACGACGGTCGGGAGTGGGAAGCAATGAATTCTGATGCCAACATGCGAATCCTGATTCTCGGCAACATGGGCTACGTTGGCCCCACACTCGTCGAGCACCTGCGCGCTACCCACCCGGCGGCCGAGCTGATCGGATTCGACATCGGCTACTTCGCCCACTGCCTGACCAACCCCGATTTTCTTCCGGAGACGCGGCTCAACCGGCAGGTGTTCGGGGATATCCGGGCGTTTCCCGCGCATCTGCTTGACGGGGTGGACGCCGTCGTGGATCTGGCGGCCATCTCCAACGACCCAATGGGCTTCAAGTACGAGGACGTCACGCTCGACGTGAACTTCCGCCACGCCGTGCGGGTGGCCGGCCTCGCAAGGGAAAAGGGCGTCCAGTCCTTCGTGTATGCATCGAGTTGCAGCATGTACGGCCTGGCCGACGACAGCCCCCGCAAGGAAGGGGACCGATTGAATCCGCTGACGGCCTACGCCCGGTCCAAGGTAATGGCCGAGGAAGGGCTCGAGCGGCTGGCCGGCCCGGGGTTCACGGTCACCTGTCTTCGCTACGCGACCGCTTGCGGTTGGTCCAGCCGGCTGCGCCTCGATCTGGTTCTGAACGACTTCGTGGCCGGCGCGCTGGTCAACAACCGGATCTCGATTCTCAGCGACGGCACGCCGTGGCGTCCGATGATCAACACCCGTGACATGTCGCGGGCGATCGAGTGGGCGATCGGGCGCGAGCCGTCGAATGGCGGGAGCTTCCTGGCCGTGAACACAGGGAGCAACGCCTGGAACAACCAGGTCTCGGCGCTCGCCGAGGCGATCGCCTGCGTGATGCCGGGCGTGGAGATCGAGACCAACCCGAACGCACCGCCCGACAAGCGCTCGTATCGCGCCAACTTCGACCTGTTCCACAGATTGGCCCCGGACCATCAGCCGCAGGAGGACCTCATCTCCACGGTGCGCGAGATCCGGGACCGGCTGGTCGCGATGGGATTCAACGATCCGGACTACCGGGATTCCACCTTCATCCGCCTCAAGGTTCTCGATCGACTGCAGCGGCGACGACTGCTGAACGAGAACCTGCACTGGGCGCCCTGACCGGAGCGCACACGGAATGCGGTTCACGCCGACCCCCCTCGACGGAAGCTGCCTGATCGATCTCGAGCCGATCGCCGATGCACGCGGGTTCTTCGCCCGCGCGTGGTGCGCGCAGGAGATGCACCACCACGGGCTGAACGGGCGCATCGCGCAGATCAACACGTCGCGCAGCGTCCAGGCGGGTACGCTGCGCGGGCTCCACTTCCAGCTCGCGCCCCACGCCGAGTGCACGCTCGTGCGCTGCACGAAGGGCGCGGTGTTCGACGTGATCGTGGACCTGCGTCCCTCCTCGCCAACGTTCCTGCGGTGGTACGGCGCCGAGCTCTCGGAGGAGAACCATCGGGCGCTGTACAGCCCGGAGGGATTCGCGCAGGGATTCGTCACGCTGGCCCCGGACAGCGAGATCACGTACTCCACGACGCATGCCTACGTCCCCGGCTACGACTGGGGCGTGCGCTGGAACGACCCGCAGTTCGGAATCGAGCTGCCGGTGCCGGTCCGCGTGATCTCGGAGCGGGATGCGAACTGGCCCGACTTCCGCCCGGAGTACCTCGACCACCGGACCGTCCCCACGGAGGTGCACGCGTGATGCGCACGCACTGCCCGAGCTGCGGCGGCGAACGTCTGACGGGCTTCTTCACCGTCCAGCGGGCGCCCGTGTTCAGCCTCGCCACGGTGTCGTCGCGGGAGGAGGCGCTGGCCGTCCCACGCCAGGACGTCGAGCTGGCCTTCTGCGCCGACTGCGGCTTCATCTTCAACCGCCGCTTCGACGGATCGGTGGACTACTTCGCCGCGGGATACGAGGACCAGCAGGGGTATTCGCGTACCTTCATGGAATACCTGACGCGCATCTCCGACGACCTGATCGGAAAGCACGGCCTGCAGGGGAAGCACGTGCTCGAGATCGGATGCGGCAAGGGCGATTTCGTGAATCTGCTCGTGGAACGGGGGGCCGGGCGCGGCACGGGCATCGACCCCGCGTACACGGAGGGGCGGCAGACGAATCCCGCCCTCACCTTTCGCCGCGAGTGCTACGGCGTCGCGCACGGCCGGCTGGGGGCCGATCTCATCGCGTGCCGCCACACGCTGGAGCACATCCAGGAAACGGAGGCGTTCCTGCGCCTCATCCGCGACTCGATCGGCGCCCGTCGCGATGTGGTCGTCTTCCTCGAAGTGCCCCAGATCCGCCGCATCCTCGACGACCGCGCATTCTGGGACGTCTACTACGAACACTGCAGCTACTTCAGCCCCGGCTCCCTCGCCCGGCTGTTCCGCCGGACCGGCTTCGAACTGCTCGACGTGCGGCTCGACTACGGAGGCCAGTATCTGCTGGTCGAGGCGCGCCCCGCGCCGGCCGGCGCCGCCGGATCGAACCACCGGTTCCCCGTGGAAGAGTCCGTGTCCGAGCTGGCCGGTGCGGTCGGCACCTTCGCGGCCGGCGTGGCCGACGACCTCGACCGGTGGCGTACCACGCTGGGCGGGCTGAAGGAGCGCGGACGCCGCACCGTGGTCTGGGGCGGCGGATCCAAGGCCGTCGGCTTCCTCGTCAACTTCGCCGACCTCGACCTGATCGACGTCGTGGTCGACGTCAATCCGCACATGGAAGGGCACTTCGTGCCCGGCATCGGCAGCCGCTACGTCCAGCCGGCGTTCCTGCAGGAACACCGCCCCGACGCGGTGATCATCATGAATGGCATCTACCGGCGGGAGATCGAAGACTCGCTGCACCGGATGGCGCTGCATCCGGAAGTCCACGTTCTCTAGAGAGGCGACGATGAAAGTCGTTCTGTTCTGCGGGGGATTCGGCACCCGCCTGAGAGAGCAGTCGGAAACGATCCCGAAGCCTCTGGTCGAGATCGGGTACCGGCCGATCATCTGGTACCTGATGAAGTACTACGCCCACTACGGGCACAAGGACTTCGTCCTCTGTCTCGGCTACCGCGGGAACATGATCAAGGACTACTTCCTGAAGTACAACGAGTGCGTGTCCAACGACTTCGTGCTCTCCCAGGGCGGCCGCAGCGTCGAGCTGGTGAACCGCGATCTGGACGACTGGCGGATCACCTTCGCCGAGACGGGACTGACGTCCAATCTGGGGCAGCGGCTGCGCGCCGTGCGGCACTACCTCGCGGGGGAGGACGTCTTTCTGGCGAACTACGCGGACGGGCTCACCGACCTCCCGTTCAACGACTATCTGGGCGACTGCGTGGACCGCGGGAACATCGCCAGCTTCCTCAGCGTGCGGCCCTCGCAGAGCCTGCACGCCGTCTCGGCCGATGCGAACGGCACGGTGCGGCGGATCGAGCCGATCCAGGCGTCGGACTTCTTCATCAACGGGGGCTTCTTCGTCTTCCGCAAGGAGATCTTCGACTACATCGAGGAGGGCGACGAGCTGGTCGAGGCGCCCTTCCAGCGGCTGATCGAGCGGCGGCAGCTCCACACGCGGCCCTACCGCGGCTTCTGGGCGGCGATGGACACCTTCAAGGACAAGGTGAACTTCGATACGATGTACGCCCGCGGCGATACGCCGTGGGAGGTGTGGCGGAAGCCCGCGCCGCCCGGCGCGGTGCCGGGGGTGCCGGCGGTGCCGGCCATCCGGACGACCGGGCGGAAGGCGGTGGTGTGCTCCAAGTGAGCCTCGGCCGCGGCGGGCACGGCCCTGCGGAGATCCTCTTCATCGGCGCGCACTGCGACGACATCGAGATCGGGTGCGGGGGCACCGCGCTCCGCCTGGCGCGGGAATATCCCGGGGCGGCCGTCCGGTGGGTGGTGCTGGCCTCGGACGCGCGGCGCGCCGTCGAGGCGGGCTGCAGCGCCGAGCGCTTCCTGGCCGGCGTCGACCACCACGAGGTCACCGTCAAGACGTTCCGGGACGGGTACTTCCCCTACGGCGGCGCCGAGATCAAGGACTACTTCGAAACGCTGAAGGCGGCGTGCGCCCCCGACCTGGTGTTCACGCACTACGGGCAGGACCGGCATCAGGACCACCGCCTGGTCTCCGAGCTCACGTGGAACACGTTCCGCGACCACGTCATCCTCGAATACGAGATCCCGAAATACGATGGCGGCATGGCGTCGCCGAACCTGTTCTTTCCGCTCGACGAGCGCGACACCGAACAGAAGGTCGCCATTCTCGCCGAGTGCTTCGGCAGCCAGCGCGGCAAACGCTGGTTCGCGCGCGAGACCTTCCTCGGCCTCATGCGGCTCCGGGGCATGGAGTGCAACGCCCCCTCCGGCTACGCCGAGGGGTTCTACTGCCGCAAGGCGGTCGTGTGACCGGCTCCGGCGACGGGCGGACGGCGCGCCTCCGCGGCACTCACGACGGATCGGACGACATGCCCGCTCTCGAGACGGCGGTGCCCGTAATCGGCGACCAGCGGGAGTTCTGGGAGACCTGGAACTCCACGGCGCGCGATCCGGCCCATCTGAACCCCTGGTGCCTGCGGCGCGCCGAGACGATGCTCGACTACCTCCGCGGGCTCGACCTCCGCCGGCCGTCCATCCTCGACTTCGGGTGCGGCACCGGCTGGTTCTCCGAGATGCTCGCCGAGTGGGGCACGGTGACCGGCGTCGATCTGGCCGAGGGCGTGATCGCAGACGCCCGCGCCCGGCGCCCCGACATCACGTTCATGGCCGGCGACCTCTTCGAGATGGCACTGCCCGCGGCCCACTTCGACGTCGTCGTCTCGCAGGAGGTGATCGCGCACGTCGCGGACCAGGCGGGCTACCTCGACCGGGCGGCGCGGGCGCTGCGCCCGGGCGGACACCTCATCATCACCACGCCGAACCGGTTCGTCGTCGAGCGCGGGGACTTCTTCCCGCCGCAGCCGGCCGAGCATCTGGAGCGGTGGCTCGCCATCGGCCGCCTGAAGGCGCTCCTCCGGCGGCGCTTCACGCTGCAGCGCTGGACCTCCATCATCCCGATGGGGCACCGCGGCGTCCTGCGCTTCGTCAACTCGCCGCGGCTCGAGGAGTGGGCCGCGAAGGTCAGCAGTCCCGGGCGGCTCGATCCCCTCAAGGAGCGGCTCGGCCTCGGCTACATCGTCGTGGCGCTCGCCCGGAGGCGCGCGTAGGACGCGACCATGCCGTGGACCACGACGACCGCCGCGCTCGAAATGTCGCACACCGCCGCGCCGCGCCGGATCGGCGTCCTGGGGCACGTGGGGAACGGCAACCTCGGGGACGAGGCGATCATCTCCGAGGTCATCCGCAATCTGCGGCGGCGGGCGCCGGACGCGGAGATCTGCTGCTTCACCAGCGTCCCGGGCGATACGCACGAGCGGCACGGCGTTCCGGCGTTTCCGATCCGGCAGCGCGGGGGCCGGGGCCGGGCTCGGGGCG
>JBJKRG010000240.1:0-2938 GCA_046704805.1 Gemmatimonadaceae bacterium
CACCGCTGCCCCGCGACTGACCCCGGCGAACCGGCCGCGGTCGTCCACGCGGGCGCCGATTGCTCCCGCCGCGATCCCGAGCGCGACGTACGACACCAGACGCCCGGCGTTGTAGGCCGCGTGGGCAGGCGCGTTCGCGAAGCCACGCGGCTTCGAGGCCCCGGCGTACACGCAGACGAACCCCCCGCACATGCCCGCGCAGTGGATGCTGCCGGCGAGGCTGGCGATCAGCACGCCGAGCAGGAGCGTCACGTGCCCGCTCCCATGGGGATCGCCTCGACGCGGGCCGTGGAGGTGAACCGTCGGCCGCCCCGCACGACGTCGAAGCGGAGCTCCCACACGCCGCGGTGCCTGACCGGGAGGACCGCCGTGTACCCCGTCGAGTCCCGGAGGAGCGTCGTGTCGTAGACGTCGTTGGCGCGCGCGTTGAAGAAGGCGGCCACCCGGATCGTCGCATCCGGGATCACCACCCCAGACGCATCGGTGAGCGTGACCTCGAGCCGCGCGCCGTCGCGGAGGCTGAACCGTCCCAGCGACGGCGAGAGCCGCCAGGCGAGCGCCGCGTTCTCGCGCATCTGGGCCATCGTGCTGTCCCAGTGCACGGCCTTCTGATAGTAGTCCGGCTCGATGGCGAACGAGGGATCGTCGTTGGCCACGCCCAGCATCCAGAAGTTGAGCCCCACGCTGGCCACGAGGATCGCCACGATGCCGATGGGCCAGCCCATGCCGCGTTTCATCGCTCGTGCTCCTCCCGTCGGGGCGATTCGTGCTCGTGCTCTTCCGGTTCGGGCCCGACGAGGCGGTAGGGCACCCCCTCCGAGAATCTCTCGCCATCGGTGACGCGGACGGTCACGCGCCGCTCGCCGTCATGGAACCCGGCGGCGGGCACGAGGACGAACATGGTCATCGTGCCCGTCGCACCCGCCGCGAGCGCCATCGGGTTGTCGGGTGCGATGACGGCGCTGTCGGCCAGCCGGTCGATGCCCACGTGGTACACGCGATCGGCGTTCGAACGGTTCGTGATCTTCACCCGGAGCTGATTCGCCACCCGGCCGTCGGGCTCGACCACGTACGGCTCGCCCAGCCCGCGGAGCACCGTGCCGTCGGCCGGCTGCTTCGTGCCGAGCGTGAAGAAGAACCCGCCGAGCGCGATGGCGAGGGCGGCCGGGTAGAGCACCACCCGCGGTCGCAGCTTGCGGACGCGCTCGCCGGCAAGTGCCGCCTGCGACGAGTAGCGGATGAGGCCCGGCGGCTTTCCCACCCGCGCCAGGATCGCGTCGCAGGCGTCGGCGCACTGCGTGCAGTGGATGCACTCCATCTGCAACCCGTCGCGGATGTCGATGCCGGTGGGGCAGGTGAGCACGCAGGCCCCGCAGTCGATGCAGTCGCCGAGGCCGGTGCGATCCCTGCCGTGACCCCGCGGCTCACCGCGCGTGGGGTCGTAGGCGACGATCAGCGACTGACGGTCCAGCAGCGCCGACTGCCAGCGGCCGTAGGGACACGCCACGAGGCACGTCTGCTCCCGGAACCAGGTGAAGTCGGCCATGATCCCGAACGTCGTCAGGGCCATGATCGCGAACGACGTCGGATGGTCGAACGGGGAGCGCTGCACCCACTCCACCAGGCGGTCGATGCCCACGAAGTAGGCGAGGAAGGTGTGCGCCAGGAACAGCGACAGCGCGAGATAGACGCCGTACTTCACCAGCCGGCGGGCGTGCAACTGTCCGCGCATCCCCTGTCGATCGAGCTGTACCGATCCACTCCGCCCGCCCTCCAGCAGGCGCTCGATCGGCCGGAACAGGAACTCCATGTACACCGTCTGCGGACAGGCCCAGCCGCACCAGACGCGCCCGGCCAGCGCCGTCAGCAGGAAGACGCCGATGATGATGCTCCCGATGAGGAACATCAGCAGCAGCGTGTCGGTGGGCAGGAAGGTCGTGCCGAACAGCGTGAACTGGCGACGGGGCAGGTCGAGCAGCACGAGCGGCTTCCCGTGCATCCGCAGGTACGGGATGATGAAGAAGACGAACATCAGCACGTACGCGGCCACGCGCCGGCGGTGCCAGAACTTGCCCGGGGACGGCTTGGGACGGATCCAGCGGCGGGATCCGTCCTCGTTGAGGGTCGGCAGAACGCGGCCGGATGCGGCGGGGGCGGTCATTCGGGTCGCTGCACCTCGACGCCCTGCGGCGCCTTGGGATTCGGGGGGTGGGTCCCGTGCAGGCCGTAGTAGACGTACACGGCGACGTCGTCGATCTGCTCGGGCTTCAGGAACTTGCCCCAGTCGGGCATGCCCTTGTCGAGCACCCCGTTGGTGATCGTCCGGTGAATGTCCACGAGCGTGCCGCCGTGCAGCCAGTAGTCATCGGTCAGGTTCGGCCCGATGAGGCCGCCGCCGTCCGGGCGGTGGCAGGGCGCGCAGGTGGTGACGAACGTCTGCTTGCCGGCGGCGAGTGCCTGGGCGCTGTGTCCCAGCGCCACGAGCGCCGCCGAGTCGCCGCCGGCCGGCGCCGGTGGATGCAGCTTCGCCGCCTCGGCCACGGCGGCGTTGTAGTCGGCGATGCGCCCCGGACCCCGCAGCACGTGCCAGGGATCGAGGCCATACACGATCGAGAAGATGATGGTGGCCCAGAAGATCCAGACCCACCAGCGCGGCAGCGGATTGTCGTACTCCTGGATGCCGTCGTAGTTGTGCTCGAGCAGGTGCTCGTGATCGTCCTTGGCAGCCATGTCAGCGTCCGGTTTCCGGTGGCTCGTTGGGGGGCGGCGGCGGGGCGTCGTCCTCGAGGGGGAGATTGGCTTCGTGCTCGTAGTGCGACCGTTTGGCGAACAACACACGGACGGCGATCGCCAGGAAAACGGCGAGGAAGATGATGAGCGCGACTTCCGCGTAGAGATGGAGGCCGGCGCCGCTCACCACGTCGGAGAGCGATTTCAT
>JBJKRG010000241.1:0-6147 GCA_046704805.1 Gemmatimonadaceae bacterium
GTCGTGCTGGCCGCGGAGCAGAACCGGCTCGTCGCCGAGCTGGACGCGCGGCGCACGGCCTGGGTGGCGGAAGCACAGCGCCGTGCCGACGCCGAGCTGGCGGATCGCCTGCGCGCGATCCGAGACCGTTGGGGACCGAAGTTGCGCCGCGACGCCATGGCGGCGGCGCTCGACGTGGCCCGCCGGGCGATCACCCCGTGGCTCGTCGAGCAGCAGGAGCAGGCCGGGGCCGCCTTCGCCGAGCGGACATCGCGATTCCGCGAGCTGGAGCGGGACTTCGCGCAGCGCGTGGCTGGCCTCGGAGTCCCGGAGCTGTCCGACCTCCTCGCCGACACCGGCTACGACGGGCTCCTCGCGGGCCGGGTGACGTTCCAGTTCCAGCCGCTGCTGCACCGCTCGCGTCCGGCATCGCCGATCCGCCATGCCGCCGACGTCGTGCTCGCATCGGCCGGCGCCCGTGGCGTGATCCTGCGCAGTGCCCAAGAGTTTCTCGCGTGGCTGCTGGAGCTCAACGCTTCGCGGGTGGCCGCCGACGTGCGCGACCGGCTCGCGGAGAGCCGTCGTCGGCTGGAGCGCGAGGTGCGCATGCGCCTCCAGGAGGTGCAGGACGGCGCGACCCGTGCGCTCGAGCGCGCCGTCACGATCCGCGCCGCGGGCGCCGAGCGCGTACGGAGCGAGCTGGCCCGTCTCGATGCACTGGACGCAGCGGTACGGGACGTGGCGTCGTGAATGACGAGGCGACGGTCGCGTCACGACACCGCGACCGCGCTTGACCCCGCCACCGGGCCGGGCTAGTTATTGAACAACAACAATCGCCGTACCGTGGTCCGTTGCCGCCTATTGCCGCCACGTGAAACAACGAGCTAAAACGCGATCCCCGGGCCGAGGTCGTCCGGGTTTCTCGTTTCGGGATCGTGCATGGCCCGGCCCGCGGCGCCCGGGCCGAACGATCTGCGCACGCACAGGGGGTGCGGACATGACGACGACCACCAACGCGGACCAGCCCATCGAGGCCAGGGGGTACGCCCATCCCGAATCGCTGGTGAGCACCGCCTGGCTCGCCGACCATCTGAAGGATCCCGCGCTCCGGGTCATCGAGAGCGACGAGGACGTGCTGCTCTACGACACCGGGCACATCCCCGGCGCGCAGAAAGTCGACTGGCACGCCGATCTCAACGATCCGCTGATGCGCGACTACATCGACCGAGAGCGCTTCCAGACGCTGCTGCAGCGGCTCGGCATCGACGAGACCACGCCGGTGGTCTTCTACGGAGACAAGAACAACTGGTGGGCCTGCTACGCCCTCTGGGTGTTCCAGCTGTTCGGCTTCGCCAACGTGCGCGTGCTGGACGGCGGCCGGATCAAGTGGGAGCAGGAGGGCCGCCCGATGGTGACCGAGCGGCCGAAGTATCCGTCGACCGAATACGCGGCTCCCGACCGCAGCGACCTCGGGATCCGTGCCTTCATCGACGACGTGAAGAAGCACATCGCCGCGCACGGTAAGCTCATCGACGTCCGGTCGCCGGACGAATACACGGGCAAGAAGCTGCACATGGCCGACTATCCGCAGGAGGGCGCGCTCCGCGGCGGCCACATCCCGGGCGCGAAGAGCGTGCCCTGGGCGCGCGCCGCCAACGACGACGGGACCTTCAAGACCGCCGGCGAGCTGCGCACGATCTACGAGCGCGAGCAGGGGCTCAATCCCACCGACGACGTGATCGCCTACTGCCGCATCGGCGAGCGCTCGTCCCACACCTGGTTTGTGCTCACGTACCTGCTGGGCTACCAGAAGGTGCGCAACTACGACGGAAGCTGGACGGAGTGGGGGAACGCGGTGCGGGCGCCGATCGAGCGGTAGCGCTGCCCACCGCCCACCGTTAACGGTCAACGGTTCCCTGTTAACCGTTAACGGTTAACCGTTCACCGTTTGCCGGATTACCGTCCGTCCACTGGACGAAGCGGCGGTGTCGTCGGCGGCGAATGCCGCCAGTGCGTCGCCTGCTCGTACGAGTACGCCAGCTTGATCAGCGTCCGCTCGTCCCAGGCGCGGCCGAAGAACTGCAGCCCCGCCGGCAGCATACCGCCGCGCGAGTAGCCCATCGGCACGGTGATCGCGGGAAATCCCGTGTACGGCGAGAAGAATTGATTGTTGTCGCCGGCCGGCGTGTTGAGGTCGCCGATCAGGCGCGGCGGATTGCTCCACGTCGGATAGACCATCGCGTCGAGGTGCATCGAGTCCATGAGCTGCGTGACGGCCGTCCGGAGCCGGGCGCGCATCACCTCCTCGCTCTTGCAGCCCGGATTCGACGCCGACGTGTCCTGCACCGCTTCGGCGTCCTTCAGCCGCACCTCGATCGAGGGATGGTATTTCCGCGACCGGATCAGCGCCGCGAGGCTCTTCACGGGCGCATCGGGACCGAGCGAGGCCAGGTAGCGGTTGAAGTCGCGCTTGAAGGTGTTGCACGGACCCGTCTGCAGACGGCGGATGGCCCGCAGTCCGGGCACGGCCACCGGGTCGATGATCGTGGCGCCCTGCCGCCGCATCTCATCGAGCGCGCGCTCGAAGATCGCCTTGATCTCCGGATCCAGCGTCGGCCGGTCGTAGGCCTGGTGCAGCACGCCGATGCGTGCGCCGCGCAGCCCGTCGCGCACGAGCGCCGATGCGTAGTCGGGGCTCACGTGTCCGCGGCTCTTCAGCGTCACCGGGTCGCCGGGATCCGGACCCGCCATCACCTGCAGCAGCGCGACGGCGTCGGCCACGGTGCGGGCCATCGGGCCGGTCACGTCGGCACCCAGGAAGAGCGGGATCACGCCGTCGCGGCTCGTGAGCCCCATGGTGGGCCGGATGCCGACCAGCGCCTGGTCCGCCGAGGGACCGCGAATCGAATTTCCGGTATCGGTGCCGAGCCCCGCCGTGCCGAAGCTGGCCGCCACGGCCGCCGCCGGCCCGCCGCTGGAGCCGGCCGTCACACGGTCCAGCTCGTACGGATTGCGCGTGTACCCCGGCAGGATGGAGCTGACGGTCTCGTAGGGACTGAACGCCAGCTCGGCCATGTTCGCCTTGGCGAGTACGATGGCGCCCGCCGCCCGGAGCTTCGCCACGACGAACGCGTCCCGGTCCGGTTTGAACCCCTTGAAGGCCAGCGAACCGCCCGTGGTCTGCAGCCCCTTCGTCTGGTAATTGTCCTTGACGATGAGTGGAATGCAGAAGAGAGAGCCGCGGGCGGCGCCGCGCCGCGCCGCCGCATCCATGCTGTCGGCCACGGCGAGCGCGTCGGGATTCACCATGATGATGCTGTTGATCGCCGGCCCGTTCTTGTCGTACTCGTCGATGCGGTCCAGATAGTCCTGCACCAGGCCGTGGCAGGTGACCCGGCCGTCGGCGAGCGCCGCGTGCACGTCGGCGATGCTCGCTTCGACCACGTCGAAGGGGGCGCGTGCCGGCGGGGGCGCGGGCCGCTGCGCGCCGAGGGGGAGCGCCGCGACGGGAAACGTGAGGGCGATCGCGGCGAAACCGCGAAGGAGGGCATGGGCGCTCGTGGCGTGTTTCATCAGGTTCTCGTGCGGGACCGGACCCGCGGTGGGAGGTCGAATCGGCGACGGCGCGCGCCCGCGCCGCCGCATGTCCGACGGAGGATTTACCACATTCCGCGCCGGTTCGCTCGCGGACCGGCCGGAGGCTAGCCGTGTACCGGCCCCCGATTCATCTTCCGGGAACCGCGCCGTCGTCGCGTCCGATCACCCTATCGCCCCCCGAGCCATGACAGAAGCCCGGCTCCGTGCCCGCTCGGTATCCGAGATCGTGGATGCGGCATTCCAGTTGTACCGCGAGGACGCGATCCAGTACATCGCCGTGACCGCGGTGGCGTACGCCCCGTGGCTCGTGATCGAGCTGCTGTTTCTCCCGGGCGGCGGTGCGGTCGGGATGGGCGCCGAGCTTCCCGGCACGCTGGCCCTCGTGATGCTGGCCACCGGCCTCGGACTGTGGGTGGCGTTCGCGCTGATGAGCGCCGTCATCATCCAGCTCGGCTCGAGCGCCTATCTGGGACAGCCGGGGCCGCGGGACATCGGGACGACGATCCGACAGGTCCTGCCGCGTGTGCCGGCGATCATGGTCGGCGGCCTCTACAAGTACGTGCTGACGTTGATCGGGCTGATGTTCTTCCTGGTCGGCGCCCTCTACGTCGCGGCGCGCTACTTTGCGGTAGCGCCGGCGATCGTGCTCGAAGGGCAGGGGGCGTGGGCCTCGCTCGGGCGTTCGTCGGCGCTGTCGAAGGGTCGCAAGCGCCACATCCTCAACACGCTCATCCTCGTCTGGCTCATCTATTTCATCCTGAGTTTCGGCGTGACCCTGTTCACGCAGATCATCGGCAGCCAGGTCGTCCGGCTCGTGGCGTCGATGGCGTTCACCGTCGTCGCCTATCCGATCATCGGCCTGGCCGAGATGGTGCTGTACTACGACGCGCGCATCCGCGCCGAAGGCTTCGACATCGAGATGATGGCGCAGGGCCTGGAGCCCGGCGTCTCGGAGGCCTGACGCCGGGGGCGCTGGCGGCCTGGCTGCTCCAGGCTCCGGACTCCCTGCACTGGCGACCGACGGCCGTGCAGGACACCGTGGCGGCCATCGCCCGCCAGCCGGCGTACCGGCGGTCGTTCTCGACGCTGCTCGTCGACCGGCTGCTGCAGTGGCTGGGGGATCTCTGGAACCACCTGGTCGCGCCGCTCGAGCATTCGGTCGACGCGCGGCTGGTGGCGATTGCCCTCGCCGCGCTGCTGGTGGCCGTCGTCGTGGCGCGGCTCCTGGTCGCGGCCCGGGTGAGTGCGGACGGGGATGGCCTCGGGTACGGCACGGCGGGTCGGGTCCGTGCGGGTGATCCGTGGGCGGACGCCCAGCGCCTTGCCGCTGCCGGACTGTACACCGCGGCGGCGCACGCGCTCTACGCCGCGCTGCTGACGCGGCTGGCCGGACGCGGGGCGGTTCGCCTGCACCCGTCGAAGACGGCGGGCGACTATGCGCGGGAGCTTCGCGCGCGCGGCGCGCTGGAGCAGGAGCCGTTCCAGGTCTTCCGCACCCGCTACGACCGCCTGATCTACGGAGCCGGCGCCTGTTCGTCCGACGACTACGCGGCGCTCGTCCGCGACGCGCAGCCGCTGCTGGGGAACGCCGCGTGACCGGCGGGCCCCGTCCTCAGGCGCCGCCGCACTGGTACACGCGCCCCGGTGTGCTCCTCGCCATCGTGGGAGTGCTCGTGGTCATCGTGGCGCTCTTCTCGCCCGACGTGACCGGCGGGCGCACCGGCGATCCGCGGCTCACCACGTACTCCACGGGGCCTCAGGGAGCGCAGCTCTTCTACGAGCTGGCCGGCCGGCTCGGATGGAAGACGCAGCGTCGGCTCACACCGACCGTTTCCGACAGTCCGACGACCATCCAGGCCGTGCTCGCCCCCGCACAGCCGCTGCGCACCGTGGAGGTGCACGCCCTGCTGCAGGCGGTGCGCCGCGGCGGGGCCCTCCTCGTCGTGTTGAGCGGCGGCGGCACCGCCATGGCCGACTCGCTGAACGTCGCGATCGGCGCCGGCGCTGCGTTCGTCGCACCCGACTCCTTCCAGACCGACTCCTGCCACGGGAGCTCCGGCGCCGTCCTGCCGTTCTGGCCCGGCGGCCAGGTGCTGCTCTACTCCCTGCGCTGGACGGCGCCGCCGCCGGCCGGCCGGGTGCCGTTCATCCGCGTCACGGAGTCCGGCGATCATCCGGTGACCCGACCGGCCGTGGTGGGATTCCCATATGGCCGCGGCCGCATCGTGGTCGCATCCGATCCGGATTTCCTGCGCAACGATGCGCTGCGCGTCTGCCACTACGGATTGAGCGTGGCGGCGGTCGGCGCCCTGGACTATCTGAGCGGGGGCGGCCCGGTGGTGCGGCGCACCGTGGCCTTCGACGAGTACCACCAGGGGTTCGGCTCTCAGCCGGGCACGGTGACGGCGATGGCCGAGTACTTCTCGCGCACCGCGTCCGGGCATCTGCTGCTCCAGCTCCTCGGCGCCGGGCTGGTGTTGCTCCTGGCGGCGGCGCCGCGCGCCCTCCCGCCGCGGGATGCCCCGCGCGCGGCGCGGCGCTCGCCGCTCGAGCACGTGGACGCGTTAGGCC
>JBJKRG010000242.1:0-11642 GCA_046704805.1 Gemmatimonadaceae bacterium
CGAAGGGGCCCAAGAAGTTCATCCAAGACGCCATCCAGGATCCCGGCTCCTTGACGGCGCAGGCGAAGGCGGCTGGAATGTCCGTCAACGCGTTCGCGCTGAAGCATCAGCACGACAGCGGGAAGACGGGACTCCGGTCGCGGTTCTACCTCAACGTGCTGAAGAGGGCCAAGCGTAGGTAGATGGCCCGCAAGCTCACCCCGAAGCAGGCGGCGTTCGTTCAGGAGTACCTCGTCGATCTGAACGCGACGCAGGCCGCCATCAGGGCCGGCTACTCGAAGCGCACGGCCAGGGCGATCGGTGCCGAGAACCTCACGAAACCCGACATCGCCGTTGCGATCGCGACCGCGAAGATCGAGCGGTCGAAGCGCACCGAGATCACGGCCGACCGGGTGCTGGAAGAGCTTGCGCGCGTTGGGTTTGCGGACGTCCGCGACCTGTTCGAATGGGACGAGGAGCGCGCCGCGTTCGTGCCGTCCGCCCAGCTGACGGAGGAACAGGCCGCCGCGGTTGCGTCGGTGAAGGCGGAGACCACCAGGACCACAGCGCAGGACGGTAGGGTCGAGACGCGGATCAAGCTCGAGCTCAAGACTCACGACAAGCTCGGAGCGCTCCGCGAGATGGGGAAGCATCTCGGCGTCGCGGAGCATCACACGGTCGACGTGCGCGGCGGCGTGCTGCTGCTGCCGGCCGAGGGAACGCTGAAGGACTGGGGACGGGAGGCGAGGGAACAGCAGGCCGAACTGGAGGAGGGGCTGAAATGAGGTTCTTTCCTGACGGCGGGAGGCAGCCGGTCGACCTTCCGTACTCGACGGAGGAGACGAAACGCATCTTGACTGGACTCTTCGGCGCCCGTATCGGCCGCCATCCCATTGCCTGGGTCAGCCAGATCACGGGGTCGTCGGGCGCCAAGATTGGGGGCGGAGAACTCCACAGCGCCTTTGTCCCGCAGGTTTCCTACACGGGCTGGTGGATCTTCCTCGTACCCGAGTCACTGTGGAGCACCCTCGCCATGCCCGGCAATTCCGGCTGGCTGTCGAATGCCAGGCGCGCCCTGTCGGCCTTGGCGCGCGACGGAGCCCGCGACCTGGAGGCCGCCCTCGCGGTCACGGACGGCGAACTCCGGGCCGTCCATTCCGTCGGCCAGCGCCGTGTGAATGATCTAAGGCGTTGGGAGCGGGAGGTCTTCGTACCATGGAAGGAACGCCAGGCACTTCCAGATCTCGAGGAGTTTTCCGGCGACGTTGCTAGCGCACTGTGCGCCCTGGGGGATGCGAAGTGACAGTGGCTTCCGCCCCCGAGCGCCTGGAGCACCATGCCTGGGAGTCCGCAGCGCGGCGCTCTCGGGCCGACGATCAGCCCAACGTCGTCTGGGCTCCGCAACCCGGCTCTCAGGTGCTGTTCCTCACCTGCCCCGTCTTCGAGTGCCTGTATCGAGGCACCAGAGGCCCCGGCAAGACCGATGCGCTGCTCATGGACTTCGCGCGGGATGTGGGGCACGGCTACGGCGCGGCGTGGTTCGGCATCCTCTTCCGCCAGAGCTACAAGCAGCTCGAGGACGTCGTGCGCAAGTCGAGCCGCTGGTTCCGGCAGATCTTCCCGGGGGCGCGCTGGAACAAGGCCGACTACCGGTGGGAATGGCCGGACGGTGAGACACTGCTCTTCAGGTACATGGACGACCCCGAGGACTACTGGAACTACCACGGCTGGGAGGTCCCCTGGATTGGCTGGGAAGAGCTCACGAACTGGCCGGACCTCGAGTGCTACCACCGCATGAAGTCCTGCTGCCGGTCCTCCGTCGCGGGCGTCCCGAAGCGCGTCCGCGCCACCGCGAACCCATGGGGCGTCGGCCATCACGCCGTGAAGGCCTACTTCATCGACCCGGCTCCTCCGGGCGTCGTGGTCGAGAGTTCTGACACGGGCCTCCGGCGTGTGAACCTGCGCGGCCATTGGAGCGAGAACCGCGCGCTGCTCACCGCTCAGCCTGACTACCCTGAGTTCATCAAGGCGTCGGCGACGTCGGACGCGCAGCGGAAGGCGTGGCTCTCGGACGACTGGGATGTCGTGGCCGGCGGGATGTTCGACGACGTCTGGAACCGCACGGCGCACCTGATCAAGCCGTGGCTCAGCGAGGACGGCACCCTCGACATCCCGCGGAGCTGGAGGATCGATCGGGCCTACGACTGGGGCTCGTCGAAGCCGTTCTCCGTGGGCTGGTGGGCCGAGTCCGACGGGACGGTCGCGCCGGACGGGGCCCTGTGGCCACGCGGCTCGCTCATTCGCATCGCGGAGTGGTACGGCTGGGACGAGCGGACACCCAACGTCGGGCTCCGCATGAGCGACAAGGAGATCGCCCTCGGGATCGTCGAGCGCGAGAAGCAGCTCGGCATCCGCGACCGTGTGCGCCCGGGCCCGGCCGACACCCAGATCTTCCAGCTCGACACGGACGGCACCTCAATCGCCGCCACGATGCTGAAGCACGGCGTCGCGTTCGAGGAGGCCGACAAGCGGCCCGGCTCCCGCGTCTCCGGCTGGAAACGCGTGCACGACATGCTGAAGGCCCGGGCCGAGACGGACCGCGAGTCACCGTGGATCGCGGCCTTCAACACCTGCAGGCAGTGGGCGCGCACCGTGCCCACCCTGCCCCGCGACCCGCGCAAGCCGGACGACGTCGACACGAATTGCTTCCGGGGCTCGGAGCAATTCGTTACTCCGGACGGTCCGATGAGCTTCGCTGAGGCAGTGGGGACAAATGGCCTCGCGCTCACGCGGTTTGGGTGGCGCGAATATACATCATGCCTGTGCCGCAAGTGGTCCTCTGAGGTTATGGAGGTTGTTTTCGGGGACGGACAGACGGTTGTCTGCACCCCCGATCACCTCTTCATGGACGAGGATGAGAAATGGGTAGAGGCCAGAAATCTGCGCGGTCGATTCTGCATGGCGGCGAGAAGTGGTGGCGAAGCCAGGGATATTGGCGCAACCGCCGAGGTGAGCAGCTCCATCGGCGGATTTGGGAAGACGAGCATGGCCCGATTCCGGGCGGCTTTGAGATCCATCATCGGGATGGCGACGGGTTCAACAACGACCTCGCGAACCTCGAATGCGTCTCTGCGGCGAGGCATCGGGAGATCCAACCGAGGAACCTGGACCCATCGAATGCTCGGACTGTGTCGCAGATCCGTGATGTCGAGCTCATATGCGCACGATGCGGGGACACGTTCCTCGCACGCCGTTGTGATCGAAACAGGGCCAAGTACTGCTCTCGACACTGTCGAGCCCAGGCTGACGCTTCAAGCCGGAGACAGCCGGCCGTTTGCCCCATCTGCGGCCGCCATTTTATGCGCGGGAAACAGAAACGAGCAGGGCGGACCTGCAGCTATCGATGCGGGTGGGAGTTACGTCGTCGACGTGCGGCATCTTTCGAAGAGTGAGGACGTGTTCTGCATCACCGTGCCGTCCGTTCATGAATTTCTTCTTGCCGGCGGCCAGGTAGTTCACAACTCCGAGGACCATGCCGGTGACGAGACCAGGTACCGCGTGACCGCACCGAAGCGCGAGGCGCAGGTTATACAGCACATCCTGTGAGGGGAGGGGACCGATGGAGACGTGGCTGAACGAGGGGCCGGGGCGCATGAGCCTGGATCGCCAGCTGCACGACGACGCGATCCAGATCTGCCGTGACGTCCAGGGCGGAACGCTGCGCCTGCGGGACAAGGCCGCGATCTACCTTCCGAAGTTCCCCAAGGAGGACACCGCCCAGTACCGGCGCCGCGTCGCCTCGAGCGTGCTCTTCAACTGGTACAAGCGGACGGTCGGCGGCCTCGTCGGCATGGTCATGCGGAAGGACCCGAAGCTCGAGGACGACGTGCCGAAGGGGATCGCCGCCCAGATGGACGACGTCGATCTCGCCGGTCGCGACCTCGCCGCGTTCGCGCACGACCTGTTCGCCGAGGCGTGGCACGACGGGCTCGCCGTGATCTTCGTCGACAAGCCCGCGGTGCCCGACGGCGCGACGCGCGACCAGGACTCGAGGCCCTACTGGATCGTGGTGCGCTACAAGGACGTGCTCGGCGTCACCACCGAGCGCATCGGGGGCCGCGACGTCGTGACGGGCATCCGGTGGCGCGAGTTCGCCACCGAGACCGACCCGGCCGACGAGTTCAAGGAGCAGCGCGTGCCCCGGGTGCGTGAGTACAAGCTCGTCTCGTCCACGGATGAGGCCGGGAACCCGACGCGCCGCGTGCAGTGGCGCTCCTGGACGCTCCGGCAGGAGAGCGAGGCCGGGAAGACCGAATGGGTGCCCAACGGCGACGCGCAGCTGCTCGGCGCGCAGATGGACGAGATCCCCGTGGCCCCGGTCTATACCGGCCGGGTGGCCCCGTTCGACGCCGAACCGCCGCTGCTCGACCTCGCGATGGAGAACCTCCGCCACTACCAGAAGCTCTCCGACCGGGACAACGTCGAGCACGTGGCCTCGGTGCCCGTGTTCGTGACCACCGGTGCGGCCAAGGAGGAGGTGGAGGGGTTCGCCGTCGGCCCGACGACCGGCATGGCGCTGCCCAAGGGCGCGGATGCGAAATACGTCGAGGTGGCGGGCGGCGGTCTGACCCAGAGCGCCCAGAGCCTGAAGGATTCCGAGCACCGGATGGCCGTGCTCGGGCTCTCGATGCTCATGAGCGAGAGCCGCGCGGCCGAGACGGCCACGTCGAAGCAGATCGACAAGTCCGAGACGGACTCCCAGCTCGCCACCTCCGCGAAAAGCCTGCAGCGCGGCCTCGCGACCGCCCTGTACTACCACGCGAAGTGGATGGGGCTACCTGACGGCGGCCGGGTCTCCGTGAACATGGACTTCGAGGTCATCGCGCTCGACGCCCAGACGATCACGGCGCTCGCGGCACTGGTTCCGGCGAAGATGTCGCTCGAAACGTTCTGGGACCTCCTGGTCCAGGGCGAGATCCTGCCTGAGACGTTCGACCCGGACCTCGAGCGCACGCGCCTCGAGGAGGGCGACATGAAACAGCTCGCCGCGCTGAAGAGCATCATGGGCCAGCAGAAGCAGGCCGGCCAGCAGGGGCAGGCCGGTGCTCAGCTGCCGCCCGACGGAGACGAGGGCGCGGGAGGCGCCGGCAATGCCGCGGCGTGACGTCCGGGCGTTCATCCCGATCGTGGTGCACCTGGGCACTGAGCAGTATGAGGTCCACGCGGACGGCAGCGTGTACTGGCGCCAACGGCCCAAGCAGCGGGTCAGGAAGGTGCACGAGACCTCGCAGCCGTTTCGCACCGAGGGCGCGACGCTGCGCCGCGTGAGGGATCCGGAGCTCGCCGCCCGCGCGCTCCAGGAGGCAGCGGGCGCGGAGTGGACCGGCGCGGTGCGGATCGAGGGCTGAGCGATGTCCGTCGACCACCCGATCGGCGGGATGATCCAGAACCTGATCAACCTGCAGCGCCTCGGGAACGCGATGAGCGCCGATGCCGACGCGCTCGTCCGCGAGCTCTTCGACGACCTCGCTGCGCAGATCGCCCGCATCGATCCGACTGCGCCGGAGCGCGATCGCTACCGCAGGATGCGCCTCGAGGAACTGCTCGGGAGGGTGGAGCTGCTCGTCGGCCAGCGATTCACGGAGATCCGCAAGGCATTGAGGCAGCGGCTCGCTGAACTCGGCGCCCAGCAGGCCACGTGGGCGGAGGGCCAGCTGCAGCGCACCATCGGCGCGATCGGCTACGACATCCGGAGCGCCCGCGTCGGAGTCAACATGATGAAGTCGATCATCGACTCCGACCCGTTCCAGGGCGAGACGCTCAAGGGCTGGGCCGATACGCAGGACGCGGCGACGGTGCGGCGCGTCAGGCGCCAGTTGCAGATGGGCATGGTCCAGAACGAGCCCGTGGGCGACTTGATTCGGCGCGTGCGGGGCCATTCAGACCGCCACGGCGGTTTCACCGGCGGCGTGCTCGACAGCACGACGCGCGAGACCGAAGCGATCGTGCGCACCGGCGTGAACTTCGTCGCCAACCGCGCGCACGCCGAAACGTACCGCGAGAACGCTGACGTCGTCACGGGGCTCGAGCGCGTCGCCACGCTCGACAGCCGCACCACGCTGATCTGCATGAGCCTGGACGGTAGCGTGATCCCATCGGACTCGACCGACCTGCCACCGTATCACTACAACTGCCGCACGGTCGTCGTGCCCGTCATCGACTGGAAGCGGCTGGGCATCGAGCCGCCGGCCGGCACGCGCGCCTCGACCGACGGCCCGGTCAGTTCCTCGACGACCTACGAAGAATGGCTGCGCGACCAACCGCGGGCCTTCCAGGACCAGGTGCTGGGACCGGCGCGCGCGGATCTGTTCCGCGCCAACAAGGTCAGCCTGCGCGACCTGGTCACCCAAGACCATCAGGTGCTCACGCTCAGCGAGCTGCGCCCGTAGCTTCGGTGTGGAATCCGCAGACGGCGGAGGGTATCTTCACGCCATGGCCCCCACCGTCTACGACGAACTCCAGACACTGACGCGCGGGATCGGCAAGGTCGTCTCGACCTACCGGTATCAGCTCGAGGAGAACGGCGTGCCGAAGGACGAAGCCTGGGCGCTCGCCCAGCGCCTCGAGGAGCGGCTCCTGGGCCCGCTCTACGACGCCGCTGAAGAGTTCGGTCGGCGCGTGTCCCATACAGTGACGCTTGACCAAGGCGCCATGCCCGACGTACCTTCGGACTGACATAGCGGCTTACGAGCCGCGAACCATACCACCGCCCTGGGGCGGCCAGCCGGTTTTCCGGTGGCCGCCTTTCGTCGTTTCGGGAGGCGATGATGCGAGACCAGAGGGTCACATGCCGAAGCTGAAGGCCGTGATCGACGCGCTGGAGGAGGTCCCGGAAGGCTACCGCGACCTCTACGCGAAGGGCTCGGGCGACACCTACGTGCTGCAGATCGAGGATCCGAAGTCGCATCCCGCGATCAGCGGCCTGGTCTCCACGCTCGAGAAGCAGAAGACCCAGATCACGCAGCTGAAGGCGTCGGCCAAGGCGTGGGACGAGCTCAAGGGGCTCGTCGACACGGAAGACGGTGTGGAGCTCACGCCCCAGGACGTCTTCGACGCGATCCAGGATCCAGGTGCCGAGGGCGGCGACGCGCAGGCGAAGATCTCGGAGGGCGTGAAGGCCGGCGTGGCCGCGGCGCAGGCGAAGTTCGAGCGCGAGCTCTCGAAGATCACCGGCGAGCGGGACAAGGCGCTGGGCGCGCTCCGAGGCAAGACGGTGGACGCCGACCTGGATACCGCGATCGCGAAGGCCGGCGTGCTCGAGAAGTACCGCCCGGCCGTGCGGGCCGTGCTGAAGCAGCTCGGGCCCGAGATGGTGGAGGAGGGCGGCCAGTTCCGCGGCGTCTTCAAGCAAGACCCCGACGGGATCCCCCGTGACCTGAGCATCGATGAGTTCGTCGGCGCGTGGGCGAAGAGCGAGAACGCCTCGCCCTACATGCCGGCGCAGGGCGGCGGATCGGGGGCGAAGGAAGCGGGCGGGGGCGGCCAGCTCGGCGCGGGCAAGTTCGACGGGTCCGATCCGATGGCGTGGGGACAGAACGCGGAGAAGATCGCCAAGGGCGAGCTGACTCCGGCCTGACGCGGTTCAGGGCGCACGGGTGCCGGAAGGCCCGGGCGCAGCGCAGCACGACATCTTCCGGCCCACGCCGCCAAGGGCGGGGTGGCTGTGCCAAGGGCACGATGCAGGGATCGTGAGCCAGGGCCAGCGCGCCCTGCCCTTTTCGGTTTCCCGGGGATCCGAAGAGGGCCCAATACGGGAGGCCCGGGACACGTGGGGAGGATGGCATGGCCGAGACCGCCAACACCTTCACCAACCTCGTCAACAAGATCTTCGCGAAGGGGCTGCTCGCCCTGCGCGAGAACTCCGTGATGCCGAGACTGGTGAACACCGACTGGGGCGCAGAGGTCGCGAAGAAGGGCACCACGATCGACGTCCCGATTCCGTCCGCTGTCGACGTCAGCGACGTCGCGCCGGGGCCGTATCCGCCCGACGCGGCCGCGAGTTCGCCCACCACCGTCCAGATCACCCTGGACCGGTGGAAGAAGACGGACATGTACCTGACCGACAAGGAGGCGCAGGAGATCGCCGTCGGAGCGCGCGACACGCAGCTCAGCGAGCACCTCAGGGCGCTCGCCAACTACGTGGACTCCGACATCCTCGCGCTGTTCAAGGGCGTGTACGGCTTCGCGGGCACGCCCGGGACGAACCCGTTCGGCAACGCCACGCCGAGCCTTGTCGACGCGACGCTGGTGCGCAAGATCCTCGCCGAGCAGCGCTGCCCGACGGCGCCCAGGCATTTCGTGCTCGATCCGACCGCCGAGGCGATCGCAGAGCAGATCGAGGCCGTGCAGAACGCGATGTGGCGCAAGAACGCCGACTCGCTGACGACCGGCCAGATCGGCGACATCCTGGGCTTCCGCTTCTGGATGGACCAGAACATCCAGAGCATGATCAACGGCACGCTCACCGACGGCGCCGGCCACAAGGCGCTGTTCAACGGCGGCGGATCGCCCGCGAACGTGGGCGACGCCACGGCCGACTTCGACGCGACCAGCCTGACCGGAACGGTCAAGCAGGGCGAGGTCTTCACCGTCGCCGGTGACAGCCAGACCTACGTCGTCACCGAGGACGCGACCGCCTCCGGCAACGCCATCACGCTGAAGATCAGCCCGACGATCCAGGTGGCGTGGGCCGACAACGCCCAGATGACGCTGAAGGGCGCCGCGTCCGCGGTGAGCCCGCAGAACCTGGCGTTCCATCGCGACGCGTTCGCGCTCGCCGTGCGGCCGCTGGCCCCGGCGGACGGGTTCACGGGCGGCCACGAGATCAGGACGGGCGTGGACCCGGTGTCCGGGCTCTCGCTCTCCCTCGAGGTGGCGCGGGACTACATGCAGACCCGCTACACCTGGTCGATCCTGTACGGCGTCAAGCTCGTGAGGCCGGAGCTCGCCTGCAGGCTCGCCGGCTAGGCGCCCAGCGCCTGACGCGCCGAATTCGTGGGCGGGGGTCCTCCGGGGCCCCCGCCCCGGAGCGGCAGAGGATGAACCCCTCCAGGAGCAGGGAAAATGGAGCTGAACACGGTGAAGGTGCAGGACCCGAACGTCGAGGGCTCCCACATCGTCATCAACGAGACGGACTACAACCCCAACACGCACAAGCTCTTCAAGGGGAAGGGTGCGAAGACGGCGAAGCCCAGCGTCCCGAAGCCGGCTTCGCCCGACGATCCGTTCCCCGAGAGCTACCGCTACGAGGCGGAGAAGGGCGGCGACGGGCGTTTGTACGGCCCCGACGACGTCCTCATCGAGGGCCCGTCGGCCGGGAAGTTCCCGGGGCGCGCCGCGGCGCTCGAAGCGGCGCTCGCTCACGCGGCCGCGCATCCCACGGAGGGCGCGGCCGAGTAGGTCGCGCGCCACTGAGCGATGCCGGCGACCCTGATCGCGACGGTCGGTTCGGACCAGGCGAACAGCTACGTCTCCGTGTCGGACGCGGACGCCTACTTCGCGAACCGCACGGGGACCGACAAGTGGGACGCAGCGTCGGACGACCAGAAGGCGCAGGCGCTCATCATGGCCACCTGGCGCATCGACCAGGAGCAGTTCGTGGGCATTCCTGTCCACCCGCTCAACGGCACGATCTCCGATCAGAACCAGGCGCTCCGGTGGCCACGATACGCCGCGCTGGACGACGAGGGGTGGGAGTACCACTTCGACGTCGTCCCGCAGCGCGTCCAGAACGCGACCTGCGAGCTCGCGCTCGAGATTCTGGGCGGGGGGACGTCACTGACGGACACGGGCATGGAGGGGTTCGCGGATGTGAAGCTGGGGACCCTGTCCGTCACCCCCCGCTCGGATTTCTCGGCCGGGCAGTTGCCGCGGAACGTGCGGCGCTTCCTTGGCCCACTGCTCGCATCGGCGGCTGGCGCGGCGTTTCACATGGAACGCGCCTGATGAGCGGCCTAGACATTGCGCTCCAGAAGGCCGCGTCCAGTGCGCTGAGCCGGTTCGGGAAGCCGATCACGATCCGCTACCACGCCGCGGGCTCCTACGATACCAGCACGGGCACCGTGCCGGTCACCGACACGGACGTGACGGTGCAGGCGCGGCTCGAGCCCGCGACGCGCGTGGCGTTCCAGCATCCCCCGATCGGGGAGGACGAGCCCGGCGGGGTGCAGACACGCGACTGGAAGTGCACGGTCGCGGGCCCGGACCTGCCGGCCGGGCTCACGAACGAGGCCACGGTCTTCATCGACGGCCAGGAGCTCGAGATCTACGGCGTGACCCCGGTGTTCGGCGTGGAAGAGGTCGTGTACTACGAGTTCTTCGCCCGGAGGTGACGATGCAGCTCACGGGCACCGCGGCGGTGACGGCGAGGTTGCGCGATCGGTCGGACCAGCTGGTGCGCGGCGTCATGCTCGAGGCGCTCAAGCGCATCGCGATGCGCACTCCGGTCGACACGGGGCGCGCGCGGGGAAACTGGAACGTCGCGATCGGCGCGCCGGATCTCGCGAACAACCCGCACAAGCTGGATCCGCTGGGCACGTTCGTGTGGGACGCGGGCAGTCGAGTGATCGCCCGCTTCCGAGCCGGTGACGTCGCGTACATCACGAACAGCATCGATTACGTGCGCTACCTCGAGGAGGGCAGCTCGACGCAGGCGCCCGAGGGCATGGTGGGCCGCACCGTGGCCGAGCTCCGGCCGATGGTGAGGCAGGTGCTCACCGAGATCTCACACGGGGCATAGGGGAGGGGACGATGGGTCTCATCACGGCATCGAAGAACGCGGCGCTCAACGCGCTCACGATCGACAAGCTCAGCCTGCATTCGGACTACCCAGGGACGGACGGCGGCAGCAACGAGCTCTCGGGCGGCACTCCCGCCTACGCGCGGAAGGCCGCCACGGTGAACACCGCATCAGGGGCCGCACGCGCGCTCAATGCCGACGTGGCCTTCGACGTGCCGCCAGGAGCGGATGTCGCGGCGATCGGATTCTGGCAGTCCGGCACGCCCGACACGTTCGTCGGCTGGGCCCCCAACGGCCCGACCGGGAACCATGCGAAGGCCGGCTTCGTGGACTCCGCCACCGATCAAGTCCGGCTCGACGGGCACGGCCTCGCCGACGCCGACCGCGTGTTCTTCTACCCTACCCCGGGCGGCAGCGTGCCGGCCGGGCTCTCCGAGGGGACGCTCTACTACGTGGTCGGCTCCGCCGCCTCGTACTTCCAGGTCGCGCTGACCTCGGGGGGCGCCGCGGTCGACATCACGGCGGACGGCGGCCTGCTCTTCCAGAAGGCCTCGGTCGAGAGCTTCACCGAGCAGGGCACGCACACCGTGAAGGCCGGCACGCTGGTCGAGATGTAGGGCCGCAACCCAAGCCCGAGGCGACGCCCTCGAGGAGGTGAGCAGGATGAAGAAGTCGAGGTGGTTTCTTGTGGCGCTGGCATGCGCGGCTGTCGCGTTCACAGCGGCGTGCAGCGCGGATATGTCGGGGGTGCAGTCGGCCTCCAACTACGCGAGCCAGGTGCTCGCGTACTCCCAGGTCGACACCGTCGTCTGTCCACAGGACAGCCTCGCGGTGGGTGCCTCGATGACGTGCGTGGGCCTCAACG
>JBJKRG010000243.1:0-2799 GCA_046704805.1 Gemmatimonadaceae bacterium
TCACCGGGCGCCGGTGCGTGGCACTGAAGGTCACCCACGCCCCGGTCGCCGCGCCGGCGTCGCCGTGGCTCCCCTTCTGCAGCGTGCCGCCCTGCCAGGTGCCGTACGAGGCGAAGGGGCGGTCGAAAGTCGCGACGAAGTACATGGTGGCGTCGCTGGGCGCGCCACAGAAGTGGCCGGAGGTCTCCATGCCGGCGACCTCGCGATCGCCGATGATACGCACGGATGAGGCCTGCGCGCGCGTCTGGGCGTCCGAGACCTTGAAGACGAAGTTCGCCCGCGACGTGGCGGGGAAGCGGAAGCGGCCGATCCCGGTGCGCGTCGTCGTCGTCAGCGTGGCCTCGATCGCCGCGGGCGTCCCGGGCGCGAGCGTGACCGCGTACTCACCGGGCGTCGCGCGCTCGTGGGCGTGGCTGAACGACTCCACGGTGCTGTCGGGGTGCGAGCCGATGGCGCCCACGGTGGGGAGGATCGGAACCTCGCCGTCGGCGCGGCAGCCGGGCCCGGAGAGATGGGTGAGGCTGAAGCCGACGATCGACGAGTCCTTGTAGAAGTAGTCGCCGCCGTCCGGTCGGGACGTCGTCGTGGGGCTCCAGGTCAGCATGCCGAAGGGCACCGCGGCGCCGGGGAAGGTGTCGACGTCGCCCGTGACCTTGCCGCCGTTGCCGGTGCCGATGAGCGGATCCACGAGCGCGGCCGGATCGGGGCTCGCCGGCGGCAGCGGACGGGCGACGCGGACGGGCCGGGGAGTGGGAAGGCCGAGGGGAGCGGCGTCCGCTCTGGCGGGGGCCCATGCCATGGGTGTGATGCCGAGCGCGAGTGCGAAGGCACCCGCGAGTCGCACGCGCGTGCCCGTTGTGGTGGTGCGCGGCGAGACCCGTCTGCTCATGTTCGCTGCCCTCCCGGCGGCCATTCGGCTTCCGGTGCGTGAGGGGGGGCAGATAAACCTTACGGAGCGGCGGCCGAATTGCAATCACGACGCCTGCCCCGACGGCGGCCGCGGACGCCCGGCGCGCCAATAGCGCCGGCGCTATCAGTGTTCGCAGATGCCGCCGGACGGCGGACGCCCGGCCCGATCCGGCCGATCGGGCGGGGCGCTCGAGGGGCAGCGGATCGGCGCCGGGGAGAGCGGCCGGGCCGGCGCGGGACCAGGGTTCACGCCGTGACGGCCTCGACCTCCTCGTAGAGCTCGATGCGCGGGGGGCCCATGACGCCGGCCTCCTTCATCTTCGCGGCCAGCTCCGGGTTGTTCCTGAACCCCTCGGCGGCAGCCGAGGTGGGGAATCCGGCCACCACGGTCACGACGTTCGGGTCCCCGACCGCCCGGTTGACGCGGTGGAACTTGGCGCCGCCCTTCGCGGGCGGGAAGCTGTCGAATACGGTCTTCCACGCGTCGTAGTCCCGGACCTTGTGCTGAATGGCGAGTACGTACATCTCGGCCTCCTCGAGTGTAGCGGGCGCGGCCCGCCAGGACGGTGATGGGGCTGTGCCCCGACTGGTGACCCGATCTGGACTTCCGCCGGAACGCCCCCTAGATTACTTCCGCATCGGATAGTACATAATCGAATCTTTCGACATCGTAATAAAATGCCCAAGCGAACGCAACCCCCAGCCGCCGCCACTGCCAACCGCCCCACGATGCAGGGGCGGGCCTGGCGACTGGTCGTCGAGACCCAGCGCGACCTGTTCCGCCTGCTCGATCGGGAATTCCGGGAGCACACCCCCCTCGATCTGCAGCGCTACGACATCATGCTGCACGTATCGGAGTCGCCGGGGGGCTGCCGCATGACGGACCTCGCGGATGCCGTGGTGACCAGCAAGAGCGGGCTCACGTCCATCGTGGACCGGATGGAGCATGACGGGCTGCTCGAGCGGCGGCCGGACCCGGCCGATCGCCGGGTCACGCGGATCGCGCTCACCGCCCTCGGCGAGCAGCGCTTCGCCGAGGCCACCCGGCATCACCGGAGTGTCGTGCGCCGGATCTTCACGTCCCGGGTGAGTGATGCGGAGGCCCGCGTCGTGGTGGAAGTCCTGGAGCGCCTGCGGGCGGCCGTCTCATCGCCTTCGACCGCGTAGAAGCGCGCCCGTGATGTGCCATCGCCCGGCTCCCACGGGAGCCGGGCGACGCGAACGGATTCCGGAACGGTGCATCTCCGCTTCCGACCGGCGGGCCGGGAGGCGTCGTCCACGCCCGCGGTCCCGCCGTCCGGCAACGGGCCGGGCTCAGCTCCCGCTGCAGTTCGATACCTTGTGCGTGACCAGGTTCAGGGTGCACGAGAGCGTGCCCACCTGGATCGGAACGTTCCCCTGCGCATCGGCCGGGAAGGTCACGACGACGCGGCGCTGGATGGTGCGCGTGCCGGTGGTGCCGCCGCTGATCGTGAACGTCGCGTTCACGTTGCGGATGATCTGGCCCGACACCGGCCACGGGTTGCTCGCGTGCGGCAGGTTGTACACGACGTCGAGCACCGAGTCCGAGGCGGCGATGTCGGCGACCCGCGTATTGAGGGTGCCCTGGTACGTGGTCGTATCCTGACTGGCGCCATACCCGTTATGCGTCCGTGACGTCGATCCGGCGCCCAGCCCGCTGATCGAGTCGTGCCGCTGCCGGTGGACGATGGCGGTGAACCGGTTGCCGACGCGCACACCGCTCAGGTCCAGGGTGACGACGATCGACGCGGTCTGTCCCTGTCCACACGTCACGACGGTCCCCTGCGCATCGTAGCAGGTGCGCGTCCGGGTGCGGGTGAGCGTGTCCGCGGTGACCGTCGCGGCGGAGTACGCCACCGTCTGCATGCT
>JBJKRG010000244.1:0-11343 GCA_046704805.1 Gemmatimonadaceae bacterium
GCGCGGGGCGCCGCGGGGTGGGGCGCCGATCGGGGCGGGCGAGCTTCCGCGCCGATGCGCAGGGATTCGATGATGCCGGTTCCGGGAGGGGCCGGCATTGTCGTATCATGCCCCTGCCGCCCATTCCGCTGTCGCATCTGACCGGCCCGCCCGAGCCGGAGCGCCGGCTGCGGCTGATGGAGATCGTGCGGCGCAAGCTGCGCGAGCGCCGGTACAGCCGGCGCACCGAGGAGGCGTACGTCCACTGGATCCGCCGCTACATCGTGTTTCATGGGCGGCGGCATCCTGCCGACATGGGGCCGGGGGAGGTGAAGCGGTTCCTCTCGGAGCTGGCCGTCGCGCAGCAGGTGGCGGCCAGCACGCAGAACCAGGCGTTGCAGGCGCTGCTCTTCCTGTACGGCCCCGTGCTGGGAAAGCCGCTCTCGAGGATCGACGGGATAACACCGGCCAGGCGGACTCGCCACGTCCCCGTCGTGCTCTCGCAGCACGAGGTGCGCGCGTTGTTCGGGAAGCTGGCCGACCCCGTGCGGCTGTGTGCCATGCTGATGTACGGGAGCGGGCTGCGCGTGTCCGAATGTCTGAGCCTGCGGGTGAAGGACGTGGACCTGGACCGTCTGGAAATCGTCGTGCGGGGCGGGAAGGGGAACAAGGATCGCCGGACGCCGCTGGCCGAGTCGTGCGTGCCGGCGCTGGAGCGGCGGCTCAGGGAGGGGCTCGTCGAGTACCGTCGGGATCAGCGGGCGCGGGTGCGGAGCACCGGGATCCCGCCGGGGCTGGCTCGGAAGTATCCGGACGCCGAGACCGGGTGGTCGTGGTGGTACGTGTTTCCGGCGGCCCGGACCTTCGTGGATCCGGAGCGCGTGGTGCGGCGGCATCATCTGCACGAGACCGTCGTGCAGCGGGCCGTGAAGCAGGCCGTGCACGAGCTGGGCCTGACCAAGCGGATCAGCTCGCACACCCTGCGGCACTCGTTTGCGACCCACCTGTTGGAGTCGGGGGCCGACATCCGGACCGTGCAGACCCTGCTGGGGCATGCCGACGTGCGGACCACCATGATTTACACGCATGTCTTGAACAAGGGCGGACTGGGCGTCCGGAGCCCTGCGGACCGCCTGTAGGGGCGCCGGGAGCCCCCCAGCCGAGCTCTGTCCCCAAACGACGACCTCGCACACTACGCAGCCGGGTCCCTGCAGCCTTTCCCCCTCGCCCCCAACCTTCTAATCCCTCTAATGCCGTAAGGCTATGGGATTTCCCTTGCCCAACGGCGGCGCGAGCCGCACACTATGCAGGTGGGATTCCGCAGCGATTCGCGCGGTTTTGCAGCATATCACGACAAGAGAATTACTAGTTAGACAGGTGCCGAGCATGGTTACTATTCCGGACGGCGAGTGGGAGCTCACATGTTCGGCAGAGCTATTCGCCCGCATCCGCGATACGCGAGAGTTCGCAGTCCTGGTTACGCTTGGTCGCGTGGCGAGCGCCGTCAAGTTCGGTATTGAGGCCCACCGCTATTGGAGTGACGTTGCCGAGTCGCCGCTTGCAGAAAGGCAACGTGTCAGCGCGATGCTGTATCTTGCCGCAGTCGTCCACGAAGCGTACGAACTGAAAACACGTCTGGAACAAGAGGCGTCGCTTGACCGCCAACTTGCCGGTGTGTTCGATGTACTCGCGGACGAGCGGTTTGATCGTCAGTTCAATGAAGACATCCACCGCATTAGAAATCGTGCAGCATTCCATTTTGACATTGCGGTCGCACAGCAGGCGCTGCCCGAGTTCCCGGCTGAGTCGTTTGCATTCATTACGAGCGAAGGGCGTGATCCGATGAACGCCAACTACGAACTCACGGACATGGTCTACCTTGGGTTCATGTTCGGTGCCCCCGCAGATGTGGCAAAGCTCACCACAAGGCTGACGGCATTCCGGCCGACACTAGATACACTGTTGCGGGAGTTCACCAAGGCCACAGACCAGTATCTGTTCAGCCGTCTCAGCGCGCTAGGCTTTGTCGTCGTTCCGCGGGAGCGCGGATCGTTTGCTGCGGATCGCCGTAATGCAGAGCCCGATGCACCCACTGTCTAACGAGGCGCTGCTGCCGTCGGCGGGAAAGGAAGCGGCTTGCTCGCTGCGCTCGCGTGCCGCAATTGTTATGAGCCGCCGCGGCAGATCGCCGCGACGTTAGGCATACGACACGGATCGATGCAAGCCAACTTCCGACAGTTCCTCGAGCACCTCGAGCCCAAGTTTCAAGCGCTAGTCACGATGAGTCCGGTGCGCTTCGCGTCGCTCCCGCCGAGAATGCCCGAGCGTGGGATCTATCTCTTCTCGGAAGGCCCGAAGCACCTGTACGTCGGGCGCACCAACCGGCTCAAGAAGCGGCTAGCCGGCCATTGCCGACCTAGCAGCACGCATTACAGCGCAACCTTTGCTTTTCGCATAGCGCGTATCGAGACTGGGATGCTGCGGGCCACGTACACACAAGCCGGTTCGCGCGCTGATCTGGCAGCAGATGAGACATTTGCGGCTGCGTTCAGGCGTGCGCGGGAGCGCGTGGCAGCGATGGATCTACGCTTCGTTGAGGAGACCGAGGCGGTGCGCCAAGCTTTGCTTGAAATCTATGCCGCGATCGTGCTCCAAACCCCGTTCAACGATTTCGACAACCACTGAGGTGCCCGATGCCTAACGCCATTAAGGAGTTGCCGCGCAAGTAGGCGTGCGCGAGCGTGAGGCGAGGGTTTGGAGTTCCCAGGAATCAGTGGACACTCTTTTGCTTTGGTTTGTGCTCTCGCTCGAACTGGTCCGGACTGATCCCACCAAGATGACTGTGGCGGCGTGCTGAATTGTAGAACGCCTCGATATAGTCACCGATGTCGGCCACTGCGACCTGGCGGTTCTTGTAGATCTGCTTCTTGACCCGCTCCTTTTTCAAGCTGCTGAAGAACGACTCGGCGACGGCGTTGTCCCAGCAGTTCCCCTTGCGGCTCATGCTCGGCTCGAGACGATTCGCGCGGCAGAAGCGCCGCCACGCGTCGCTCCCATACTGCGTCCCCTGGTCCGAGTGAATCAGCGTCCCGCGCGGCCGGCGTCGCCGCACGGCTGCCAGCACGGCGTTCAGCACGAGCTCGCGGTGGATGGTGGGACCAGCGGACCAGCCCACAATCTTGCGCGAGAACAGGTCCATGACCACCGCCACGTAGAGCCATCCCTGCCAGGTCCGAATGTACGTGATGTCGGTAACCCACGCCCGGTTGGGCCGGCTCACCGTGAACTGACGTTGCAGCAGATTCGGGATCAGCACGGCCGGTTTGCCGACGGCCCAGCGTCGCGTGCGATACCCATGCAGGGCCCGCAGGTTGTTCTCCCGCATCAGCCGGGCGACCCGGTGCTTGCTGCAGGTTTCTCCGGCCTCCCGCAAGTCGAGAAAGACCCGCGGAGCACCATAGATCCCGTGGCTCGCCGTGAACGACGCACGGATCAGCCGGAGGAGCCGCGCGTCTTCCATGGCCCGTTTCGAGTGCGGATGCTTCAGCCAGTCGTAGTAACCGCTGGGAGCCACGCCGAGTACCCGGCACATGGCCTCGGTGCTGAACTCCTTCCGGTTCGCCTTGATGAACGCGTACGTTGCGCGAACGCGGCCGGCGTCTGCTTTCGTGGACATTGGGATGCTCCGCCGTGGTAGCGGTGGATGTTAGCCCTGTCCACTAAATCCTGGGAACTCCAGCAGGACTGGAGGCGGCTTGCTCGCTGCGCTCGCATGCCGCAATTGTTATGGTCCGCCGCGGTAGATCGCCGCGACGCTAGGCCTCACACCACACTTTTGACCAGAGCCTTGTGCCTAGAGACTGGACGCAGGCTGAAGTAGCCGCCACCGTCGCCGACTATCTCAAGATGTTGGAGCATGAGCTCCGCGGCGAAGCGTACAACAAGAAGGAACACAACCGCGGGCTACAACGCCAGCTCGACAGTCGTTCCGCGGGGGCCGTCGAGTTCAAGCATCAGAATATCAGTGCAGTTCTCATTGAGCTCGGCCTACCCTATATCGAGGGATATAAGCCGCGCGCGAACTACCAGGATTTGCTTAGACGTGAGGTCGAGGCTCAACTGGATATCAACCCTCAGATTGAAACGGTAACTCAGGCCGTGGTAGAGGCACTGGCCCAGCCGGTGCTCGCGGAGAGCCTTAGCGAGGTCTTCGTGCCTCCGCCATCTCGTGAGAAGCGAGGCCGTATCTACGAGCGGGCTGGATCGACAACGTCAGGAAGGCGGATCAACTATCTCGAGCGAGAGTCGCGCAATCGCTCACTTGGGCGGGCGGGCGAGTTGTTCGTTCTTGAAGCCGAGTACCGTCGGCTTTGGCAAGCCGGTCGCAAGCCGCTCGCTGAACGTATCGAGCACGTCTCCGAAACTCTGGGCGATGGCTTGGGATATGACGTCATGTCGTTCGACACAGATGGTCGCGAACGGTTCATTGAGGTCAAGACCACGGCTTTCGGTCCAATGACCCCGTTCTTTGCCTCTGCAAAGGAAGTAACTGTCTCGGAGACATTGGCGGGCTTTCAACTCTACCGGGTGTTCAAGTTTCGTGAAGACGCCCGCATTTTTTGTCTCGCTGGAGCTTTGCGGGCCTCATGTGCGCTTGAACCGACGCAGTTCAAAGCATCCCTCACATGAGGCCTAACTTGGCGCTACTGCCCGCGGCGAAAAGGGGAGCGGCTTGCTCGCTGCGCTCGCAGGCCGCAATTGTTGTGGGCCGCCACGGCCGAGCGCTGCAGCGTGGGGCACCGGCGAGGGCTTGACGGGAGAAGAGTGAGTGTTACATTGTTCTGTAACACTCACTGGACTAGATATGGCACCGGTCATTCGCATCTCCGACGAGGTCTTCCGGAAACTGCAGCTTCTCAGCGAACCACTCGTCGACACACCCAATTCCGTGATTGAGCGGCTACTTGCCGATGTCCCTGCGGCAACTAGCGGTCGTACTGTCACCGCGAATACATCGGCTCTTCGCGCCATCAGAAAGCCCCACGAGGTTGGAGGCACACGCAGCCCCGGCTTGTTCCTTGCCCCGGCCAGTGTCGAGAACATCCGGACAACACTCTCAAAGGCCGTCCCGCTATCGGCCGTAGAGAAACGAATCGACGCAGCGACTCTGGAGAGGTTACGGGCGGCAATCGGAACGCAGAGATCGTTCCAATGCTGGGCGATGAGTACATCGAGCCGCGGCACGTACGACAAGATGAAGGTCGGCGACTTGGTTCTCTTCACCCCTAAAGGAACTGGACGATTTACGTATCGCGCGAAGGTATCAGGCAAAATCGAAAGTCAAACTCTCGGAGATATCCTTTGGCCGATCACGCCCAATCAGCCATGGTCCTTGATCTACTTGCTTGAAGACGTAAAGCAGGTGGACATCCGGAAGGATCGCCTCGTCGCGGAATTTGGCTATGCTCACGGCTTTCAGGTGTATGGCATCACCCGGGTCACGCCAGAACGGGTCGCCAGCGCCCTCAGTCGACGCGGGAGCCTTGAAAACCTGCTTGCTGCGGCGGCATCGAAGCGTGCTACTTGATTTGCGTCGTTACCGGGGCGGGAGACTTTAGGTTGAACTAGCGTGTGTGCTGCGCCAGGTGCTGATCTTATAGGCCACGGCGCAGATGAATGCGTCCGTTAGATGGCCGCGCATGCAGCCGGTCAGCTTGAGGTATTCGGATGACTTCCACCGTTCGCTATTGCGAGTACAGACGCTGCGGGGGGGCCGGCAGGCACAAGACGAAAGTTCGGTGGCGCGCCCGGATCGCTCTGGTTACTCCGTACCGAGAGTGGCTTGTCTGCGAGGGATGCGCCGACCTCCTCACAAGTGATCTCCGGCGACGGGGAATGGAGGTAGAGCGTCATGTCTTGGCGCCCGAGGCCTCCAGGCCCTCTAGGGCCCCTAGGCCCCCCAGGGCGCGTCCCAGGAAGGCCGGCCGAAAACAACGGCGTCGAGGCCGTTTGGCCAGGATTGACGAGGCCAACGCCGAGCAGCGCGAGCGGGACCGAGCGCGGGTGGCCGAGATCCGTGCCATGCGTGAGGCGAACACGAAGCGGCGCAGGCCTCACCCGCAATCGTAGCTGCCGAACCCGGGCCTGAAGTGGCAGGCCGGTCAGCATGAGTAACCGGAAGAGAAGTTGACCTGCGATAGTGCGGGTATTGTGCGCGCGGCTGGCTCCGGGCCCGACGGGGCCCTCTGCATTCCCTTCCACGTGACCGATCGCGTAGAAGGAAGGGAATTCAGCCGGTTGCCCCAGTCGCCCCCACCCCCCTCAGCCCCGCAAAGAACCTCGGATGCCGCTGCATCGCGAGCACGAAATCCCGCTCCTGCTGGTGTCCCTTGGCGCGCATCAACTCGACGAGCGCATGGCGTGCCGCCACCGGCCACCGCGCGAGGTCCGGAATCTGCGCAGACACCGGTGCCAGGCGCACGAACGCCGCCTGCTCGGCGGCTGGCCACCGGTCGCGACGACGGCAGCCGAGGGTGCGGGCAAGCCCGTCGGCCATCGTGCGCGCGGCGGTGGTGGGGTCGCCTGAATCGACCGACGCCAGGAGCCGCGTGGCGCCGCGTCCGAGGTTCACCAGCCAGTCCTCGTCGAAGAACTCCGACGCCCGCACACGCCCGAGATCGAGATGAAGGTCGCCGCTCGCCAGTCGCTTCAGGGTGTCGGGATTGGTGTGCCGGTGACTCCCGCGAATTCGCGCGAACTCGTGTCCGGCCAGCGCGCGCGTCTCCGAATCGGCCGGACGGAAGCCGAGTCGATAGTAGAACCAGAAGGCGCCGCTGGCGATCGCCTCGCTGTTGCCCTCGCCCACCTGAATCGGGTTGACGACGAACCGCTTCACGCGGAAGAGCGACCGGAACACCCGCAGCGCTGACGCCCACAGAAACGCCGCCTCGCTCCCCCGGAACGCCGGGAAGATGTTGAGGCCCGTGTTGGCCTGCCGGTTGAACGCGGTCACGCCCCCGTATCCGATGGGCACGCCGTTCGAGAACATCACGTAGCCGTAGTTCGCGTCGAGGCTCAATCGACGTCCGGGTTCGAGCCCGATCACCGCGATGAAGGCGCCCTGCCCGAGATCGCCGAGATAGACCTCGTGCGGATTGGGATTGAACGTCGCGAACACCTCGCGCCCACGGCCCGCGAGTGCGGCACGCGAGGCGTCGATGATGTGCCTGGCCTCCTGCGGCGCGAGGAGGCGGACGGCATGCGTCGGTCGCATGATGAACCGCTTTGCGTTCGCCGGCGCCGGTCGCATGGAGTGCCGGAGCACGGGATGCGCCACCGGCAGCGACGTGTGCGTCACCGAGCCCGCCGAGCGATCGAGGCGCCACCGCAGCGGAACCGCGGCGGCGTCATACATCGTCTCGAACAGACGTCGCGCCTCCCCCCGGCGCGGGGCGAGCCGCAACAGGCAGGCCAGCTCGGTCTCCTCCGGGTCGTGCTTCCGGAGCCGGAGCCAATCGCGCGTCGTCAGCTCACCGCTGTCGAACGCGTCCTCCTCGGCGGGCTCGAGCGCGTGGCGCAGCAGCGAGTCGATCACCGCTTCGTCCTCGACACTCGGCCAGTCGATCTCCAGCTCGCCGGGGAACGACGCCTCGATCCATTTCGCGGCGACGAACGAGTAGGCGTCATGATTGTCCGTGTACGTGAGTCCCGTCTCGTCCGCCTGATGCCGACGAGCCCCGAGGCGGCGGACTACCGCGTCCATCGCGCCGAGCGCGCGCACGGCGGCGTCGAACGCCGCGCGCGTGTCGGCGAACGCGCGGATGAACAGGAGGTCGTCGTGGAAGCGGAGCACGTCCCGCACACGGCGCGGCGGCCGGAGCGAGATGCGCTCGATGAGCGCGACCTTCTCCGCTCCTGAGAAGCAGTCCGCGCGTATCGCATGGAGCCGCGCAATCGGCGAATTGCGCGCGTGGCGCGTCCGGCGAGCGTCCCGAGGCTTCACGGGTTCTTTGCGGTACAGGTCATCATCGCGGCGCCGCGCCGAGGAGAGGCGGGAAGAGAACGGAGAATGATACGGAAGTTCGTGGGGCGCTGCGACTCGCCCATCCGCCTTCCGCCACACCCGGCGGTACATCGGCTGGCGTGCCCCCCACTGCCGGCCCATCTTGGAAACATGCCCGACGACGTCGCCCGACTCTCCGCCGCTCTCGCCGATCGCTACCGCATGGAGCGCGAGCTGGGGGAGGGCGGCATGGCGAAGGTCTATCTCGCCCACGATCTCAGGCACGACCGGAAGGTTGCGCTCAAGGTCCTGCGTCCCGAGTTCGCAGCGACGGTTGGCGGCGAGCGGTTCCTGCACGAGATCCACACGACCGCGGGGCTGCGGCATCCCAACATCCTGCCGCTCTACGACTCCGGCGAGGCTGCGGAGCGGCTCTACTACGTCATGCCGTGGGTCGACGGCGAGTCGCTGCGCGATCGGTTGAAGCGCGAGGGCGCCGTGCCGGTAGACGAGACGCTGCGTCTGGCGGCCGAGGTGTGCGACGCCCTGAAGTACGCCCACGACCGCGGGGTGATTCACCGCGACATCAAGCCGGAGAACATCCTCCTCGAGAACGATCACGCCCTGGTGGCCGACTTCGGCATCGCACTCGCGGCCGCCGCGGCGGGCGCGGAGCGGCTCACGCGGACGGGCGCCTCGGTGGGGACGCCGCTGTACATGAGTCCGGAGCAGGCTTCCGCGGACGACGAGATCGATGCGCGAAGCGACCTCTACAGCCTCGCGTGCGTGGTATTCGAGATGCTCACCGGCCGCCCACCGTTCACCGGACCCACCGCCGAGGCGATCCTGGTCCAGCGATTCACGAACGCCCCACCGAAGCTTTCCGCCGTCCTGTCGGGCGCGTCGCCGCGGCTCGAGGCCGCGCTCGTGCGGGCGATGGCGCGGGAGCCGGACGATCGCTTCGGCAGCATCACGGCGTTCGCACAGGCGCTGATCGCGGCGCCGGCCCGGGCGACGAGCACTCCCGACGCGTCGATCGCCGTCCTGCCGTTCACCAACATGAGCGGGAACCCGGAGGACGAGTACTTCAGCGACGGCGTCAGTGACGAGATCACGAACGTGCTCACGCGCATGGGCGGACTCCGGGTGGCGGCGCGGACCTCAGCGTTCGCGTTCAAGGGAGCACGCGAGGACCTGCGCGTCGTCGGCGAGAAGCTCAGCGTCGCCACCGTGCTCGAGGGGAGTGTGCGGCGCGCCGGGAACCGGGTGCGGGTCACCGTCCAGCTGGTGGACGTCACCGACGGCTACCACATCTGGTCGGAGCGATTCGACCGCGAGCTGACGGACATCTTCGCCATCCAGGACGAGATCGCCGCGGCCGTCGCCGAGCACTTGAAGGTCGCCCTCGTGGTCGGTGGTGCGAAACGCGGCGCCGCCGGCACGACCAGCCTCGAGGTCTACGATCTGTATCTCCGGGGCCGGGCGTTCCAGCTCCAGCGAGGCGCGGGAATCGTGCGTGCCCGCGAGCTCTTCGAGCGCGCGGTGGCGCTCGATCCGGACTACGTGGACGCGCTGGCGATGCTCGCGGACTCGTGGCGGCTCATGGGGCTGTACGCCATGGCTCGGCCGCACGACACCATGCCGCAGGCAAAGGCCGCGGCCGAGCGCGCGCTTCGCCTCAGACCCGACCATGCGGAGGCGCTGGCGACGCTCGCGGACGTCTCGATGATCTACGAGTTCGACGAAGCCCGGGCGGCGGGATACTGGGAGCGCGCGCTGACCGCGGACCCCGGGCATACCCGCGCGCGGTGCGAGCGGGCCAACTGGTGGCTGGGGTTCTACCACGGAAAGATCGACGAGGCAATCGCCGAGGCGGCACGCGCCGTCGAGGCGGACCCGTTGAACGCCTGGGCGGCAGGGATGCTCGCCATCATCTCGGCGCAGGCCGGACCCACCGTGGAGGCCGAGGAACAGGCGCTCCACGCTATCGCGATGGATACGGATTCCTTCCTGGCGCGCTGGTCACTCCAGGTCGCGCGGCTCTGGGGCGGCGATTTCGCCGGATCGATCGCGGCGGCCCGACCGGCGCTCGTGATGTCGGGGCGAAGTCCGTGGGTCGTCGGGTTCCTGGCCGAAGCGTACGCGGGCGCCGGGGACCAGGCGCATGCGGCCGCGCTGCACGCCGAGCTCGAGGCGCGGGCGGCGTTCGAGTACATGGCGGCGAGCTTCCGGGCGTCTGCAGCGGCGGCCGCGGGACACCTCGATCGCGCCATGGACCTGCTGCAGCTTGCGGTCGACGAGCGTGACGGGTTCGTACTGATGGCGTTCCGGCGGCCGCAGTGGGAGCCGATCCGGGCGCATCCACGCTTCCGGGAGATCATGGCCCCGACCGGGCTCACGTCCGCCTGAGGCCCTTCCTGACCCACACCGCGCCGGCCCTCCCGTCCCGCTAACGCCCGCCCGGTCCGGCACGTACTATAGTTGGCGCCGAACCCCATCGGTGCCGCCTGCCCCGTTCCCCTCTTCCCACCCGCGTGACGCCGCGCCCCCGGTCGGTTCCGTCGCGCCGAGCACCCCCTGACGCATGAGACACCGCTTCCTGCAGGCCGTTGTGTACGCCGCGGCCGCCCTCGGTCTGGCCGCAGCCCCGCTCGCGGCGCAGCAGTCGGTCCTCGAGACGCGCGATCCGCACCAGCAGCAGGATCCCGCCTTCGCCAAGTTCTACCAGACGTGGACCCACCACGGGAGTCCGCTGGTCGACCACCTGCCGCTCGCCGCCGGCGTCCCCACGCCGAAGCAGTTCCTGGGCTACTACATCGGGGCGCCGAAGAAGCTCACGTACTACGAGCAGATCGTGAAGTACTACCGGGCCCTGGCGAAGGCGACGCCGCGGGTGAAGGTCGAGACGATCGGCCGCTCTGACGAGGGACGCGAGTTGGTCGTCGTCTGGGTGTCCTCGGCGGCGAACATCAGGAATCTGGCAAGGAATCGCGCGAACCTGGCGAAGCTCGCGGACCCGCGCGGGCTGACCCAGGCCCAGGTGCACGAGCTGATCGCGACGACGAAGCCCGACTATCACCTGATCGGCGGGCTGCACTCCGGCGAGACCGGCCCGCCGGAGATGCTCATGGAGCTGGTGTACCGCCTGGCGGTCGAGACGTCACCGCTCGTCGACAAGATCCGCAAGAACGTGATCGTCTCGGTGACGCCGGCCGCCGAGCCCGACGGCCGTGACCGCGCCGTCGACTGGTTCTATCACGGGCTCGACATGCAGGCGAAGTACGGGCCGATCGACTCGGCGGCGCGCGCCGACAGCCTGCGGGCCGACTGCACGGCGCGGGCCGAACGCCTGGGCCGTGGAG
>JBJKRG010000245.1:0-8830 GCA_046704805.1 Gemmatimonadaceae bacterium
CTTTGGTCATCCGGCACAATCGCCACGGCGGGCTGCTGGCCGGCCTGACCGGCGACCGCTTCCTCGCGCCCACGCGGGCGCCGCGGGAATTCCGCATCTCGCAGCGGCTGCAGGGAGCCGGCGTCCCCACGCCGCCGATTCTCGCCTACGCCGTCTATCGGGCGGGATTGTTCGCCACGTCGGACGTCGTGACGCGGATGGCGTGGCCGGGCTGGGACCTGGCCCGCGGACTCGCCGAAGGCGACGCACTGAGCCGGCATCGCGACCTCGACCTCACGGCCACGCTGGTGGCGCAGCTCTCACGCGTCGGCGCCCTGCACCGCGACTTGAACGCGAAGAACGTGCTCATCGGCTCCACGGAGCCGCTGCCGCCCGACGGCAGCGCGGCCGCCGGCGATCCGTCCAACGCCGGTGTGCTGAAGCCCACGGGCGCGACGATCCGGGCGATGGTGCTCGACGTCGACCGCGTGAGCTTCGGCTGGGAGCCCGGGGAGGCCCTGGCGCACAATCTCGCCCGGCTCGATCGCTCGCTGCGCAAACGTCGCGAGCGCTTCGGCGAGCCGATCACCGACGAGGAGATTGCGGCCCTGGCGCGCTCGGCCGCCGGGCGGATGTGACCGGGAGCCCCGGCCGGAGCGCTACTCTCCGATGATCTTGATGACGACGCGCTTGCGCCGCTGCCCGTCCCACTCGCCGTAGAACACGCGCTGCCAGGGGCCGAAGTCCAGCTCACCGGCCGTCACGGGGACGATGACCTCGTGGCCGATCGTGAGCGAGCGCAGGTGGGCGGCCGCGTTGTCCTCGCCGGTGTCGTTGTGCCGGTAGCGTTCGGGATCCCAGGGGGCGACGGTGTGCTCCAGCCAATGCAGGATGTCGTGCCAGAGCCCCGACTCGTGGTCGTTCACGAACACCGAGGCGCTGATGTGCATCGCCGAAACGAGCGCGAAGCCCTCCTGGATGCCGCTGGCCTCGAGCTGCGCCGCGACCTCGTCGGTGATGTCGATGATCTCCTGCCGCTTCTTCGTATTGAACCAGAGATAGTGCGTGTGGGCGCGCATGGCTGCAGACTACGGAGCCGGGGGGCGTCCGGCAACCACGGTCGCGTAGACGCGCTCGGTGGCGTCGGCCATGCGTTCCACCGAGAACTGCTCGGAGCGCTCGCGGGCCGCCTCGCCCAACCGGCCGGCCAGCGCACAATCACCGGCCAGGCGTGCAATGGCGGCGCCGAGCGCGTCGGGATCGCGCACCGGCACGAGCAGCCCACTCACGCCGTCCTGCACGACCTCGGGGATCCCGCCGGCCCGCGTGGCGGCGATGGGACGTCCCAGGAAGAGGGCGTCGAGCAGCACCGAGCCCATGCCTTCCTCCCGCGAGCTGAGGACGCACACGGTCGCGGCCGCGATGAGCGCGTCGGCGTCGGTGCGGAAACCCGCCAGGTGCACGTACCCGCCGGCGCCGTGCGCACGGATCTCCGCCTCCACCGCCCGGCGCTGCGGACCCTCGCCGACCAGGACCCCGTGCAGCCCCGGAACGTCGCGGTGGGCGCGGACGACCGCACGAACGAAGTTCACCGGGTCCTTGTGCCCCACGAGCTGCGAGACCTGGACCGCCACCGGCGCCCCGGGCGGGATGCCCAGCCCGGCCAGCGTCTCGGATGAAGCCGGGGGGATGTCGCGGTGGACGTCCACGCCATCGGGCACCACGGTGATGCGCCAGCGGTCGATGCCGGACGCCACCAGCACGTCGGCGACCGCGTGTGAGACGGCGAGGATCGCGGACGCGCGGCCGTACTTCCAGCGGGTACCAGGATTGTCACGGAGTCGGAAGTCCACGCGCCGCGAGATGACCAGGCGGGCCGTCGTGCCCACCATCCCCAGCGCCCCGAGGCTCACGTCGTGTCCCGTGTGCGCGTGCACGACGTCGATGGCGAACCGGCGGATGGCGCGCCGGATGCGGTAGACGCGCAACGGGTCCCCTTCGAACCGGGGCGAGCAGTTGATGACCGGGAGCCCGGCCTCGTGCGCCCGTCGGGCCAGCGGATGCCGGGCTCTGGCCGCGACGGCGGACAGATGCCCGCGCCGGGCGAGCTCCGCGGCCAGCCAGAACGCCTGGCGTTCACCGCCCCGCCAGCCCCGCTCGGTATCCAGGTGCAGAATTCGCATCCGCACGGCCCCCGGGGATCGCGATTCCGTGGAACGGGACGGGGAAGCCCGACCGGGACTTGCTTCCCCAGACCCGGCCGCCGAAGTTGCGCGGCAGAGTGAACCAGAATCTAACGCCCGTCGGCGAACCGCGGCGCCTCCTGCTCGTGAGCCTCGACAATCTCGGCGATCTCGTGTTCGCCTCGGCGCTCACGCCGCCGCTGCGCGAGCGGTTCCCGCACGCGTCCATCTCGCTCTGGTGCAAGGCCTACACGCGGGACGTCGCGGCCCTGGTGCCGCACGTGGACCGCGTGATCGCGTCCGATCCGTACTGGGACCGCGCCCCCGGCCGGGGACGGGGAAGCCGGATCCGATTCCTGCTGGCCATGGCGCAGGTGCGCCGCGGGGCGTTCGACGCGGCCGTCCTCGCCGCCGCTCCCTGGCGGACGGCCCGCGCCGTCGCCCGGTGTGGAATCCCCGTGCGCATCGGATTCGAGCGCCGGAAGAACGCTCGCTGGCTGACCCACGCGGTGGCTCCCGAGGACATCCACCGCCCCGTCGTCGCCGAGGAGGCGCGCCTGCTGGAACCGCTCGGCATCAGTGCCGGTCCGCTGCACTATCGCCTCGATGCGCACGGGCTGGCGCCGCGCCCGGACGTGGAGCGGGCCCTGGCGCGTCGCGTCGTCGCCCTGCACCCGTTTGCCAGCAAGCGCGAGCGGTGCGTGCCGGTGCGGGTCTGGGTCGGCGTCGCCACCGAGCTGCAGCGCCGCGGGTACGAGCCGCTCTGGCTGGGTAGCAAGGCGGAGCTGAACGAAGTGCGCGCGTCGAGCGGCCGCGACGGCTGGCGCTACGTGGACCAGTTCGGGGGGCAGCTCGTCGACACCGCGGCCGCGCTCGCGCGTGCGGCGCTGTTCATCGGCCACGATTCGGGTCCACTGCACATCGCCGCCGCGTTCGGCGTGCCGGCCCTCGGGATCTTCGCCCCTGGCGAGCCCAACCGGACCTTTCCCCAGGGAACGGGAGCGTCGCGGATCATCGCGCGGCCGAGCCCGGAGGGGATCGGCGCCGGAGAGATCGTCGCGACCGCCCTGTCCCTGGTCGACGGATCGGACGGATAGGCGTTCCGCGCGGCGGCCTGGGGGACGTCAGACGGGACGCGTTGATGCGGCGGGGAGGCTGATACGAACAAGGGGAACGCGGATGACGCCGATGGCGCGGATCGAGCGGATTATGCCTTGGGTGAACAGCGTCTGAACAGATGGGGGAGGGACCCGCCATTACCCCAGACGCCACAACTTCGAACGCCGTTCCCAAAGAGGTATATCCGCCCGATCCGTGTGATCCGTGTCATCCGCCTACCCCTCTACTGAGCGACCTCCCGGGCGCTACGAACCCGGATCCCGGAAGAATCTGGACGGCGGACGCATGGAATCCGATGGGACGATATCTTGCGGGCCATGATCGACGCCCGTCTGGACCGGATCTGCGTGGTGATGATGAGCGCCGTCGGCGATGCCGTGCACACGCTCCCGGTCATCAACGCCATCAAGCGCGCCCGTCCGTCCAGCCACATCACCTGGGTGCTGCAGCCTGGGCCGGCCACGCTCGTACGCGGGCACCGATCCGTGGACGAGATCGTGCTGTTCGAGCGGAGCCGGGGGTGGCGGGCGTTCGCCGATGTGCGCGCGCAGCTCCGCGAGCGGACGTTCGACCTCGTGCTCGCTCTCCAGGTCTACTTCAAGGCCGGGATCGTGACGGCGTTCACGCACGCACCGGTGAAGCTCGGTTTCGATCGCGCCCGCGCGCGCGACCTGAACTGGCTGTTCACCAACCGGAGGATCCCACCCCACACCGGCCAGCACGTGCAGGACCAGTACTTCGAATTCCTCGACGCGCTCGGCATTCCACACGAGCCGGTGGTGTGGGACCTCGGCCCCTGGGACGACGAACGTGAATGGCAGCGCGACTTCTACGCCATCCTGGACCGGCCCGCAGCGGCGATCGTCGTCGCCACGAGCAAGCCCGAGAAGGACTGGGCCCCCGAGCGATGGGCCGAGGTGGCGGACGCGCTCGACGGCGACTTCGGGCTGCAGCCGGTGCTCGTCGGCGGACGGTCGCCTCGTGAGCTGCACGCCGAGCAGGTGATTCTGGAGCGCGCCCGCTGCCGGCCCCGGTCGGCGCTGGGAAGCGGTCTGCGGAACCTGGTCGGCATCCTCGACGGCGCCGCGCTGGTGCTGGCACCGGATACGGGGCCGCTCCACATGGCCGTGGCGGTGGACCGGCCCGCGGTGAGCCTCATCGGCTACACCAACCCCAAGCGCACGGGACCTTACCGGAAATTCCACGACCTGATCGTGGACGCGTACGGCGATCCCGGCGAGGACTATCCGATCTCGATCGAGAACCGGCCGGGACGCATGCCGCGCATCATGGTGCGGGACGTGCTCGATCGCGTGGAGCGGTGGCGCTCGGCCTACGGCGTGGACTACGGCCGTCCGGCTTCGAGCGGCCCGAAGGGGTAGCGCAGCCCCAGCTGCTCGAACAACCGGACCATTCGATTGACGGCGAGCCCCATGACGGCGAAGTAGTCGCCGTCCACGCGCGTGACGATCGTGGCGCCGTATCCCTGGATGCCGTAGGCGCCCGCCTTGTCCATCGGCTCGCCGGTGGCGACGTAGCCGGCGATGTCGTCATCGGAGAGCGGGCGGAAGGTCACCGCCACCTCCTCGACCCCGGATTCCACGCGGCCCTGCCAGGCGACCGCCACACCGGTGAGCACGGTGTGCGACCGGCCGCTGAGCCGGCGGAGCATGCGGGCGGCGTCGGCCGTCGACTCCGGCTTCGCAAGCACCTCGCCGTCGACGACGACCGTGGTGTCGCTCCCGATGCAGACGGCGTCGCGATCACCGAGCGCCGTCGCCTTGTCGCGAGCGAGCCGCTCCACGTACGCGGCGGGCGATTCATCGGGGCGGAGGGATTCGTCGACGTCCGCGGGACGCACCTCATGCGGGATCCCGATCAGGGTGAGCAGATCGCGCCGGCGGGGCGACGCCGACGCGAGCACGACGCGCGGATGCGTCACCGCTCGAGCCACAGCGTGACCGGTCCGTCGTTCACCAGCTCGACGTCCATCATCGCGCCGAATTCCCCGGTCTCGGTCCGCACGCCGTGGGCGCGGAGCAGCGCGACGAACCTTTCGTAGAGCGGGATGGCCGTCTCGGGGCGCGCCGCGTCGATGAAGCTGGGCCGGCGTCCCTTCGCCGCGTCGCCGTAGAGCGTGAACTGCGAGACCACGAGCAGCGCGCCGTCGACGTCGGCCAGGGCGAGATTCATCTTGTCGTCGGCGTCGGCGAACAGGCGGAGCCCGACGACCTTGTCGGCCATCCAGGCCACCTGTGCCTCGGTATCGGTGTGGGTGAAGCCGACCAAGAGAAGGAACCCGCGTCCGATGGCGCCGGTGACCCGGGATCCCACACGCACCTGGGCCCGCGACACGCGCTGCAGCAGAACACGCATGGCCCGCAATATAGCCGCGCCCCGCCCTCCCGCAGGCTGACGCGGGGAACCATTTTCAAGGCAGACTCCACGGGTCACTGTTCGCTGTTCACTGTTCACTGTTCACTGTCGACGGTTCACCGTCGACCGTTCGCCGCGCTGCCCATGCCTCTCTACGCCCGCCGCCTCGACGACCTCGGAGTCGAGGGATCGTTCACCTTCGGTGAGGACATCGCCCGGTGCGCCGCCCGCGGTCGCGACGTCGTACGCCTGACCATCGGCGAACCCGACTTCGACAGCGCACCGCACATCAACGAAGCGGGGATCGGCGAGATCCGGCGCGGGAACACGCACTACTCCGATCCGCAGGGGGTCCTGCCGTTGCGCCGCGCGATCGCCGCCTACCTCGAGCGCACCCGGGGCATCCCCGCCGACGCCGACCGGGTCGTGGTGCTCCCCGGCGCCAAGCCCTCGATCTCGCTCACCCTCCAGACGTACGTCGATCCGGGGGACGAGGTGATCTACCCGAGCCCCGGGTTCGCGATCTACGAATCGTGGACGACGTTCGTGCGCGGGATGCCGGTGCCGCTGCGGCTGCGCGAGGAGCGCGATTTCACGTTCAGCGCCGACGATCTCGCCGCGCTGATCACCCCGAAGACGAAGCTCATCATGCTCTGCTCCCCGTCGAACCCGACGGGCGGCGTACTGCCGGCGTCGCTGCTGGCCGAGGTGGCAGCCGTGATCCGGGAGCGGTGCCGCCCCGACGTGCGCGTGTATTCCGACGAGATCTACGAACACATCCTGTTCGACGGGGCGCGGCACGCGAGCATCGCGTCGCAGCCGGGCATGGCCGAGCGGACGATCCTGGCGAGCGGCCACTCGAAGGGATTCGCCATGACGGGGTGGCGCCTGGGGTACGCCCTGCTCCCCACGGCCGACGAAGCGCAGACGTTCAAGCGGCAGGTGATCCAGACGACGTCGTGCGTTCCCCCGTTCACGCAGGAGGCCGGACGCGTGGCCCTGGAGAGCGCCGCGTCGTACGAGGCGATCGATCGCATGGTGGCGGAGTTCGCGCGGCGCCGCGACTGGGTGGTGCCGGCGCTGAACGCGATGCCGGGTGTGCAGTGCCGGCGGCCGCAGGGGGCGTTCTACGTGTTCCCCAACATCGCGGGGCTCTGTGAGCGGCTGGGCGTGCTCGACGCGTATGCGGCGCTCGAGCCGGAGCGCCGCCGTCGCACGTCGCCGTCGCGGCTGTTCCAGTTGTTCGCCCTGTATCATCACGGCGTGGCCGTGCTGCACCGCGAATCGTTCGGCACGCGCGGCGCCGAGGGCGAGCACTACGTGCGGCTGTCCATCGCCACCTCGCTCGACAGGCTGCGCGAAGGGGTCGCCCGCCTGGCGGCCGCCGGCGACGATCGCGAAGGGTTCGCCCGCTTCATGCGCGAACCCGAGGCGCTGCGATGAACCGCGTGTTCGTCACGCGGGCCATTCCCCGGGCCGGGCTGGAGGTCCTGGCGGCGGAGTCCGTCACGCTGCGGGTGGGCCAGCCAGACGACGAGGCGCCCGTAAGTGCCGCCGTGCTCGAGGACGGAATCCGCTGGTGCGACGTGCTGGTCGCGCTGCTCACCGAGCCGATCGACCGCGCGCTGCTGTCGGCCAATCCTGCCCTGCGCGGCGTGGCGAACTACGCCGTGGGGTTCGACAACATCGACCTGGCCGCCGCGACGGAACTCGGCATCCCGGTGAGCAACACGCCGGGGGTGCTTACGGACACGACGGCCGATCTGACCTGGGCGCTCCTGCTGGCGGTGGCGCGGCGGATCCCCGAAGCCCACGCGTACATGGCGGCCGGTCGGTACCGGCTGTGGGGACCGCATCTGATGCTCGGCGCCGACGTGAGCCGGGGCGGGAGCGGGCGTCCCAAGGTCCTGGGCGTGGTCGGGTTCGGCCGCATCGGGGCCGCCGTGGCGCTCCGGGCCACGGGCTTCGAGATGGAAGTGCTCGCGTACGATCCGCACGCCCGCGATCGCATCGAGGCGAGCGGCATCGCCCGCTGGGCCGAGCTGGACGACCTGCTGCGGGCGAGCGACTTCGTGACGCTCCATCCGCTGCTGACGGCCGAGACCCACCACCTGATCGACGAGCGCGCGTTCCGATTGATGAAGCCGACGGCGTTCCTGATCAACGTGTCGCGCGGCGCCGTCGTGCACGAGGCGGCGCTCGTCCGGGCGCTGCGCGGCGGTGAGATCGGCGGCGCGGCGCTGGACGTGTACGAGCACGAGCCGGCAATGGCCGAGGGCCTCGCCGGATGCCCCAACGTGGTCCTCGTTCCACACATCGCGTCGGCGAGCACGGATACGCGGAACCGCATGGCGGTCATGGCCGCCGAGAATGCCCTCGCGCACCTGCGCGCGATGCCGGCGCCGAACGTGCTGAACCCGCAGGTGTACGAATCCCGGGCGTATCGCGAACGCCTCGCCCGAACCTCATGACCGATATCGCACCGGCCCCCGCCCCCGCCCCGCTCGCGCAGACGCTCGACGTCGAGACCCCCGAGCTGGTGGTGCTCTCGTACACGCTGGCCGGCGTCGGATCGCGCGCCTATGCGGCGCTGATCGACTATGCGATCTGCATCGTGCTGCTGGTACTGGTCGTCGTCGCCGTGGAAACGTTCGGGGCGGCGGCCCACCTGCGGGCCGCGGGAGCGACGATCGCGTGGGTCGTCAGCGTCTTCGTGTTCGCGCAGTTCGCCATCCTGTGGGGCTACTACGTGCTGTTCGAGGGACTGGCGGACGGGCAGACGCCGGGCAAGCGCGCCCTGCACCTTCGCGTGGTGCGCGACGGCGGCTACTCGATCACGTTCGGGGCGTCGGCGATCCGGAATCTCGTCCGGCTGCTCGACATGCAGCCGTTCTTCACGTACGGCGTCGGCATGGTGAGCGTGCTGCTCTCCCGCTCGGGGAAGCGGCTGGGCGACTACGCGGCAGGCACGATCGTCGTCCGCGAGAGCGTGGCGCAGGCGCCGGCGACGGCGGGTCCCGCGCCCGAGGCCGCGGAGATCCCGGCGCTGCACACACGGCTGCGCGAGGACGAGTACGCCGTGCTCGAGCGGTTCGTGGACCGGGCGCGCGAGCTGACGCCCGAACGGCGCCTGGCGTTGGCCCGCGAGCTCGCGCTCCGCTTCGCGCCGGCGC
>JBJKRG010000246.1:0-13373 GCA_046704805.1 Gemmatimonadaceae bacterium
CTGCAACCGCGAGCGGCTGGACGCCCGCCGGGCCGCGCACGAGAACGGTCGCTGGGTGCGCGACGCGGCCGCGGCCTACGCGGCCAAGCGCGCCGCCGCCGCCCACGAAGCCGCCTGAGCCATTCGAGCGATGACCGACGACCGGAAGCCCGCCGCCGACGACAGCCAGTGGCCGTTGTGGGAAGTGTTCACCCAGAGCAAGCAGGGCGCGCCGCACGAGCACGCCGGCAGCGTCCACGCGGCGGATGCCGAGCAGGCGCTGCAGAACGCCCGCGACGTCTATTCTCGCCGCGGTGAGGCGATCAGCCTGTGGGTCGTGCCCTCCGACGCCATCGTGGCGTCCACGCCGGGCGATGCCGGGCCGTTCTTCGATCCCGGCAACGACAAGCCCTACCGGCATCCGCAGTTCTACAAGGTGCCGCGCGGAGTGCGGGGGCTGTGACCGTTCCCAACGTCGCGGCGCCGCGCGAGACGCCGGTCGGGGATCCCCGCTTCCAGTACGTTCTGCGGCTGGCCGACGACCGGCTGGTGCTCGGTCATCGCCTGTCGCAGTGGTGCGGACACGGGCCGATTCTGGAAGAGGACATCGCCCTCACCAACATCGCCCTCGATCTCATCGGGCAGGCGAGCGCGATGCTCGCCCTCGCCGGACGTATCGAGGGGAAGGGGCGTGACGAGGACGCCCTCGCGTACTTCCGCGACGAGCGCGACTTCCGGAACGCCCTGCTGGTCGAGCAGCCGAACGGAGACTTTGCCGTCACGATCGTGCGGCAGTTCCTGTTCGACGCCGCGAGTGTGCCGTATCTGGAGGCGCTCAGGACCTGCTCCGACGCGCCGCTCGCGGCGCTGGCCGCAAAGGCGCTCAAGGAGGACGTCTACCATCTGCGCCACAGCAGCGAGTGGATGCTCCGCCTGGGAGATGGCACGGAGGAGAGTCACGGACGGGCGCAGCGGGCGCTCGACGAGTTGTGGCGCTTCACCGGCGAGCTGTTCCAGGTCGACGCCGTCGACGAGGCGGTGGCGGAGCGGGGCATTCGCGTCGACCACGATGCCGTCCACGCGCGCTGGCGCGAGACGGTGCGCGATGTCGTACAGCGGGCCACGCTCAGCCTTCCCGGGGACCAGCCGATGGCCACCGGCGGGCGGCGGGGCCTGCACAGCGAGCACCTGGGCCACATGCTCGCGGAGATGCAGATCGTTGCCCGCTCGCATCCCGGAGCGACCTGGTGAACACCGAGCGCCTCGCCCGCGAAGAGGTGCTGCGGATCCTCGGCGAGGTGATGGACCCCGAAGTGCCCGTACTCAGCGTCGTCGAGCTGGGGATCGTCCGCGACGTGGAGATCACCGGCGATCGGGTGAAGGTCACGATCACCCCCACGTACTCCGGGTGCCCGGCGATGCGCACGATGGAGCAGGACATGGGCGCCGCGCTCGAGGCGCATGGCATCACGGGCGCGGAATTCGAGACGGTCTACTCGCCGGCGTGGACGAGCGACTGGATTCCCGCCGAGGCAAAGGTGAAGCTCCGCCGCTTCGGCATCGCGCCGCCGGGGCCGGCGGAGCAGGGCGGGCTCGTCACGCTCACGCGGCGGAACGCCCCCGTGCCCTGCCCGTACTGCGGATCGACGAACACGGAGCGCCGCAGCGAATTCGGCTCGACGGCGTGCAAGGCGATCCACTTCTGCAAGGCCTGTCATCAGCCGTTCGACGAGTTCAAGGCGTTCTAGCGTACTCCGCTGCGGCGGGCGGCCCTCAGGTCTGCAGCAGGGCCTCCACCCGGGCGGCGATCTTCTCCGCGTTCGGGAGCACCGCGTTCAGGAGCACTGGGTGATACGGCATGGGCACGTCCTCCACGGCCAGCCGGTCCACCGGGGCGTCCAGGTACCAGAACACTTCACGCGCCACCGTGGCCGCGACTTCGGCGCCGAATCCGGCCGTCATCACGTCCTCGTGGACGATCAGGCACCGGCCCGTCCGCTGCACCGAAGCCAGCACCGCCTCGCGGTCCCACGGTGCGATCGTCCGGAGGTCCAGCAGATCCACCGTTCCCGGCGCGAGATGCCGGTCCACGGCCTCGATGCACCGCAGCGCCATCGCCCCCCAGCTCACCACGGTGATCCCGTTGCCCTCGCGGACCCGCCTCGCCTTGCCGAACGGAATCACGTAGTCGTCGCCGGGGTAGTGCGCGCTCCCGTCGCTCGTCATGAGCAGGGACCGATGCTCGAAGAAAATCGTTGGGTTTCGGCTCCGCATCGCCGCGCGCAACAGCCCCACGGCGTCGGCCGAGTTCGACGGCATCGCCAGTTGCCACCCCACGGCGTGCGCGAACCGCACCTCGTCGCTCAGGCTGTGCCACGGATCGCCCACGTCCTTGCCGAATCCTCCCGGCATCCGCACCACGATCGGCGCCGCGAACTGGTTGTTCGTCCGCCACCGCATGGTGCCGCAGTTGTTGAGCTGCTCGGTGGCCGGATCGGCGTACTTCCGGAACTGGATTTCGGCAACGGGCATCAGCCCCGCCACTGCCATCCCCACCGCACGACCGACGATGCCCTCTTCGGACAGGCTCGTGTCGAACACCCGGTTCTCCCCGAACTCCTTCTGCAACCCCTCCGTCACGAGGTGCACACCACCCTTCCGCCCCACGTCCTCCCCGAACACCAGCAGCTTCGGATTCCGTTCCAGCTCGCTGCGCAGCGTCCGCCGCACCGCCTCGGCCAGACGCAGCATCTCGCGCCCCTCGACGGACCTTTCGGTCCCGTCCAGCGCTCCCAACTCGGCGTCCGACAGGCCCCCGATCGTCCCGGCATCCCCGTCGCGATGCGGCTCGGCGTACAGGAACCGGCGGACGGTCTCCGCCTCCGGAGCCGGGCGGGCCCGCGCGCCCCGCAGGCCCTGCTCCACGTCGCGGGCCACCTCGGATTCCAGCGCGCTCCAATCGGCTTTCGACATGAACGCCGGCACCAGGTAGCGCCGGAGCTTGGGCAGCGGGTCGCGTTTGACGTCGGCGGCGATCTCGGCCTCCGTCCGGTAGCCCTTCTGGTTGTCCGGCCCCGAATGGCTGCACAGCCGTGGCACGGTGAGCCGGATGAGGGCCGGCCCCTCGCCGGACCGCACGTGGGTCACGACCTCCTCGAGCAGCCGGGCCGCCTGGTCGGGGTCCGTGCCGTCGCCATCGCGGATGAACAGGTTGCCGAACGAGGCCAGATTCCGGGCAATGTCGGCCCCCGGGGTCTGCATGGCGCTCTTCACCGAGATCCCCAGCCCGTTGTCTTCTATATAGAAGAGCATGGGCAGCTTCAGCGTGGTGGCCATGGTCAGCGCCGACCAGAATCCATTCGTGGCCACCGAAGCCTCGCCGCCCAGGGCGACGCTGATGCAGCCGGCGTATGACGCGTCCTCGAGGGTGTCCCGGTAGTAGGTGATGGCCTGCGCCCACCCGGCCGCCGGAGTGTACTGCGAGCCCACGTCCCCCGACATCGGCAGCACGATCGGGCCATCGCGCCGCGGCAGGTTGCACACCACGCCGATGTCGCGGCCGTCGCTGAACCCGCCCGAGCGCCCCAGCGGGCTGGCCAACCCGTCCTCGATGGACAGACCGAGCGCGAGCAGGAAGGGGCGCGATCGGTAGTACGCCCCCGCCGCGTCATGCCGGCCCGTGAGCAGCGACCCGAGGATCGCCTGCGCCATGTCGTGTCCGCGCGCCGAGAACTGATACAGCACCAGGTTCTCCTTCGGCACCGACGCGCGGTTCTTGTTCGTGGTCTCCTCGACGTCGTCGAGCGCGCGGGAAACCAGCGTGTCGTAGGCGATCTTGCGCCAGTCGAAGGACGCATGGACGGCCGGTTCACGGCGGGTGCGCGATCTGCTCGCTGACTTCGTAGGCATCGAACCTCGGCTGGGGACGGCACGCGGCGCCACCGGCGGCGCGTGCAATGATTTCCACTCTCAAATCTGTCCGGTTTCAGGCTGGAAGGCGAGCGTTGTCTGGGCACGCTTCCGTCGATCGAATATCTTTAGCGGCGCCGGTGCCGCGCCACCCCTGCACCCCGTCGTCGCGAGGACGCGAATGGCCTACCAGTTCATCACCTGCACGCTCTCGGAAGGTGTGGCGACGATCACACTCGACCGGCCGGACGTGCTCAACAGCATCAACCGGGCCATGGCGTCGGAGCTACAGCTCACGCTCGGCGCCGTGGGGAAGGATCCGGCGGTACGCGCAATTCTCCTCACGGGCAGCGGCCGCGCCTTCTGCGCCGGCCAGGATCTGAGCGAGGCGGTGCCACCCGAGGGGCCGCGGCCAGACCTCGGCGACATCGTGCACGCCAGCTACAACCCGATCATCCGGCTCATCCGGGGGATCGAGAAGCCGGTCATATGCGCGGTGAACGGTGTCGCCGCCGGCGCCGGCGCGAACCTCGCCCTCGCCTGCGACATTCTGATCGCGGCCGAGGAGGCGTCGTTCATCCAGAGCTTCTCGAAGTTGGGACTGATTCCCGACAGCGGCGGGACGTTCTTCCTGCCGCGGCTCGTCGGGCTGCACCGGGCCACGGCGATGATGATGCTCGGGGAGAAGGTCCATGCCGAGCGCGCCCGGGAGCTGGGGCTCGTGCACGAGGTCGTGCCGCATTCGGTGCTGCACGAGACGGCATTCGCCATGGCCAGATCGCTGGCGTCCCAGCCCACGCGCGGCTTCGGACTCACGAAGCGCGCGCTCAACCGCTCGCTGGGCAGTGATCTCGATTCGCAGCTCGAATTCGAGGAGGAACTGCAGCGGGAAGCCGGCCGTACGCACGACTACGAGGAAGGCGTGCGCGCCTTCCTCGAAAAGCGGAAAGCCGAGTTCACGGGTCAGTGATGGCGCTGTCTGCGGACACGATCGTCGGCGTCGTCGGCGCCGGCACCATGGGGGCCGGCATTGCCCAGCTCGCCGCGGTGCGCGGCCACCGCGTGATCCTCTCCGACGCCGTACCCGTCGCACTGGACCGCGCCAGGGACGGGATCGCGAAGTCACTCGCGGGCCGGGTCGACAGGGGGAAGACGACGCGCGCCGACGCCGACGCCGCCCTCGCGCGCATCACCACGGTCGCCGGCACCGACGACGCGGCCTGGACGCACTTCGCCGACTGCGGGCTCGTCATCGAGGCGGTGCTCGAGGATCTGGCGCTCAAGCGCACGGTCCTCGCGGCTCTCGAGGGCGTCGTGGCCGATGACGCGGTGCTCGGCACGAACACCTCGTCGCTTTCCGTCGCGGCGCTCGCGGCCGGATGCCGCCTGCCGGGGCGCGTCGTCGGGATCCACTTCTTCAATCCGGCGCCCGCCATGCCGCTCGTCGAGATCATCGGCGCCCTCACCACCGACGCCCCCGTGACCGCTGCGGCGCGTGCCTTCATCGACGGATGGGGGAAGACGACTGTCGTCGCCAGCGACACGCCGGGGTTCATCGTCAACCGGGTGGCGCGCCCGTTTTACGGCGAGTCGCTGCGCCTCGCCGAGGAGGGCATTGCAGACTACGCCACCATCGACTGGGCGATGCGCGAGATCGGCGGCTTCCGGATGGGCCCGTTCGAGCTGATGGACTTCATCGGCAACGACGTGAACTACGCCGTCACCGGCTCGGTCTTCGAAGCCATGTTCTACGACCCCCGCTACCGTCCGGCGCTCACGCAGCGCCGCCTGGTGGAGGCGGGCCGCCTGGGGCGCAAGACCGGCCAGGGCTACTACGACTACCGCGACGGCGCCACGCGCCCGGCTCCCACGCAGGACCGTGAGCTGGGGGGCCGGATCGTCGACCGCGTGGTGGCGATGCTCGTCAATGAAGCGGCCGACGCGCTCTACCTTCGTGTGGCGACCGCGGCCGACCTGGAGCTGGCCATAACGACGGGCGTCAACTATCCACGCGGCCTGCTGGCGTGGGCGGACGAGCTGGGCGCCGACGTCGTGCTGGCGCGGCTCGACGCGCTGCAGCAGGAGTACGGCGAGGACCGCTACCGGCCGAGCCCGCTGCTGCGCCGGGTGGGCCGGGACGGGGGACGGCTGCTCGGGTGACCGCCGCGCCGAGGGATGCCCAGACGCTCGCCGAGTCGATCGTGCGCGGCATGCTCGCGCGCGACGAGTTCAGCCGGTGGCTCGGCATCGAGCTGGTGGCGCTTGCCCCCGGCCGCTGCACCGTGCGGATGACCGTGCGTCCGGAGATGGTGAACGGATTCGGCGTGTCGCACGGTGGCATCGTGTATTCGTTGGCCGACAGCGCCCTCGCCTTCGCGTCGAACACCAATGGTCGCGTGACGGTCAGCATCGAGAACAGCATTGCCTATCCGGTCGGGGTGCATCCCGGCAACTCCCTCACCGCCGAGGCGGTAGAGGAGAGCGCCGCCAACCGGATCGCCTTCTATTCGGTGACCGTCCGCAACGAGGCGGCGGTGACCGTTGCCATTTTCCGCGGCACGGTGTATCGCACCGGCCAGGCTCACGAAGTCGAGGAACGAGGGTCATGACGGACGCTTTTCTCATCGATGGGATCCGAACGCCGGTGGGAAACATCGGCGGTGCGCTGCGCGACGCGCGTGCGGACGACCTGGCCGCTCACGTGCTCTCCACGGTTCTCTCCCGCAACCCCTCGGTCGATCCGGCCCGCATCACCGACGTGCTGATGGGGTGCGCCAACCAGGCCGGCGAGGACAACCGGAACGTGGCGCGCATGGCGCTGCTGCTCGCGGGCCTCCCGCCGAGCGTCCCCGGCGAGACCGTGAACCGGTTGTGCGCTTCGGGGCTGAGCACGGTGGCCACGGCCTCGCGATGCATCAAGCTCGGCGAGGGCGACCTCTATCTGGCCGGCGGTGTCGAGAGCATGACCCGCGCCCCGTACGTGTTGTCGAAGGGCGGCAAGCCGTACTCCCGCGACATGCAGCTCTTCGACACCAGCCTCGGCTGGCGGTTCGTAAATCCGAAGATGCAGGCGAAATACGGCACCGACTCCATGGGTGAGACCGCCGAGAACGTGGCCGAGCAATTCCATGTGTCACGGGCGGATCAGGATGCGTTCGCCCTGCGGTCGCAGCAGAAGGCCACCGCCGCCCGGTCCTCGGGGCGCCTGGCCGAGGAGATCGTGCCCGTGGAGATCCCGCAGCGAAAGGCCGACCCGGTGCGGGTGGAGGACGACGAGTTCATCCGCCCCGACACGACGCTCGAGGTGCTGAGCCGGCTGCGGCCCGCGTTCCGCAAGGACGGCAAGGGCACGGTGACTGCGGGCAGTTCGTCGGGGCTCAACGACGGGGCGGCGGCGTTGCTCCTCGCGTCGGAACGGGGCGCCCGGGACTTCGGGCTCACCCCCAAGGCCCGTATCGTGTCGGTGGCGGCGGCTGGGGTCGAGCCCCGCATCATGGGAATGGGACCGGTACCGTCCACGCGTCGCGCGCTCGAGCTGGCCGGGCTCACCCTCGATCAGATGGACATCATCGAGTTGAACGAGGCCTTCGCCGCGCAGTCGCTCGCCTGCCTGCGCGAGTTCGGCATCGCCGACGACGATCCACGCGTGAACCCCAACGGCGGCGCGATCGCACTGGGCCATCCGCTCGGCATGACCGGTGCCCGATTGGTGCTGACCGCGCTGCGCGAGCTGGAGCGCACGAAGAAGCACTACGCGCTCTGCACGCTGTGCATCGGCGTCGGGCAGGGCATGGCCATGGTGCTGGAGCGCGTGTGATCTACGAATTCGAGGGATTCGTGCCCGTCGTGCACGAGTCGGCGTTCGTGCACCCGCAGGCGGCGGTCACGGGCAACGTGGTGATTGGCCGCGACGTCTACGTGGGACCCGGCGCGGCGATCCGCGGGGATTGGGGGGCGGTGATCATCGGCGACGGCTGCAACGTGCAGGAGAACTGCACGATCCACGCCTTCCCCGGCGCCACGGCCGTGCTCGAAGACGCCGCGCACATGGGCCACGGGTCGGTGCTGCACGGTGGTCGGCTGGGCGAGAACGTCCTCGTGGGGATGAACGCGGTGATCATGGACAACGCAGAGATCGGTGCGGGGTGCATCATCGGGGCGCTCACATTCATCGCCGCGGAGACGCGGATTCCACCGCGCAAGCTCGTCGTGGGCGCCCCGGGACGGATCGTGAAGGACGTGACCGACGAGATGCTCGCCTGGAAGCGCGAGGGCACGCGAGTGTATCAGGCGCTGCCGGCGCGAATGCGTGCCGGGTGGAAGGCGTGCGAGCCGCTGCGCGCGGTGCCCTCTGACCGGCGCGAACAGCAGCAGTCGTACCGCACGTGGAAGGAAACGAGGAGTCGCGGATGAAGCTGCAGAACTACGCCCTCGGGCAATGGGTCGCGGGAACCGGACGCATGACCGAGCTGGTGCATGCGGTGACCGGCGAGGTGATCGGCGAGACGTCGAGCGGTGGCCTCGACTTCAAGGCGATGACCGAATACGCCCGGCGCGTGGGCGGGCCGAAGCTCCGCGCGATGACGTTCCACGAGCGGGCGCGGATGCTCAAGGCGATGGCGCTCCACCTGATGGAGCACAAGGAGCGGTTCTACGAGATCTCGGCCGCCACCGGGGCCACGCGGCCCGACTCCTGGGTGGACATCGAGGGAGGCATCGGCACGTTCTTCGCCTATGCCAGCCGTGGCCGCCGCGACTTCCCCGATGAGACGTTCTACGTCGACGGCGAGATGGAGCGGTTGTCGAAGGGCGGGGACTTCGTGGGCCGCCACATCTGCGTGCCGCTCCAGGGCGTGGCCGTGCACATCAACGCCTTCAACTTCCCGTGCTGGGGCATGCTGGAGAAGCTCGCGCCCACGTTCCTGGCCGGCGTCCCGGCAATCGTGAAGCCGGCCACGGTCACGTCGTTCCTGACCGAAGCGATGGTGCGTGAGATGATCGCTGCCGACATCCTCCCCGAGGGCGCACTGCAGCTCATCTGCGGGAGCGCCGGCGACCTCCTCTCACACCTCGGCGGCGAGGACGCCGTGGCGTTCACCGGATCGGCCACCACGGCCCGGCAACTCAAGACCACCCCCGCGATCATCGACAATGCCGTGCGCTTCAACGCCGAGGCCGATTCGCTCAACTGTTCCATTCTCGCGCCCGACGCGGCGCCGGGGACGGAGGAGTTCGACCTCTTCATCAAGGAGGTCGTGCGCGAGATGACGTCGAAGGCGGGGCAGAAGTGCACCGCCATTCGCCGTACGATGGTGCCGCGCGGCATGGAGGCCGACGTCGTGAAGGCGCTACGCGCACGCTTGGCGAAGGTCGTGATCGGCGATCCGGCGGTCGAGGGCGTGCGCATGGGGCCGCTGGTGAGCCGCGACCAGGTGGCGGACGTCGGCGCCCGGACCGCGATGCTGCGCCGGGCGGGTGAGGTCGTGTACGGCGGCGATGCCGACTTCGCCGTGGCGGGTGCGGACCGCCGCGCCGGCGCGTTTTTCGAACCGATGCTCCTCGTGTGCGACGACCCGTTCGGGCGCCCGGAGCCGCACGAGATCGAGGCCTTCGGCCCCGTGAACACGGTCATGCCCTACGCCTCCATCGACGAGGCGGTGGAGTTGACCACGCTCGGGCGGGGGAGCCTCTGCGGCTCCCTCTTCACCGCCAACCCCGAGACGGCGCGGCAGGTGGTGCTCGGCATCGCGCCATACCACGGGCGCATCATGGTGCTCGACCGCACCAGTGCGAAGGAGAGCACGGGGCACGGGTCGCCGCTCCCGGGCCTCGTGCATGGCGGCCCCGGCCGGGCAGGGGGCGGCGAGGAGATGGGCGGCGTTCGGGGCGTGCTGCACTACATGCAACGGACCGCGCTGCAGGGCTCGCCCACGGCGCTCACCGCCGTCATCGATCAGTGGATGACGGGAGCGGCGCGGCGGGTCGATCCGGTGCACCCCTTCCGCAAATATTACGAAGAGATCCAGGTCGGTGACTCGCTCGACACGGGCGAGCGAACGATCACCGAGGCCGACGTGATGGCCTTCGCCGACCTCAGCGGGGATTTCTTCTACGCGCATATGGACGAGGATGCCGCCGCCCGGTCGGTGTTCGGGCGCCGCGTCGCTCACGGATACCTTGTGCTCTCGGCGGCGGCCGGGTTGTTCGTCGATCCCGCGCCCGGTCCGGTACTCGCGAACTACGGCATCGACCGCCTGCGATTCCTGAATCCCGTCTACTTCGGCGACCGGATACACGTGCAGCTTACCTGCAAGCAGAAGAAGCCGAAGGACACGCCGGCGGACGGCCCGCCGCGCGGCGTCGTCATCTGGGACGTGCGCGTGCTGAATCAGGATGACGAACCGGTGGCGCTCTATTCGATCCTGACGTTGGTGCAGCGAAAAGAGGACTGATCTGGTTCGGTCCCGAGAGCTGCCACGCCAGTTTCAGTGTCAAGAATCTGACAGATGCGAGAAGATCGGGAATAGTGACGGATCTAAATCGAGTCGTTCCGTCGTGATTCTTGACATCGGCAGGATACGGAGCCCGATGAACCGGAACTCCGCGAGCACGGCGTGAACTCGGGGCGCACGGACTGGCTCGACTCCCGAAAATCTTTACAACTCGGAGCGTTGGCGGACAGTGTGGCCGCGATAACACGCTGACTCGGCGTGCGTTACGTCACATGTGGTTCCCCGCAGCGGCCTGCTGGGAAGGCGGCGGAGACGCGCTGCGCGGTGGTCAGGAGGCATGCGTCAAGGTCCATAACGTCATAGGATTGTGACGGTTCGGCATCCGCTGGGGGTTAAGTCCAACGAGTACCTGTGTCTGGCCAGGTTCAGGATCGGGTATTCTGGCCGATCCGCTGAACATTCAATTGAAGGACGACCGTCATTCGAGCCGGACCGCCGCGAGCCCCCCAGTTCCGTCGGTGCGAATGCGAGCCGAGCAGCAAGCCGCCGACGCTGGCGGTGGATGCACGGAGGGTTTCATCTCGACCATGTGTCGGTGCGGCGCCGCCAGCGGCGATCGCGCTCCAGACCTTGGTGACGTGGGGGCAGCCAGGACTTTGCATGTTGGCTCGCCGGCGTCGGGTTTCCGTCCAGGTGTGAGCGGAAACGGAGCCGGGCAACTTCATCCGAGGGAAGAACACCTTATGACCAGCAACCTCAAGCGCTTGCTCAGTGGTGCTGCCGTGCTGCTCGGGCTGTTGCCCGCGATGGCGGCGGCACAGCAGGGCACAACCATCCACGGGCGTGTGCTCAGTGACGGCGGCGCTCCCATTCAGGGAGCCAGCGTGAGCATCGCGGCGATGGGCGTTGGGACGTACACCAAGGACGACGGGTCCTACAGCTTCACCGTGTCGGCCCAGTACACCGGCCAGTCGGCAACGGTCGTCGCCCGCCGGATCGGGTTCGCGCAGCAGACCCGGCAGATCGGGATCACCGGCGGCGAGATCGTCGCGGACTTCACGCTGACGAGCGTGCCCACCGTGCTCACCGGCGTCGTCACGACGGCCCTGGGCGCGCAGGTGCAGAAGAGCCAGCTCGGCACGGCGGAGCAGCAGTTGACCGCCTCCCAGCTCACGACGACGCCGACGGACAACGTCGTGCGGGCGATCGAGGGCAAGGTTTCCGGCGTGCAGATCACCGGGTCGAGCACGCAGGGCGGCTCGACGCGCATCGTGATCCGCGGCGCCAACTCGATCACCGGCGACAACACGCCGCTGTTCGTGGTCGACGGCGTGCTGATCGCGAAGACCGACGTCGGGGCGAACCCCTACGGGGGCTGGGACTTCGGGAGCGCGATCAACGATCTGAACCCCGATGACATCCAGTCGATGTCGGTGCTGAAGGGCCCGAACGCCGCCGCCCTCTACGGGTCACAGGCGGCCAACGGCGTCATCATCATCACCACGAAGAGCGGGTCCCACGCCTCGGGCATTCACACCGAAGCCAACACGTTCTATACGTGGGACACCCCGTCGATCCTGCCGACCTATCAGAACCAGTACGGCCAGGGCGCCGGTGGGCAGTTCAAGTACGTGAACGGCGCTGGCGGCGGCATCAATGACGGCGCCGACCAGAGCTGGGGGCCGCGCCTCAACGGCCAGATGATCGAGCAGTTCACCTGCCCGAACAGCACCTGCCCGTGGGTCGCGCATCCGAACAACGTGCGGAGCTTCTTCCCGACCGGACACACCATGACGGCCGACTTCGCCGTCACCGGTGGGACGCAGAACGCCAACGCCCGCCTCTCGGTGGGCACCGATCAGACGCAGGGCATCATCCCCGGCAACTACCTGCAGAAGAACACGGCCATGCTGTCGGGCCGACTGCAGGTCAATCCGAAGTTCTCGACCACGGCCAACCTGCAGTACGTCCGCGACGTCGGGCAGAACCGGCCCGGCCAGGGCTATGGCAACAGCATCCTCGAGAGCTTCGTGTGGTTCGGCCGCCAGGTCGACATGAGCGTGCTCAAGGCCAACTGGCAGAAGAGCGCGACGCTGAACAACGGCCCGGCCAACCGCGAGTTCAACTGGAACTACAACTACCACAACAATCCGTACTTCCTGATGTTGGGGAACCCGGAGAACGACGCCCGTGACCGGCTGATCGGCTCGGTCTCGGCCACGTATCAGTTCACGCCGTGGTTGAGCCTGATGGGACGTGCCGGCGCCGACGTGTACAACATGGGGATCACGCAGGACTACTCGGTGGCCGACATCACCGGCGTCAGCATGGACTACTCGACGGCCGGCGCCTTCGGCAACAACAACTACTATTCCGACAACCGGAACTCCGACCTGATCCTGAACGCCAACCACAGCCTCGGCAGCCACATCGACTTCAGTGGCATGCTGGGCGGGACGATCCGGCAGCAGCACTTCACCTCCAACAACCTGTACGTGAGCGGCATCTCGGCGCCGGGCATCTACAACGTCGCCAATGCCGCCATCGCCCCGACGATCAGCCAGGGCATCACCAACAGCCAGGTGAACAGCACTTACGGGTCGGCGTCGTTCACGTGGGACGGCTGGTGGACGGTGGAAGGCACGGCCCGGCAGGACTATTCGTCCACGCTGCCGAAGGGGCACAACTCGTACTTCTATCCCTCCGGCAACACGTCGATCGTGCTCACGGACCTGTTCCCGAGCCTCAAGAACAACTGGCTCAGCTACCTGAAGGTACGTGGGTCGATTGCCCAGGTGGGGAACGATGCCGGCGCGTACGAGCTGGCCTCGGTCTACGACGGCGTGTCGACGAAGTTCAACGGCCAGCCGCAGTTCTCGCTCAGTAACACGCTGGCCAATGCCGATCTCAAGCCCGAGATCACGAAGTCCAGCGAGGTCGGCATCGAGGCGAGCTTCTGGAGCGGCCGGGCCAATCTCGACGCGACTTACTACTCGAAGTCGACCCGCAACCAGATCTTCAACGTTGCGGTGT
>JBJKRG010000247.1:0-15932 GCA_046704805.1 Gemmatimonadaceae bacterium
TTTTTCTTTGGGGGGGTGGGCGTTGTGTTTTCGGGGGGGGCGGCGGGCCCGCCCGGCGCGGCGTGCGCTACCGGATCACGGCCCGCGGCAGCGCGACCTCGGCTTCGAGCGGAAGGTCGGCCGACGATTCGCCGACGCCGATCCGGTAGGTCCCGGCGTCCACCAGCCACGTCGCCATCGCGTCGTCCCAGTGCGCGAAGGCTCTCGCGGCCAGCGTGAACTCGAGGTGCCGAGTCTCGCCGGGCTGCAACCGCACGCGCCGGAAGCCTACGAGCTGCTCCGGGGGCTCGCCGCTCGCGTCCGGATCGCGGACGTAGACCTGCACCACGTCGGCGCCGGCGCGGCTGCCGGTGTTCGCGACGTCGACGCCCACGGCCACCGTGGGCTTGGGGCCGCCCGCTCGCGTCACGTGGAGGTGGCTCAGTCCGAATGTCGTATAGGAAAGGCCGAACCCGAATGGAAAGAGCGGCGTGACGTGGCGCGCCTGGTACCAGCGGTAGCCCACGTCCACCCCCTCGTCGTAGTGCACGCGCCCGTCCACGCCCGGCCACTGCGCGGCGCGCGCCGCGGGGACGTCGGCCAGACGCTTCGGGAACGTCACCGGCGTTCTGCCCGCAGCGTCCACGTCACCGAACAGCACGGCGGCGATCGCGTGGCCGTCTTCCTGCCCCGGATACCATGCCTCGATCACCGCCGCGACCGAGTCGATCCACGGCATGGTGACCGCCGACCCCGTGTTGAGGACGACGATCGTGTGCGGGTTGGCCGCCGACACCGCGCGGATCAATGCGTTCTGCTCGCCCGGCAGGTCGATGTCGGGAAGGTCCGCACCCTCTCGCTCGAAGTCCCGGGCGAAGACGATCGCGACGTCGGACGAGCCGGCGAGCGCCACGGCGCGCTCGAGCATCGACGGGTGCTCCGGCGGTTCCCATCCGAATGCGAGCGAACTTCCGCCCCGGTCCTGGTAATAGTCGATCTCGACGTGCACCGTCTGGCCCGCGGCGAGCGTCATGGTCGCGGTCTTCGTGGTCGGGCCCCGGTCTCGCCAGGCGTCGATGATCGTGTCGCCGTCGACGAGCAGCCGGCCCCCGTCGTCGCTCGTGAGCGCGAACGTGTATGTTCCGCGCAGCGGTGCCGTGAGCGTCCCGGTCCACCGCGCGGACCAACGCTGCCCCGGTATGCCCGCCGCCGGCGAGCGGCCGTGCCAGTTGAACCCGATCGCCGAGTCCACGCGCGTGGCCACCGCGTGCCCGGAGAGCGTCATGCCGGCGTAGAACTCGCCCAGCAGTCCGTGTCCGTGGCCGGATGGCGGTACGAGATCGGCCGCCGGTACCTCCGGCGGCGCCTCGCGCGGGGCGAGCACGCCCTCCGCGTAGCGCACGCGGACGCCCGCGCCTGCACGCTGGGCGATGCCCTCGAAGGGCGTGACGACATAGGGCGCCACGACGGCCGCGCTTCCGCCACCACCGCTGAGGGCTGCACGCCCGCCGGACGGACCGATGACGGCGATGGAGCGCACGCGGCGCGCGTCGAGCGGGAGCACGCGGTCGCGATTCCGCAGCAGCACGGTCCCCTCCTCGGCGCCCTGGCGGGCCACGGCGGCGTGTCGGGCATCGGTGACGACTGCGGCCTTGTCGCCCGTGAGGCTCCGGTCGAACAGGCCGAAGCGGAACTCCTCGCGTAGCACTCGCGCCACCATGTCGTCCAGGCGGGACACGGGCACCGTGCCGTCGCGCACCGCCGTGTCGAGCGCGGCGCCGAAGTACCGACTGCCGGGCATCTCGACATCCAGGCCGCCGAGGGCGGAAGCCACGGTGGAGTGCGTGGCGCCCCAATCCGACGTGATGAAGCCCTGGAAACCCCACTGCCCGATCAGCACGCTGTCCTGGGAATAGGCGTTCTGGCACGCGTAGGCGCCGTCGATCGTGCTGTACGCGCACATCACCGACGACGCGCCGCCCTGGTCGATCGCCGCGCGGAACTGCGGCATGTAGACCTCGTGCAGCGCGCGCCGGTCGATCACGACGTCATCGGTGGGTCGATTGCGGTTGGTCTCCTGGTTGTAGGACACCCAGTGCTTTACCTGCGCCATGACGCCCTGGCTCTGCACACCGCGGATGTCCGCGGCGGCGATCTGACCGGCCAGGTAGGGGTCTTCGCCGTAGGACTCGAACGCGCGGCCCCATCGCGGGTCGCGGACGATGTTGACCGTGGGGCCCAGATCGACATTCGCGCCCTTGTCCCGCTCCTCCGCGCCCACCACGGCACCGTAGCTCCGGGCCAGCGCCGTATCCCAGCTCGCCGCGATCGCGACCGGAGCGGGGAGCTGCGTAACGCCCCTCATCCCGTCGGCGACGCCGCCGGGGCCGTCCTCCAGCTTGAGGGCCGGCACGCACAGGCGCGGGATCGCCGGGATGTAGCCGACGTACCCCGAACCACGGCCGCCGTGGACCATCCCGATCTTCTCATCGAGCGTCATGGCGGATTCCACCTGCGCCACGCGCTGCGCGATCGGAGCGGTCGAGTGCACCCACGGACAGCCGGCACTCGGCGCGGGGGAGGTGGCGACACTCGACGCCGACGCCGTGCCCCGCCCGACCGCCGTGCAGGCGGCCGCGGAGAGCGTCAGTACGGCGCCCAGCAGCCCGGAACACAGAGCCCGTCTCATTATGTGCCTACGATAGTGCCGTGCGCGCTCGGCTGCCATGCGGCGATAGCGGCCTTCACCGGCCGCCCGGTCGCCCAGGCCCCCTCAAGCGCCGAGCCGTGAGCTACGAAACGGAGCCGCTTCGCCGAGACCAGGGCTCCGCTTCCCAACCACTCGCCACGACCGACACGCAGCGTCAAGTCCGCGGGAAAACCAACGGGCTCACGCCCTGACAAGCCACTCACGTGAGCCCAGTTGGTTCGGCGGCGTCGCCCCCCTAGGAAGCTGTCACTACCTGATGGGGATCAGGGCCTGGGTGCGTTCCGTGAGAAGATGACCATGGTCATCGAACACTCGTATGTGACTGAACATCCTATTGTCGTCCGTAGATCCAGCTCCGCGTTGGAGCGTCACGTTGATCAGCGCAGGCTGAAGCTTGTACGCAGCCCCAGTCACGAAATCGACGATGAACCCCGGCCAAAAGAGAACATTGACGAACGTCCACCCGTTAACCCCTTTCGTCAGCGTTGTCGTCTGCGGCTGATAGCCGGGCTCCGTGATATCAATCTGGTACTCGTTGGAGCGAGGAAGCGTGACGGTCTGCGGAGTCTTGCCGGCTGCCATCTGAAGACCGGACGCTGCCTTTACGACGAAGTTGGCCGAGCCCGGTGACGAGGTAATGCTGACGGATTGATTGCTTCCGCCCCCGAGAACGGTTGCGCACCCACAGACGACCGTGCCCAAGAGAACCACAATTGTCCGACGCATACATGGACTCCGGATTGGAGGAGAGGCAAACATACAACAGTATTCTGCTTCTCGCATCCCCCTTTTCGTCAACATCGGGTGCCGCTGTGCGAGCGCGCCCGCGCCTCGATCCCGCCGCGCCCTCAGTCCGGCTGAGCGTGTCCCCTGTGTGGAATCCGGGCAAGCAGCGGGCGCGCCGTCGATCCATCGCCGTTTGCTCCTTTCCCTTGACACTCGACAGAAGCGGCAGCACACTTCCTTGCGCATTCGACAGGAGCCCCCGTGCCGTCGCCGTCCTCCGATGTCCTGCAGGGTACCCTCGATCTGCTGGTCCTCAAGGCGCTCTCGCTCGCGCCCATGCACGGCTGGGGCATCAGCCAGCGCATCCAGCAGCTCAGCGCCGATGCTCTGCAAGTGGGCCAGGGCTCGCTCTACCCCGCGCTCTACCGCCTCGAGAAGAAGGGCCTCGTCAGGAGCGCCTGGCGAACGACCGAGAACAATCGGGAGGCCAAGTATTACGAGCTGACCCGAGCGGGCGCGCGCGCGCTGGGCGCCGAGGAAGCGAGTTGGCGCAATTTCGTCAGCGCGGTGGATCGGATCCTCGACGCCAAGGCGTAGGAGGCCCGCATGCGGTTCCTGGCTCGTCCCCTGCTCTGGCTCCGCGCGCTCGTCTCGCGACGGCAGGTGGAAGACGAGATGTCGCGAGAGATGCGGTTTCACCTCGAGATGGAGACGGAGCGCCTCGTGCAGGACGGAATTCCCGCCGACGAGGCGCGGCGGCGCGCCCTGGTGAGCTTCGGCGGCGTCGAGCGTTACAAGGAAGCGGTACGCGACGAGCGGGGCTTCCGGTCTCTGGATGCCGTGGGCGCGGAGTTGCGCCTGGCCGTTCGCGGGCTTGCCGCCCACCCCGCATTTGCGGCCGTCGTCGTGCTCACCATCGCGATCGGCATCGGCGCCACCACTGCCGTCTATAGCTGGGCAGACTGGGCGCTCTTTCGCCCGGTGCCGGGGGTGCGGGACCCCTCACAGATGGTGTCCATCGGATTTCAGACCGCCCCCGACGCGCACGGCGCGATCATGCCGACCGGCATCTCGTATCCGAACTTCATCGATCTCAGGAACACGACCCACGCATTTGCGGGGCTCGCCGGCTATTCACAGGAAACCGGCCAGCTCGCCGTCGCCGGCGCGGACCCGATGGAGCTCACCGGCGCCGTCGTCCTCGGGAACTACTTCGGCGTCCTCGGTGTTACCCCCCGCCTCGGACGCGCGTTCACGGCGGCCGAGCTCGCGCCCACCGCCGACGCGGCGGTCGTCGTCATCAGCGATTCCATCTGGCGCACCACGTTCGGCGGCGCCCGCGACGTCCTGGGCCGGCACGTGAAGGTGAACTCCGTCGACTTCACCGTCATCGGCGTCGCACCACCCGCCTTCCGCGGCACCGAGCGGAGCGGGGACTTCGATCTCTGGTTCCCGCCATCCGCCTTCTCGCTCCTCCGCCATCACCACTACGATCTGACCGATCGCGGCAACACCGTGTTCGAGCAGCTCATCGGGCGCCTGCGTCCCGGCATCACGCCGGCCGTTGCGCAGAACGAGTTGAACCGGCGGCTCGCCATCCTGGTCGCGGCGTATCCCGGCATCAACGATGTCTACAAGAAATGTCACGCGTTCGTGAACGCCGATCTGGGGATGGAGACCTACATGCGTGCGGGCCTGGCGGACACCGTGCGGATGGTGCTCGTCGTCGTGGCGCTGATCCTGCTCATCTCGTGCGCCAACGTCGCGAATCTCCTGCTGCTGCGCGGGAGCCAGCGGCGTGAAGCCATGGCCGTGCGTCGCGCGCTCGGCGCCTCGGGGCGGCGCGTCCTCGGACAGTACGTGAGCGAGGGGCTCGTCCTGGCGCTGGCCGGCGCATTGCTCGGCTTCGGCGTCGCCGTACTCCTGGCCCAACTCTTCGGAGGACAGACCTATTATGGCACGCCCCGGTATGCGCACCTCCTGCTCGATCGCCGCGTGCTGACCGTCGCGGTCGCCGTGACACTGGCCACCGGGGTGCTGTTCGGCCTCGCGCCGGCCGTATCCGCGCTGCGTGACGATCCGATGCGGCTGCTGAAGGAGGGAGCGGGACGGCAGTCGGCGAGGCGCGCGCCGATGCGTGCGTCCCTCACCGTCGCCCAGGTCGGGGCCGCCACCGCGCTCGTCGTGGGCGCGCTTTTGCTCGCGCGAACGCTTCACGATATCGGTCGCGTTGACCTCGGCTTCGACGGCAACCACGTGTCGACGTTCTACGTCGACGCGCGGCCGCAGGGCTTCCCGCCGGCACGCATGGACGCCATACGACGTGAGATGCTGGCGCGGGCGTCGGCCCTACCCGGCGTCGAAGCCGCCGCCATCGCCACGTCGCTGCCGGCGCTGGGAGCGTATATGACCCTGGGCGTTCACCTGCCACAGGACACGGCCAAGCGGCCGCGGGCCATGGCCATCTCCTTCACGGTCAGTGCCGACTACTTCCGCGCCCTGCACATCCCCATCGTGCGCGGCGCGTCGTTCTCCCCGGGGTCGTTCGACGACACGACGTCGCGCGAAGTCATCGTGAGCGTGTCGCTGGCTCGGACCCTGTTCGGCCATGGAGATCCCATCGGGCAGCAGATCATCACGGCGGCTCCGGGCGACCGGGGGCCCAAGACCATCGTGGGCGTGGTGGGTGACATTCGTCCGTACGGGCCCTTGCAGGCCGTGCGGCCGGCCGTGTATCTGCCGTCGGCCGGCGGCCCATTCGGCGCGCTGCTCCAATCGAGCTTCGTGCTCGCGATCCGGTCGCCTCGCTCCCCCGCCGCGGTGCGCCAGGAGGTGAAGATGATCCTGGCGTCGGTCTCCCCCGAAGTCCCGCTGCCGACGGCGGAGCCGCTCTCGGCGCTGGTCGACCGACTGGTCTCCGGCCCCCGGCTATTCATCCGCCTGATCGGCGTGCTGGCGGTGATCGCCATGACCCTGGCGGCGATCGGGCTGTACAGCGTGATCGCCTTCACCGTCGCCGAGCGCACGCGGGAGATCGGCATCCGCATGGCCCTTGGCGCGTACGGCGGAGCCGTGGTCGGACTGGTCGCACGCCAGTCGGCGCGGTTGGTGGCGGTGGGACTCCTGATCGGCGTGGGCGGGGCCTACGTCCTCGCCCGGCTGCTCACGAAATGGCTGTATGGCGTGGGGCCGCTCGATCCGGCGAGCTACGCCGGGGCCGCGATCGTGTGGGTGCTCCTGGCGCTGGCGGCGAGCGTCGTGCCGGCGCGGGCCGCCACGCGCGTCGATCCCACGATCGCCATGCGGGCGGAGTAGCGGACGGCGAACGGGCCTCGGAGGGGGCCCGTCGGCCCGGGTCGCGAGGGGAGTTCACGGCAATCGAGAGTCCAGAATACGGTCCGTCCGACTGGAATAGTCTTCAGGAAATCAGGCCAGACTGCGGCCGCGCATCGCGTGTTCTTCCGATATCGGCTGCGGCTGGAGCGTCGCGGCGCCCGACGAAGTCGGTTTCCGCGATGCTCACTGCCGCATTGAGATCACTGGGATCGCTAGCCTACAGATGTGACGTATTCCGTTTGATAGCGTTCAGCGCGTCTGCCATGGACGCAAGCACCAGGCAGAGGGCGCAGACCATGAATCCTTGGAGCAATACCGCGATTCCGGCCATGATCCCTGCTGGATTCGCTTCGGTGAAGCTGTACCCGAGGATCGCGTCTTGTCTTTGACCAAACGCGATCCAAATCACGAAGGCGCCAACGATCCCACCGACAAGGTCGAGGTAGCCCAGCACCCTCAGTAGGCCGATAGCGTCCCCCCCGGTCTTATCGTCCGCCTGCCGCTGAGATCTCTGCGGAGCCTTGGCTTGCTCCGGTGAATCAGCCGTCATCTCGTTCCCCCTTGGGTTGGGAGTCTTGATTCGGAGTGCTCGCGCCTACATCGAGCGCCGATACAAAACGTGCCCCACTCTGCCGGAGTACGGGAAGCCAATGTGTTCCGTTGTCCACCGACCCGTGGCTGGTCGTCGGTGAGGGTGGCGTAGCGGGAGGCATTCCGAATCACTGACATCAAGATGACCCGCGTACCGACCAGACGACGGGCCGCGTGGTCGAGCCACCTCACACGTCCGTAGATCGCGATCGTTAGAATCCTCTAATCTACACGTTGGGGCCAGCGAGCCTTGCGCTCATGCTGCACGCGCATCACGATTCGGTGATGCTCGAAGTGGCGACTTGCCGCCGGTACCGACCCCTCGAGGTGTTGGCGTAACGCATTCTCGCCACGCCAGCATCTGAGCGACTCAACTTCAAACGAGGTCTCCCCCCATGCCACGTAATCTCAGTCGGCATCTGCTGCCCGTGGTGTTGCTGGTTGTGGCCACCGGCTGCGGCGGAAGCAGCGCTCCAACTACCCCAACCCCAGCGAGCGTTGCTGGTACCTGGAATCTCCAGACCATCAATGGGCAGAGCCTGCCATTCGTGATCGCGCAAACTGGCACGAACCAGGAAGAAATCGCCAGTGATCAGTTGCTGGTTGGGTCGGGCGGCACTTTTACTGAAACCACGGTCGTTAAGTTGACGGTCAATGGGCAGGTGTCGGAGGAGACCCTGGGCGACGCTGGCAGCTACTCGCTCAACGGAACAGCAGTGACATTCGTGTTCGCGAGCGACGGATCGTCGGGTACGGGTACACTGACTGGGAATACGCTTACGGTTGCTGAGGGTGGCTACTCCGAGGTCTACAAGAAACAGTGAAGGATCCGGCTTGTTCACCGCGACGAATGGCCCAAAACGGCACGTTTCTAGTACGCCGATCACTAGGGCGGTCTCACCCCGATTCGCGGAGGTCAACCGTGAAAGCCGGCCACCAGATCGCCGCGGCGATCGCAGCCGTTGCCCTGTTCGCTTGCGTGACAACCCAGGCCGTACGGCTCGGTACCGGGCCGATTCGCCCGCCGGTGAATCCGGACCAGGTCGCCATCTACCGAACCGCCGACCAGGTTCCCAGTAAGTATGATGAGGTGGCGCTGCTCACCTCGAGCGGAGACGCAGCGATGACTGATGAGGAGAAGATGTACGCGTCCATGCGGAAGAAGGCTGGCGAGCTTGGTGCGAACGCGATCATTCTCGAAGGTATGTCGGAGCCGAGCACCGGATCGAAGGTGGCGCATGCGTTAATCGGAACGTCTGCCGACCGGAGGGGAAAAGCGCTCGCCATCTTCGCCTATCCGACGGACTCTACGGCCAGGCACCGGTGACCAATCGTCCTCAGCGACGAAGAAGACCGGCAACGTGCGCACTCAGTTGGTATGCAACAATACACGCCAGCGGCCGGCCAGCCGGGACGCATTCGCTGGAGGCCCTGCGACGACAGTCCCGAGGAGCATCTGACGGAGCGGCCGCGGAGCTGAAGCGGCGGTGCGTTACTGAAGAATCGAGCGCGACGGCGACCCAGGAGTTCATCGCGATGAGTACCACAACTGTTCGGTGTGGACTGGGTCCTGGTCGACCGATCCCAGTCTTGGCTAGTGAAGACCGTACACCCGGTGTCCTACCACTGGGATCTTTGGACGGTTTGCCCGGAGCCCTACCGACTTGTGTGTGAAGGCGCAGTCGGCCTTTTCAATCGCGTATCGCTCCTCTGCTCAACCTCTCAGGCAAGGAGATGGATGATGCTTCAAGCTCGAACGGCTCCCTTCTCACTCCTGTTGTTGCTGTGCTCGATTCCGGTTCATGCCGCAGCTCAAGCGGCTCGCCGTCATTCGGCGTTTGGATTTGTGGCCGGAGTCAACATCGCGTCGCTGGCGGGCACGGACGCAGCCGGCACTAGCAGTCGCGTGGCTTTCTCGATCGGTGGCTTCTACCGAATGGCCCTGGACTCAACCTGGTCGTTCCAGCCGGAACTTGAGTATGCCGGAAAGGGCGCGCAAAGCAAAACAGGGTCAGCGACGGGTACTCTAGATCTCCGGTATTTGGAATTGCCGTTGCTCTTTCGGGCGAGCGCGCAAAGCGGCCCCGGCCTTCGGTTGATCGGCGAACTCGGGCCCGCTCCCGCTCTGAAGGTGGACTGCACTCTCACCGGGGCGTCTGGGGGCGCTTCCCTATCAGTCCCTTGCTCCTCCGTAAATGGTAATGTCCACTCGTTCGATCTTGGGGCCATCGTGGGAGGTGGGGTCGAGTTGCCCTTGAACACGCATAGCCTGACACTTGTCGTTAGGTACAACCTTGGACTCACCGAGATCGCGTCAGGCTCGGATTCAAAGAATAGGAACCTACAGTTCCTGGGTGAGTTTCGGATGTAGTGACGTGACCGCCAAGAGTTGATCCGGACACCCAATCCCGGCCAGTCCGACTCCCAGCGCCCCTCGAGAGCGCTCCCTGCCCCGGCTCAGCTGGTCGTGCTCGACGGGCCCAGCAGCTTCTGCGCCACCTCGTCCATCTGCCGCAGTCGGCGGCGCGCCCACCACGGCAGGCGCACGGCGCTGACGCCGAACAGGATGAGCGCCGCGGCGCCCAGCGATGCCGCGTGCCAATGGAGGTATCCCAGCGCGGTGAGCCCCGAGGCGGCCGCGAAGATCCCCCACATGGCGATCCCGATCCCCATGACGCGGTGCGCCGCTTCATGGTAAGTCCCGAGTCGCAATCGCGACCCGGACGGACCGGGTTCGATGGTGACACGGAGGTTCCCGTTCCGCCATGACCGGAACCCGGCGCGCGCCTCCACCACCCCCTGGGCGTTGAAGATCTCGTCCAGATCGACGACCAGGCGTTGCCACTCCGCCTCCGACACCTCGCGCCCGAGTTCCACGGTGCGCCCCACGCGGATCGGGAATCCCAGGAACCGCCGCACGGAGGTGCCCTGAGGATGATCTAGGACGGCCGCCGCGCGCGCGATCGCGTCGGGGCCGATCCCGACGTCCCGGCCGACCTCCTGGATCTGGGCCAGGGTGAGCCCCTCGCTGCCCGGCACGGTCACGTCCCGGGTCTTCTGTTCCTCGGTCGCGTATCGAAAGATCGCCGCGACCTCGTCCTCTCCATATCGACGCTCGGTCACCAGGCCTCCTCGACAGAGCGCGGGCGGATTACTCTCACCCGTACTGTTGACCATACGGAGCACGGACGGAGCGGGCAAGCTGTGGCAGAACCGACCCCGCTCTTCCGGACACGTGAGCTGACTGGACAGGCGGGCTCTGCGGGCGGAAGTTTGCCGCTCACGAGGAGGAGTCCGCGATGTCGAAACCGTCCCGCCACACCCATGCTCCCGAGTTCAGGCCGAAGGTCGCCCTGCGCGCGTCCGCCAGACTCGCCGGCACGTCCTGGTTGTTCCTGTTCCTCCTGTTCGCGGTGCCTGCGGGCGCGCAACGCCTGACCATTCCCGCCATCGTCGGCATCAAGTACCCGTCCGCCTGGCGTTGGTCGCGCGACGGCAAGAGCCTGACGTTCACCTGGGATTCGGGCGGCGTCTACGGGCGGTATCGCGTCAACGCCGAAGCACCGGGTACCCCCACGCCCGTGGTAGGTGCGCGGTCCGGTGAACCGGGCGGCGGCTTCGGCGGCCGTGCCGGTGGAGCCGCGCCCTCGCCCGACGGCCGGTTTCTCGCCCGCGTCGAGCACCGGGCCGGTGATTTCGAGATCGTCGTCACGACGCGCGCCGGCGACTCGGCGCGCGTCGTCGCCCGCGGTTCCGAGAACATCGGCGGCCTGCGATGGTCGCCAGACGGTCGCCGCCTCGCCTACACCGTCGGCGCGCACGTCGTGCCGCACGACACCACCTTCGCGCAGGTCGGCAGCAAGCTGATCTTCGCCCGCAGCCAGTTCGTGAGCGGCAAGCTCTACGTTGCCGCGCTCGCCGGCGGCGCCCCGGTAGCGGTACAGGGGCCGAGCGGGGGGTATGGCGCGCCGAGCTGGGTCAACGCCACCACGCTCGTGGACAGCCATGTGGCGGACGACTTCAAGAGCCGGACCATCTACTTTCTCGACGCCGACGGCGGCCCGGCGCGCGCGGTGCATGTAGACCCTGAGGACAAGTTCTGGAGCATGATCGACCGCGGTGCCACGCCCCAGGTCTCGCCCGACCGCAAATGGATTCTCTTCGCCAGCGACACGAGCGGCTGGGATCAGCTGTACGTCATGCCCGCCGACGGCGGGCCCGCCGTCCAGGTCACCCGCGGCGCCTTCGACTCCTGGCGGCCGGTGTGGTCGCACGACGGCGACCGCATCGCGTTCGACGCCAATCAGCCCGGCCGCCCCGGCGACCGCCAGATCGGGGTGGTCGACCTGCACGGCTCGCCCGCCCACGCCACGGTCACCTGGCTCACCCGCGGCCGCGGCACCAACATCGACGCCGTCTGGTCGCCGCACGACCGCCGAATCGCCTATCAGCACGCCGACGCGCAACATTCGCCCGACATCTACGTGGTCGCCTCCACCGGCGGCACGCCGCTGCGCCTGACCCACTCCATGCCGGCCAGCATGCAGGGCTACGACTTCGTCGCGCCCACGCTGATCCATTATCCCGCCGCCGACGGCAAGTCCGTGCCCGCCTGGCTGTTCCTCCCCCATCACCTCGACAAGACGCGCAAGCACGCCGCGATCGTCTGGATCCATCCCGACGGCGTGAACCAGAACTACGACGGCTGGCATCCGGACCGTAAGGAAGCGGTCTACTACGCCTTCCATCAGTATCTGCTGCAGGAGGGCTATATCGTCATCGCGCCCGACTACCGCGGCAGCATCGGCTACAGCCGTTCCTGGCGCGAGGCCGTCTACCACGACGTCGGCCGCCAGGACGCGACCGACGCCCGGCGTGCCGCCGCGTATCTGAAGACCCTGCCCTACGTGGACCCGCATCGCATCGGCGTCTGGGGCCTGAGCTACGGCGGGTACTTCACGCTCACCGCCGTCACCCGCCAGCCCACGCTGTTCACCTGCGCCGTGGACGTCGCCGGGCTGGTCAATCCCGCCTACTACTACCTCGACCCCTACCACTCGGGCTGGATGCAGCAGCGCATGGGCACGCCGCAGGAGAATCCGGAGCTCTACGCCCGCGGTGCCGTGACGACCCGCGTCGCGCGGCTGCAGCGCCCGCTACTCGTCCTCGCCGGCACCGCCGACGTCAACGTGCCCTTCTGGGAGACCACGCTGCTGCTCGATTCGATCCTCAAGGCGGGCAAGGCACACCTCGTGCAATTCATGATGTACCCCGGGGAATTTCACTACTTCGACCGGGCGTTCGTGCTCGAGGACGCCTGGCGGCGCGTGGACCAGTTCTTCGGCGAGCATCTGCACCCCGGCGAGTGAGCATGGGCTGGGGGCTGCAGATATCAATGCGACTGCTTGACCCCGGTGCCGTCCAGGGTGGTCGTCCAGTGTTCGTTGTCCGGCGAGACCTCGATCTTCACGCTCACATGCGTCGGAGAGGAGTAGACATAGCTGATGCGCTCGTAGGTGGTCTTCCCGCCGCGGTCCTCCGTTCCGAGCTCGAGCCACGTGTTGCCGTGTATGCTCATCTTCGAAGCGAACGGCTTCGCCCCGCTCGCGCCCACGGCGAACATTTCGTAGTGCCAGTACGCCTTGTCACGGCTGTTCCAGGTGTCCACCACCAGTGACTGGATCTTCCGGCCGGACCAGTCGTTGTCGAAGCTGCACATGAGGAAGAGCTGGTTCGCAGACCAGCCGCAGTGCTCGTCCCAGCTGAACGTACCTGGCTTGCCGCCCGCTCGGGACGGCGTGGTGGTTCCCCGGTACACCCAGTGGCCGGACTGAACGTCCAGCGCCCGGAGCTGCGGCGCGCGGGGCTGCTGGGCGCCCGCGCCGAAGGTGGAAACGGCGAGGAGCAGACCACTGAGGACGGCGAGGCGCACGTGTACCCTCCTGACTCGGGAATCGGCACCCGCCACCCCTGAACCCCACGGGGCGACGGAGAGGTGGTCCCGAAACTACGTCGGTGCTACGGGGGGCGTCAGTTCCCCTCCGGGAACGGCGGCTTCACCGTCTCCCCCCACACCCATTTCGCCATCCACGTCCAGTTGTGCCACATTGCGGCCAGCCGCTGCTTCGGCGTCGGGATGCCGTGCGTGCTCGCGTCGTAGAGGACCAGCTTCGTGGGCACGCCCTGATCCTTGAGACCCTGATAGAGCTCGAACGCGTCGGGCGGCGGCACGCGCGGATCGCGGGTGTCGTGCTGGATGAGGGTCGGCGTCTTCGCCTGCTTGATGTAGGTGATCGGCGACGTCTTGGCGTAGAGCTTCGGCAGGTCCCACGGCGTGCCGCCCAGGTAGGAAATCGTGAATGGGTGGATGTCGGTGTTCACGTAGTACGTCATCCAGTCGGAGATCCCCGCGCCCACCGAGATCGCCTTGAACTGCGTCGTGGTGGTGGTCAGGAACGCCGAGATATAGCCGCCCTCGCTCCATCCCATGGCGGCCATGCTGTCGGGAGCGGCGATCCCGCGGTCGATCAGCGCCTGCACGCCGGACATGACGTCCCACGCGTCCCCCACGCCCAGGTTGTCGACGTTCAGCTTCTCGAACGCCTGCCCGTAGCCCATTGATCCCCGGTAGTTCGGCTTGAAAATCACGGCGCCCTTCGCCAGCCACTGGGGGAGCGGGTACACGTAGGTCTCGAACTGCTCGGGGAGGATCGGCACGTCGATGCCGGTGGGTCCCCCGTGAATTTCCACGATCAACGGGTGTCGCCGCGTGGAGTCGTAGTTGGCCGGTGTGATGAGCACGCCGGCGACCGAGGTGCCGTCCTTGCTCTTCCACCGCACCCAGCGCTCGGTGCCCATGGGCCATCCCGCCACCTGGGCGGTCATGTCGGTGAGCCGGTCGGGGTGCCACGGCTCGGCGCTCGTCAGGTAGACCTCGTTCAGCTCCGTGGGTGTCGCGGCCACGAACGCGGCGAACCGCCCGTCGCGCGTGTAGTCCACGGAGCGGAGTTCTCCCGGACCATCGGCGATCACCGTGATCCGCCTGGAGTCGGGGTTCATCCGGTCGAGCATCCGCTGCCCGTCGTGCCACCCCTGAAAGACGAGGCCGTTCGGCAGCCACGCGACCGGGCTGGCGTTGTAGTCGTACGCGCCCGTCAACAGCACCGGCTCCCCGCCCGCGGCGGGCACCTTGGCGATCTCGTCGGTCTGGTAGTACGCGGAGTCCCGGTCCTGGGTCGCGAAGGCGATCCACTTGCCGTCCGGCGACCAGATCGGATCGTGGTCGGCGCCCGGCCAGGTCACGAGCGGGCGGATCGCGTCGGTGGCGACGTCCACGACGGAGATGTCCTGGTGCGTGAACGACGGCACGCGCTTGTTCGGTTGGTGGTCGAAGGCGATCGCCGATCCGTCGGGCGACCAGTGGAAGCTCCCCACCGTGTACGCCTTCCCTCTGGTCAGCCGGTGCAGCGCGGCCGTGTCCGACGCTGCGGCGGCGGAGTCAGCGGGCAGCTTGGCGCCGTTCGCGGTCGCGAGCGCGCGCGCGACGTCGAGCACCCACAGATGGCTCTGCGGCGCGTTTTCGGATTCGACGTGCCACTTTCCCCACTCCATGTCGCGGTGCTGCATGGCGGTCGATTCCGAGTCCGGCATCGTGAGCGCGATGGACTTCCCGTCCGGGCTCCAGGCAAAGGCGTCGACGCCGCGGCTCACGTCGGTCAGGGGGCGCGCCTCCCCGCCGTCGGTGCGGATGGCCCAGATCTCCCGGTGGTCGTCGCGGGATGAGAGGAACGCGATCCACGTGCCGTCGGGCGACCACGCGGGGTTCGACGAGCTGGCCTTCGCGTTTCGCGTGAGCTGGAACGGCTTCTCCCCACGGCGGACCAACCAGATTTCGGTGTGGTAGTTGTTCTCTGCCCAATCGGCGCCGCTCACCGTATAGGCCACCGCCGAGCCGTCGGGCGCGATCGCCACGCTGCCCACCGAATTCAGACTGAGCACGTCCTTGAAGCTCGGCGCGCCCGCAACGTTCTGGGCGCGGGCCGCACGCGACGGGACGAGCAGGACGGCCGTGATCAGCGCGACAGGGACGACCGTGAGGCGGGGACGCATGGGAACACTCCGGGTCGAGGCGGTGTGGGCGGATCCTGCATTCTGGGGGCGCCGGAAGGGCCTGGCAAGCAGGTTCGCGCCGGCGCGGGCGCTAGTGATCCATGAGCGCGGCCAGCGGCTCCACGTCGCGCGGCGCGTCGGTCCCGCGGCGCAAAGTCGTGATTGCCACGAGCACCATGACGAGCGGTGAGTGGATGGCGAGCGCCGCGCCGCGCACCACCCGGTGTCAGATCCAGAGGACTGGTATACTGTTACCTGGATCGCTGCGGACCTGGGGACCCACGCTTCGTGATCGTCCGGCCCGTTTGTGAATTCCGGCTGGGGCAGCGTAGGTCTCCACGTCGCGGATCGCACCAACCGAGCACCAAAACGGCGCCCGGGGGCAGCCAACACGGCCGTCCCCGGGCGCCAGGTGCTTGCGCTATATCATGTAACCAAGTCGGGACGGCGGGATTCGAACCCGCGACCCCCTGAACCCCAT
>JBJKRG010000248.1:0-98229 GCA_046704805.1 Gemmatimonadaceae bacterium
GAGGATCGGCATGCCGTAGATCGGCGACGACTTGTCGGTGCGCGCCGCCGGGTTCACGACATCGTTGGCGCCGATCACCAGTGCCACGTCGGTGCCCTTGAACTCGTCGTTCACCTCGTCCAACTCGGCGATCAGATCGTAGGGCACGCCGGCCTCGGCCAGCAGCACGTCCATGTGGCCCGGCATGCGGCCGGCCACCGGGTGGATGGCGAATTTGACCTCGACGCCCGCCGCCTGCAGCGCCTTCACGAACTCGTACAGCTTCTGCTGCGCCTGGGCGGCCGCCAGCCCGTAGCCCGGCACGATGATCACCTTGCTCGCGTAGCGCATCGTGATCGCCGCATCGCTGGCCTCGACGGCCTTCATCGAGCCCTTGATCTCGCCTTCCGACTCGATGCTCACATCGCCGAAGTTGCTGAACAGCACGTTGCTCACCGAGCGGTTCATCGCCTTGGCCATCAGGAGCGTGAGCAGCGTGCCCGCCGAGCCGACCACCATGCCGGCGATCATCAGCGCGGGGTTCTGCAGTACGAAGCCGTCGAGCCCGACGGCCAGGCCGGTAAGCGCGTTGTAGAGCGAGATCACGACCGGCATGTCGGCGCCGCCGATCGGCATCGTGGCCATCACGCCGTACAGGAGTGCGATGCCGAAGTAGATCGCGATCAGCACCTGCGGGTGTACGCCCGGAAGGCCGACCGCCACCGCGATGCCGAGGACGAGCGTGATCAGCAGCACGAGCGAGTTGTAGATGTGCTGCCCCCGCATCCGCCAGGGCTTGTTGATGCGGCCGTCGAGCTTGGCCCACGCGATGAGCGATCCCGAGAACGAGACCGAGCCGATCACCGCGCCCACGAGCGTGACCACGAGATGGGTGGGCGTGTCGGCCTTGCCGCCCAGCAGCTCCACGGCCGCGATGGCACCGGCGGCTCCGCCGCCCATGCCGTTGTAGAGCGCGACCATCTGGGGCATCGACGTGAGCGGCACGCGCTTGCCGCCGCGCCACGCCCAACCGACACCGATCAGGAGCGCGCCGGTCGCGAGGCCGAGGTTCACCCCCAGATGGGGTTGGGCCGCCGGACTGATGCCGAACACGTACAGGAATCCGGCCAGGGTGGCCAGCAACATGCCATATCCCGCCACCCGGATGCCCGAGCGCGCCGTGACGGGAGACGACATGCGCTTGAGGCCGTAGATGAACAGAAAGGCGGCGAGGAAGTCGGTCGCCTGGATGATCCAACCGGTCGTCATCGTCGGGCCCTCACCGTTTCGCGGGCTTGCTGGACTTGAACATCTCCAGCATGCGTTCGGTGACCACGTAGCCGCCGGCCACGTTGGCCGCCCCGAGGAACACGCCGACGACACCGATCACCTGCTCCGGGGTCGTGCTGGCGTTCAGGAGAGCATACATCGCACCGACGACGACGATGCCGTGAACGAAATTGGAACCCGACATCAGCGGCGTGTGCAGAATGGACGGCACACGCCCGATCACTTCATATCCGGTGAACGCCGCAAGCATGAAGATGTACAGCGCGACGAACCCGACGATTCCCGTTTCTACGCTCATGACCTTCTCCCGTGCACTAAACCGATTCCGCGGCCTTGCGGGCCGCATCGTTCTTGATCTCGCCGGCGTGGGTCAGAGCGGTCTTCGCCACGACCTCGTCCTCCCAATCGAGCACGATCGTCTGATCCTTGACCAGTAGCTCGAGCAGGTTGAGGATGTTCTTGGCGTAGAGCTCGCTCGCGTGCTCGCCGAGCAGGGAAGGTACGTTCAGCGGCGCACTGATCGTCACCTGGCCCACGCGGATGGTCTCCCCGGGCTTGGTATATTCGCAATTGCCGCCGCCCTCGGCCGCCAGGTCCACGATCACGGCTCCGTTCTTCATCCCGTCGACCTGGGCGCGGCTGATGAGCTTCGGCGCCGGTCGCCCGGGGACCGCGGCGGTCGTGATCACCACGTCGGCCTGCTGGATGTGCCGTGTCAGCGCGGCGGCCACCGTCCCCCGTTCCTCCGGCGTCAACTCGCGGGCGTAACCCCCTTCCCCGCGGGCGTCGACGCCGGTCTCGACGAACTTCGCGCCCAGTGACGCCGCCTCTTCGCGCGTCTCGGGTCGCACGTCGTACCCTTCGACCACCGCCCCAAGACGACGGGCCGTCGCAATGGACTGCAGTCCCGCAACGCCAAGCCCGATCACGAGCACCGTCGCCGGGCGCAGCGCGCCCGTCGCCGTCGTCATCCTCGGTAGGATGCGGGGAAGCTCGGTCCCGGCCAGGAGCACCGCGTAGTATCCGGCGAGCGCCGCCTGACTCGACAGGGCGTCCATCGCCTGCGCGCGCGTGATCCGCGGCACGAGCTCCATCGCGAAGCACGTGATCTGCCGGTCGCGCAGTTGCCTGACCAGCTCGGGTTCCCGGTGGGCGTACACGAAGGAGATGAGCACCGCCCCCTCCTTCATCGCCCGCACGACGTCGAGCGACGGCGGCTGCACCGCCAGCACGACGTCGGCATCGCCGACGAGGCTCGGCAGGTCGGTGGCGATGGTGACGTTCCGGTAGGCCTTGTCGGGCAGGCTCACCGCTTCGCCGGCCCCCGCTTGCAGCCGGACCTCCGCCCCGAGCTTCACCAGCTTATCGACAACCGCAGGCACCATCGCCACACGCCGCTCCCCGGCGCGTGTCTCTTTCAGTACCGCGACTTTCAGTGACATCGAACACTCCATCGATCCGGTGCCGCCGGGCACGGCCGGTCCTTCGCCGGCCCCGCCGCACGCCGTATCTACCGTACTGTCATGGTGGAAGACACCGTCCGCCCATGCCCTTCGGGAGGGCCCTGGGCCCGGGTCGGCTCCGGGCACGACCAGTCGGAGCCGGCCACCCGCGACCGCCATCCGGCGCTGCGTACCCCGAGGAAACGGGGTAGGACGGGCAGGCGCAGTAACTATAACATGATGCACCGCCCGATTGGGAGAGCGCCGGGGAGGGGTGGATTCCGGTGCCCGTTCCGGCGCCGGGGCGCGTGCATGCCGCCCGGAGGATGGACGCATCGTAGTTTTCGACAGACCGGCTGCCGCGTACGCCTCCGTGGAGCCGGCGCGCTGGCACGAGACCGGGATGCATCCATGAGTCCGCTACAACTCTTCGTCGTTCTGCTCGCCGCCCTCCTCGGGTACACGCTCGTCGCGCGGGTTCCGTCCCTCTTCCATGCCCCGTTACTCGCGGGCCTCGCGGCGATCGCGGGAATCACACTGGTTGGTGCGATCATCGCTGCCGGCGCGGCGCGCGACCGCGCGACGGCCTCCTTCGGCTTCGTCGCCGTCGTCGCCGCCGCCGCGGCACTCGTGGCCGGCTTCATCAACCTCGACCGGATGCTCCGGCAGTTCCAGCGCGATCACGACTCCCGCCGCGGCAGCGCATGATGCGTGGAGCCGTCATCGATGCCGCCTATCTCGCCGCGGCGACGCTCTTCATTCTCGGCATCCTGCGCCTCGTGCATCCGGGTCAGGCGCGGCGCGGCCTCCGATTGGCCGCCGCCGGCATGTTCCTCGCCGCTGCCGGCACGCTGTTCGACCCGCGGATCGTCGATTTCCGGCTCATCGCCGTCGGCCTGCTTATCGGTGTGATCGTCGGTTACCTCCTCGGCGCCCCCGCCCCTGCCCCCGGCCCCGCGGGGGCCGCCCCGGGGCTCACCCCACGCATCCCGCTCTCACTCTCCCTCAGCAGTCTCGCCATCGCCCTCGTCGGCGTGGCCGAATATCACCGCGCCGTGGCGTCGGGCCGGTTCATTGCGCGACCCGAGATGGCGGCCATCGGCTTTGCCGTCCTGCTCGGCACGATGTCCACCGCCGGATCGCTCGTCATCGCGCGCCGGCTGCGGGAACCCGTCGGAGCGGAGCCAGATGGGCGTCATGGCCTGGAACTACTCGCCGTGTCGCTGGGAGCGTTCACGGTCGGCATGCTCGCGTATCTGATCATCTATCCCCCCACGCCGTGGGTGTTCTACACGATGGTCGGGCTGGCCCTCGTGTTCGGTGTCCTGCTCATGCATCCGGTTCCCGGCGCCGACGCGCCGGCTGCCGCAGCACTGCTCGCCGCCGTGACCGGCCTCGCGGCGTGCGCGGCCGGATTCGCGCTCGACAACACCGTACTCCTGGTCGCTGGCATGCTGGTCGCATCCGCCGCCTTCTCTCTCTCGATTCGCATGAGCCGATCGACGGGCGGTTCGATCGGCGACGTGCTCTTCAGCGCCTTCCGGACCACCGCCCCTGCGGCGCCCCGCCAACGCGAGGGCAGCAGGAGCGTGACCGCCGTCTCCGTCGACGACGCCGCGCTGCAGCTCGCCTACGCCCGCCGCGTGATCGTCGTCCCCGGATACGGGATGGCCGTCGCCCGCGCGCATCACGCGCTGCACGAACTCACCGCTCTGCTGGAGGCCCGCGGAACCGAGGTGAAGTATGCGGTGCACCCGGTTGCCGGCCGCATGCCCGGCCATATGAACGTGCTCCTGGCCGAGGCCGGCGTCCCCTACGACCGCGTGTACGACCTCGACGAGATCAACGGCGAATTCGAGGAAGCTGACGTGGCGCTGCTCGTCGGCGCCAATGACATCGTGAATCCAGCGGCACGCAGCGTGGTGCAGTCGCCCATCCACGGCATGCCGATCCTGGATGTCGACCGGGCCGGTGTCGTGATCGCGCTCAAGCGCGGAATGGCTCCCGGATTCGCCGGCATCGAGAACCGCCTGTTCGTCGACGAGCGGGCGCGCCTGCTGTTCGGCGATGCTCGAACCTCGCTGGTCGGGATCGTCGCGGCCATCAGAAGCATGTGAGGCCCGCGGCACGGATTTGACCGCAACCATCGGATGGCCGGCCGCCTCGCGCACCGTATCTTCCTCCGCATGACCCAGGACCAGTTGAGCCGCGCCGGTGGCCGCGACCTCCTCTCGTCGCCCACCGCCTGGCGGGCGGTGGTGAAGCGCGATGCCCGGTTCGATGGGCGGTTCGTCTACGCCGTGTCGACGACGGGCGTGTTCTGCCGTCCGTCGTGCCCGTCTCGCCGCCCGCGCCGCGACCGGGTGCGGTTCTTCCCCGATGCATCCGCCGCCGCCGCGGCCGGCTACCGGGCCTGCAAGCGGTGCCGGCCCGGGGCAAAGACGCCAGCGGGTATCGAGGCCGCGATCGTTCGCTGCACCAATTACCTCCAGACTCACGCCGCTGAGCCGGTGACGCTCGCCGCGCTGGCCCGAGAGGTTGGCCTCAGCCGGTCCCATCTCCAGCGGGCCTTCAAGCGTCACGTCGGCGTCAGTCCGCGCGAATTCCAGGATGCCCTGCGTCGGCAGCGCTTCGTCGCCCGGCTACGGGCAGGCGATACCGTGAGTCGTGCCACGTACGATGCGGGGTACGGATCGAGCAGTCGCGTGTACGGCCGGGTCAGCGTCCGCGCCGGGATGAGCCCGGCGAGCTACCGCCGCCGTGCGGCCGGCCGCGATTTGCGATTCACGATCGTCTCCGTTCCACTGGGCCGGCTCCTCGTGGCCTACACGGACGAGGGCGTGTGTGCGGTCGAGCTCGGGGCGGAGGATGCGGCGCTCGAGCGCGATCTACGGGCCGATTTCTCGGGCGCCACGATCGAGCGGGCTCCGGCGCCCGCGAACGCGTGGGTCCGCGCCGTCGCTCGTCAGGCGCGGGGAGAAGCCCCCGGTTCGGCCGTCCCGCTCGATGTCCGGGGAACGGCCTTCCAGTGGAAGGTCTGGACGGCACTGCAGCGGATCCCCCGTGGCGAAACGCGCACCTACACTGAGGTGGCACGAAGTATCGGGCGACCGCGGGCGGTGCGGGCCGTGGCCAGCGCCTGTGCCCGCAACCCCGTGGCCATCGCCGTGCCCTGCCACCGCGTGGTGCGCGCCGACGGCAGTCCCGGCGGCTACCGATGGGGCGACGAGCGCAAGGAAGCGTTGCTGAAGCGCGAGCGCCGGACGGCCACGCGCAGGCGGTAGCGGCGCCAGCGCGACCCACAGCGCGGCACCCTCACTTCCACGGCGGCCACGGCGAGACGCACCGCATCTCGTTGCGTGTCGGCGACTTCACCCGACGCGCCGGCGGCCGACCGCAGGCCCCCTGGTCGCTCTCGCTGCGTCCGGGTAGAATGCCCGAATGTCGCCGGCGCAAGCCGTACCGGGGAATCTGTTCTCGATCCCGGCCGATCTGACGTACATCGCGCTCCTGTTCGCGCTGTTCGTCGTCCCGAAGGCGCTGCAGCGGTATCGCATTCCCGATGCGGTCACATGCCTGCTGCTCGGGTTCGGCGCCGCGGCACTCGGCCTCGAGCGCGGGAACCAGACGGTCGAGTTGTTGTCGACGTTCGGGATCACGGCCCTGTTCCTGTTTGCCGGCCTGGAGATCGATGCACGCGAGTTGAGTCGGGATCTGAAGACGCTCATCCAGCACGTGGTCGTATGGTCGACCCTCGCGCTCGTCGTCGCCGCCATCGCCGCCTGGGCACTCCATCTCCAGTGGCGCGCCGCCGGGCTCGTTTCGCTCGCCCTGGTCACGCCGTCCACCGGGTTCATCCTCTCCTCGCTGCGGGCGTTCGGCCTCACACCAGGCGAGCAGTTCACGGTGAAGACCAAGGCCGTCGGCTCGGAGCTGGTGGCGCTCGCGGCACTCTTCTTCATCGTGCAGACCACGTCGTGGGAACGCTTCGCCCTGGCGACGATCGCGATGATTCTCATCGTCGCGTTCATTCCGCTTGCCTTCCGCGTCTTCGCCACGCGCATCGCACCCTTCGCGCCGCGCTCCGAATTCGCCTTCCTGCTCATGGTCGCGGTCGTGTGCGCCTATGCGACGCGGCGGCTGGGCGTCTACTACCTGGTCGGGGCCTTTCTCGTCGGCGTCGCCGCCCAGCGATTCCGCATGCAGCTACCGGCCATGTCGTCGGAGAAGATGGTCGACGCCCTCGAGGCCTTCGGCTCGGTGTTCATTCCATTCTACTTCTTCGCCGCCGGCACGCATGTGGAGCAGGAGCAGTTGCAGTGGATGGCCGCCGCCGTGGCGGTGGCGCTCCTCGTCGTCGTGACTCCGCTGCGCGTGACCGCCGTCGCGGCCCATCGGCGGATGGCGCTGCGAGAGCCGCTCTCGCACAGTCGGAGAATCGGGATCGCGCTCGTGCCCACGCTCGTGTTCACCCTCGTGCTGAGCAGCATCCTGCGTTCGACATACGAGGTGCCGGACTGGCTGGTCGGCGCCCTCGTCATCTACACGGTCATCAATACCCTGCTGCCGGCGTTCATCCTGCGGGGGCAGGCCCCTGAATTCACCGAACCGGTCGCCGAGCGCGCCGGCGAGGTCGAAGCCCCGATGCCGTGACGGCCTCGGCGCACGATCCAGGGATCGCCGACGCCCGGCAGCGCGCCGACGCGGCGCACCTGCCCGAGCTCCCGGTGCTCCGTGCCGCAACCGGCGCGCGGATCCGGATCGGCACGGCCAGTTGGACCGATCCGACGATGGTCGCGCCCGGCGTGTTCTACCCTGACGGGGTGGCGACCCCGGAAGCACGGCTTCGCTATTACGCGTCGCGCTTTCCTCTGGTCGAGGTCGACGCCACGTACTACGCCGTGCCCGCACCTCGCATGGGCATCCTCTGGAGTGAGCGGACGCCCGACCATTTCGTGTTCAACGTCAAGGCACACGCGCTGATGACGGGGCAGCCCACCGAGACGGCCCGCCTGCCAAAGGCCATTCGCGACGCGCTGCCGGCCTCGACACGCGATAAGCGGCGTCTGTATGCGAGGGATCTACCGCCGGCCCTTCTCGATGACGTATGGGCCCGGTTTCTCGACGCCCTCACGCCCCTGCACCGGGCCGGGAAGCTGGGCGCGATTCTGTTGCAGTATCCGCGCTGGGTCCGACCATCCCGCGCCAGTGCGGCGCTGATCGAGGACGCGCGCCGGCGGCTCGGCGACCGGCCCGCGGCGGTGGAATTCCGGCACCGGGACTGGTTGGCCGACGAGACCCGCGACCGCACGCTCGCGCTCCTCGAGCGCAACGGGTTCGCGTACGTCTGCGTCGACGAACCCCAGGGACTCGACAGCAGTGTGCCACCCATGGCGGCCGTCACCTGCCGGTCCCTGGCCGTGGTGCGGTTCCACGGGCGGCGTACGGAATTCTGGGAGGGCCCGGTCGCGAAGGTCAGCGAACGATTCCGGTACCTGTACGACACCGGACAGTTGCTGGAATGGGTGCCCCGTATCGCCGACCTCGCCGAGCGCGTCGCGGAGATCCACCTGCTGTTCAACAACTGCTACGCCAACTACGGCACGACGAACGCCGTCGAGATGGGTCGCCTGCTCACCGAGCGCGCCACGGATCGATAGGGCACCGGTCGCCGCATCCGGTGTTCACCGGCCGGCCCGCGCTGCTATTCCCCGTACGGAATCCAGATATTCTTGACCTGGACCGCCGCACGCAGGAATTCCCGTCCTTCTCCCTGAGTGGGGAACATCCAGTCGCGCTCGTGCCACGAGCACCAGGTGCGCTTCATGTTCGACGCCGATGCCTCCTCCACGATCCGGGCGCCGTCGCGTGACCCGAAGTACCACACGGCCTCCACGTCATCGTGCTCCGCCAGAACGCGCGTGAGCGCCAGCGTTCCGCCAGTGACGATGTTGACCACCCCGTCCGGAAGATCAGAGGTCTCGAGCACGCTGTAGAGGTCCGTCGCCGACAGGGGGTGCGGTTCCGACGGCACGGCGATCACCGTGTTGCCCACGGCGATGGCCGGCGCCATCAGGGAGACGAACCCGAGCAACGGACGCTCTTCCGGGCAGGCTACGCCGATCACGCCGATGGGTTCGTGCATCGCCAGCGCCACGCCGCGGATCGGCACACCATGCACCGCGCCGTCGAACTTGTCGGCCCAAGCCGCGTACGTGAACAACCGTGAGATCGAGGCTTCTACCTCGCGGCGGGCGCTTCGCTTTCCCCCGCCCGTCATCGCCTGGAGCCGCGCCGCGAACTCTTCGGCGCGTACCGACAGGTTCTCGGCGATGTAGTACAGGATCTGCGCGCGAAGGTGGCCCGTCGCCCGGGACCAACCTGGCCAGGCCTTGTGCGCGGCTTCCACGGCGTTGCGGATGTCCTTGCGGTTCCCCTCGCCCACCTCACCCACCACACGACCGCGGGCCCCCACGATCGTGCGCGAGTATCCCTGATCGGGCCGGGTCTGATGTCCTCCGATGAACAGTTTCGGCGTCCGGTCGACGGGTGGCACGTCGTGCGGCGCCCGGGGAGCCGACGGCGGCTCTGCCATGCGTGGTTCGCCGGGCGCGCGCTCCGGCGCCGACCGTTCCCACTCGGGCTTCAGGTATTCCCACATCCCTTCCCGCCCGCCTTCACGCCCGAATCCACTCTCCCGGTACCCGCCGAACCCGGACGCGGCGTCGAACAGGTTGGTCGCATTGATCCACACCACCCCGGCCTTGATCTTCGGCGCGATGTCCAGGGCCAGGTTGATGTTCTCGGTCCACACGCTCGCCGCCAGTCCGTACGGCGTATTGTTGGCCAGCGCGACGCTCTCCGCCGGCGTCCGGAACGTCATCTCCACCAGCACCGGACCGAAGATTTCCACCTGGGCGATGGTCGATGCGGGCTCCACGTCCGTGAAGAGAGTCGGGGGATAGAAGTACCCTTCGGTCGGGCAGGCCCAGGACGGTTGCCACATCTTCGCGCCTTCGGCCATCCCCTTCTCGACGAGCCCGCGGATGCGTTGCAGTTGGACCGGGGCGACGATGGCCCCCATGTCCACGGCCTTGTCGAGCGGCGAGCCGAGCCGCAGTGTCTCCATGCGTGCGCGCAGCTTCGCGAGGAGCCGGTCGGCGACACCCTCCTGGACGAGGAGGCGTGAGCCCGCGCAGCACACCTGGCCCTGGTTGAACCAGATGGCATCCACGACGCCCTCGACGACACTGTCCAGGTCGGCATCCTCGTAGACGACGAAGGGACTCTTCCCGCCGAGCTCCAGGCTCAGCTTCTTCCCGCTTCCCGCCGTTGCACGCCGGATGATCCGTCCCACTTCGGTGGACCCCGTGAAGGCGATCTTGTCGACGTCGGGGTGCTCCACGATCAGCCGGCCGGTGTCGCCGTCACCCGTCACGATGTTGATCACGCCCGGCGGCACGTTCGCTCGTGCCGCCACTTCCGCGAACAGCAGGGCGCTCAACGGAGTGAACTCGGCGGGCTTCAGGACCACCGTATTCCCGGCCGCGAGCGCGGGGGCGATCTTCCAGGACAGCATCAGCAAGGGGAAGTTCCACGGGATGATCTGGCCGACCACGCCGACCGGTCCGTAACCCGGGAACTCGGTTTCCAGCAACTGGGCCCAGCCGGCGTGGTGGTAGAAGTGGCGGGCCACCAGTGGGATGTCGATGTCGCGGGTCTCCCGGATCGACTTGCCGTTGTCCATGCTCTCGAGCACCGCAAACAGTCGCGAGTGCTTCTGGACCTCGCGGGCCAGGGCATAGAGGTAGCGCGCCCGGGCGTGTCCGCTGAGGTCGTGCCAGGCGGGGAAGGCCTTCCGCGCCGCCGCCACCGCGGCGTTCACGTCGTCCGTCGTCCCCTGTGACACCTTCGCCAGGGGCTTGGCCGTCGACGGATCGATGACGTCGAATGTGCTACCCGGTCTCGTCCAGCCGCCGTCGATGAAATGTCCGAACGCCCCCTGGTGGGCATCCAGCCACGTTACGGCCTCCGCCTTGCTCTCGGGCGCCGGTCCGTATTCCATCGTCTCGAAGATCGCGGATACGCTTGCCATGGCTCGTCGTGGTGAGATCGATTGAGACCCGCTCGTTCCGCTCCGGCCCGGGAGCAACCGCTCCGCCGGCCGCTGCCCGCCCCTTAACCCATCGGCTGCCGATGGGCCGCCGCATAGCGGCCCGTGACGAACATCTCCAACTGGCGTTCGATGTCCGTGAGCAACGAGCTGGCCCCGAACCGGAACAGGTCGGCGCGCAGCCACCGGTTGCCCAATTCCTCCTTCACGAGATACATGAACTCCAACGCCTGCTTCGCCGTCCGAATACCGCCGGCCGGCTTCAGCCCGACCGCGTAGCCCGTACGCTCGAAGTAGTCGCGAATCATCCGCGTCATGACGAGCGCGAAGGGGAGGGTGGCATTCACGCCTTCCTTTCCGGTCGACGTCTTGATGAAGTCGGCCCCGGCCTGCATCGCGACCATGCTCGCCCGTGCTACGTTCGCCAGTGTCCCCAGTTCGCCCGTCGCGAGGATGGCCTTCATGTGGGCCTCGCCGCACGCCGCCCGGAATGCCCGAACCTCGTCGTAGAGCGCCTGGTAGTCGCCGGTGAGGACGTGGGCCCGCGTGATCACGATGTCGATTTCGCGTGCGCCCGCCGCCACCGAAGCATGGATTTCCTCGAGCCGCTGCTCGAACGGGCTCAGCCCGGCCGGAAACCCGGCCGAGACCGCCGCCACCGGGATGCCCGTGCCCCTGAGGGCCTCGACGGCCGTCTTCACCATCGCGTGGTACACGCACACCGCCCCGACCGTGAGGTGCAGATCCTCGACGCCCAGCCCCGCCACGATTTCGTCGCGCAAGGGACGCTGCGCCTTGGCACAGAGGCGGCGGACGGTACCCGGCGTGTCGTCGCCGGAGAGCGTGGTGAGGTCGATGAGCGTGACGGCGCGGGCCAGCCACGCCGCCTGCCACTGCTTCTTCACCGTGCGGCGTTTCGGGATGGTCGCGGTGCGCCGTTCCACGGCGCTCCGGTTCACCCGGATCGCACGGACGACATCGAGATCGAGCGGCGTACCCGGGTTCCGTTCCGCCGGGAGGCTCGGCCCCCGCCCACCCGATGGGGCGTGCACGGCCGTGACCAATACGGGGCGGAGCCCGTGGCCGGCTGGAGGTGCCGCGCCCGCGGCAGCATCACGCGGGGCCGACTCGAAGCTGCGATTGATGGTCATGGCAGCGGGTCCACTGCATCGCGGACGGGATGTCCGGATGGACCTGTATACTAATGTTCGACGACGCCTCTCGCACGACCGCTGCCGGTCGCCGCCCCCGCGGCTCAGTCTTCGGTCAGCAGACCGAGATGCAGCGCGAACTGGACGTACTCCGAGCGGTGCTGCAATCCCAGCTTCTCCTGGATCCGCTGCTTGTACGTGTCGACGGTCTTCGGGCTGATGAACAGTCGCTCACCGATCTCCGGCGCCGAATAGCCCTGGGCGACCAGTCGCAGCACGTCGCGCTCGCGCTGAGTGAGACGCTCGTATTTCGTCCGCTCGTCGATATGCTCGGCTTTCTTCCGCAGGCCGCCGGCTAACACCCGCGCCGCGGACGGCTGGAGATACGTGTCGCCGTGGGCTACCGCGCGTACAGCATCGACGAGCTCCCGGTCTGCCGCGCTCTTCTGTAGAAAGCCGCTCGCGCCGCTCTCCAGGAGCGGCACCAGCGCTTCGTCAGGCGAGTGCATGGTCAGGATAAGGATCCTGGTCCTGGCGCCGGAGGCCGATAGCGTCTTCGTTGCTTCCGCTCCGTCCATTTGCGGCATCGACAGATCCATCACCAGGACGTCCGGGTCCAGCTTCTCGGTCATGGCCACGGCGTCGGCGCCATTGGCTACCTCGCCGACGACCTGAATGTCCTTGGCGCCGCCGAGCACCGCCTTGAGCCCGGCACGTACCACCGTGTGGTCGTCCGCCAGAACGACGCGAATGATGTCGTTGGTCACTGGTTCAGTCCCTCGTGCACGGTGGCCGTCGCGACCACACTGGTTCCACTGCCCGGTGCGCTGGAGATCTGCATGTCTCCTCCAGCGTGTGCGAGCAGTTCACGCGCCCGGAACAATCCGACACCGGTCGACATGCGCTCTGCCGTTTCCACGTCGAATCCCAGGCCGTCATCTTCGATCTGCAGCCGGATCAGACCTCCATCGCGCGACAGGCTGATCCACACGGAGCTCGCATGCGCGTGACTCTCGACGTTCCGGACCGACTCCTCGGCCACCCGGTACAACGCGGTCACGAGCGCCAGCGGGAGCGGCGTGTCGTTGCCGTCGGTAGTAACACTGACATCCAGATTGGTCCGCCGCGAGACGCGACGGCCGAGCGCTTCCAGCGCCGCCGCCAATCCGAACTCACCCAGCAGTCCCGGATAGACGGACTCGGCGACTCCCTGGACGTCCTCCACCATGTGCGCCGCGATGTCGCGCGCCGCGGCGAGGTTCGGCGCCTGTTCCGGTTCCTTGCACTCGCGAAGCGCCGCCGAGAGATGCATCGTCAGCGCCGACAGTTGTTGCGCCGTCGCCTCACGCAGTTCGTCGGCGATCCCCGCACGCTCCGCTTCGCGGACCCGGAAGCTCTGACGTACCAGATGGCGGATCCGCGCCCGGTCGCTCTCGACCCGGCTGAGCAGTCGATTGAACGTCGCCCCCAACTCGCCGATCTGTCGGTCCGCGATCGGCGACGTCGGAACCCGGGCTGAGAAGTCACCCTCGGAAACGCGTTCCGCGACCTCCTGCAGCCCGTCCAGCGGAAGCAGTGCCAGCCGAACCAATAGGGCGTTCGCTACGAAGCTCACGCCCAGCGCCAGACAGACCAGGGCAAACAGACCCGGATGCCCGAAGACCGCCGAGACCGAAAGCGCGGCCAGCGCGATCAACATGTTCGCGCCCAACAACTTGCCGATCAGCGGCATGCGCAGGATGCGCTGCCGCCATTCGTGGTCTTCGGTGGCTGTCGGCTTCACTTCGGAAGACACATGCTTGCGGAAGAGCCCGCCCGGAACCTCGGCAATGCTCACCGAGGGTTCCAGGACCAGCGCCACGCCGCATGTCCAGAACGGACAGGCGCTTCCCGATGCGGCGGGACGGCGGATGGCATGAAGGAAATTACGGGGCCAGACATGAAGAAGCCTGTTCGTCAGCTCGCGGCTGAACCTACGTTATGACAAGATCTTATAGTGTCAGGATTGCGCGGGCTTCCGTTCAGGGGTTTTGAGGAAGATTGTCAGGGAAACCCTTACACAGTCCGCATCGCGGGACGCGTGCAATTCATTAAGATTCGCATACGCACTCACTTGCCCCTCGGATGACCTCAACCCTCCCTGAATCCCTGCTCGCCGAGATCATCGGCGTTGCGTCGGACGCCGTCGTCTGCGTCGACGGGGATCAGCGCATCATCTTCTTCAATGAGGGCGCCGTCGGCTTGTTCGGCTACACCGTCGAGGAGGTCGTCGGGAAGCCTCTGGAGTTGCTGATTCCCGCACGGGCTCGGGCCGATCACCATCGTCAGGTCGAGGAGTTCATCGCGTCTCCCATGACGGCCCGCCGGATGGGCGAACGTCAGGAGATCGCCGGACGCCGAAAGAACGGCGAGGAATTTCCGGCTGAAGGCGCGATCACCAAGTTGAAGTCTGGAGATGAAGTATTCGCATCGGTCATGCTGCGGGACGTGAGCGCCCGGAAGCGGCGCGAGGCTCGTCAGCGCTTCCTGGTCGAGACCTCGGAAGACCTCGCCGCGTCGCTCGAGCTCGGGGACACGCTCAGGGTGCTGGCCCGGCTCTGGGTCCCTCGCTTTGCGGACCTCGCGATCGCGGAGATGGCGCGCCCCAGTGAGTCGATTCACATCCGCGCTGGACTGGGCGTCAGCGGTCAGGTCGAGGACAGCGGCGTCATCCGTGCCGCCGCTCCGCGAAGGAATCCGGTCGAAGACCGCGCAGAGGCCGAGCCGGTAGCCGAGGTGCCCGTTGCAACGGCCGTTGCCAGTATCCCGCCACGGTACCGCCAGGCCGTCCTTCACCTGGCGCCCGACCAGGCCCTGGTCGTGACGTTGTCCCACCATGGCGAACGGCTCGGCCGCGTGACGCTGTTCGGAAGGGACCGCGCCCACCTGGACGCCGAGGATCGTCTGCTTGCCGAAGATCTGGCGCGGCGGGGCGCGATGGCTCTCGAGAACGCCCGGTTGCACGATGAGACCCAGCGAGCGCTACGGATTCGCGACGATACGGTCAGCGTGGTCTCGCACGACCTGCGCAATCCCGTGAACGCCGTGAAGATGCTCGCCGGCGCCGTGCTCCAGCCCGGACGCCCGGAGCGCCTGCCCGAAGAGGTCACGGATCAGGTCCGGGTGATCCAGAGTGCCGCGCAGCAGATGGACGCGCTCATCCAGGATCTGCTGGACATGAGCCGTGCCGAAGCCGGCCGGTTCGAGGTGGACACGGAGAAAGTTCCGGCCGATGCCCTCCTCCGGAATGCCCTGCGCACGCTCGCACCGCTGGCCGCCGATAAGGGAGTATCGATCGACACGGACTGGCCCGGTTCGCTGCCCGAGGTTCTCGTCGATCCCGAGCGAATCGTGCAGGTGGTGTCGAACGTGGTCGGCAACGCCATCAAGTTCACGCCCACCGGCGGCAAGATCTGCATTGCGGTGACCGAACAGCCCGATGCACTCGTGGTCTCCGTTTCCGATACGGGGCCCGGGATCTCTCCGCAGCATCTTCCGCACGTCTTCGATCGGTACTGGCAGTCGAGCCGCCGGAATCGCGGTGCCGGACTGGGCCTGCCGATCGCGAAGGCCATCATCGAGGCCCACGACGGACGCATCTGGGCGGAGAGCACCGAGGGCAAGGGCGCGACGTTTCATTTCACCCTGCCCCGATAGCCGTCCACGGCGTCACCGCTCGAACATTCCGCCACTCGAGGGCGGAACCGAATCCGGCTTCAGCGGCAGGCCCGGCATCGTACTCGGAATGCCCACGGAATCCGCCGGCGGCAGGTGGTGTGTGCGTCCCAACTCACCCAGCGCCGCCGACACGCGGTCCCCGCGGGTGATCCACAACTGCGTGGCCAGATCGTAGCGGGCCAGGACGTTGTGCAGCCAGTACGGCCGGTCCTCGCGGAGCCAGGCCGCCTGGTAGAGGTCCCGAATCAGCGAATAGCCGTCGCGAAGATCCTGCGTGAGGCCATTAGTGCTCGAAATGTCGATGAGGTCCGCGGCCGGCGATTGCACGCGCGCATCGGGCGGGACCGTCGTGTCGGCCGCGTCGGCGTACAGTTGCACGATCTGATCGGCGAACTCGAATTTCATGCCGATGAAGTCCATCTTCCGGGCCCCCAGTTCCATCGCTTTCAACGCATCCAGATTGCGGTGGATGAGGGGCCGAACCTGGTCGAGCAGGACGAGGGACGACTCGGCGAGAATGCGCAACCGGTACGCGACGGGCCGGATCTTCTCGGCGACGAGCTGGCCGCCGGGGGACCAGGGATCGATCCAGAACAGGTTGTCGTTGGCGTCCCCGAGCCCGGCGCTGTCGAGGAGCGCATGCGCGTGGGCAAGCATGAGCTGGACCTCGTCGATCTTCCCGGTCGTGTCCCCGTGGAACACCCGTCCGTACGCGTGCTCGAACGCGGGGATGCTCGACGCCCCCGGCTGCCATCCGGCCGCGGCTCCGAACAGGACCCCGTACCACGTCTGGTTGAAGAGCGCCTCCCCGTCGTCGTCCCAGGTCGTGTTGAGCTCGCCCGTCGCGCCCAGCCGCTGTCCGTCGCGCACGAACCCCTGGATGTTGCGGAGCGCGACGTTGAAGTCGGGGTACACCCGGCTCCAGTTGCTCACGCCGGGTGCCACCCAGGTCTCCATGCCGGCGTCCCGGAACGGCGTGATCGCACGGTCGAAGCTCTTCGCGGGACCGTAGCCCCAGGCCACCGCGATCATGTCCTTGGGTAGAGTCTTCACCAGCGCGGGGCTGCCACTCGCAATGTCGCCCCAGAACAGCAGGCGTTTGTGCAGGGGCTTCAGCGTCGAGTCGATGGACTTGAGGAAGCCGATGTAGACCGGACCCAACCCCTCGTCCTGGACGCGCTGGCGCGTGCGGCCCTTCCCGAGCTCCACCGTTTCGTCGGCGCCCAGGTGCACGAATCGGCTCGGGAACAGCGAGTCGATCTCCCAGAACATCTGCTTGATCAACTTCAGCGAGCCCGGCTGCCCGGGGGCCAGCACGTGGCCGTGTGGTGTCTCCGCAATATCCGAATAGAGGTCGTACTTGAGGATGTGGTGGAGATGGCCGAACGCCTCCTGCTCCGGGATGACGTCGATGTGGTACTTCGCGGCATAGGCAACGAGCTCCTTCACCTGCGCATGCGTCATCGCGCCCCCCGGCGGGGCCGGCAGGGGGTTCGAGTTGTAATACAGCGTGTTCTCGTAATACGGCGAGTAGACGTTGATCTTGTAGGCCGCCAGCGTCCGGATCTGCTTCTTCTGGAACTCCAGCGTCGGCACCGGCCCGCGCGACAGATCGTCGTGCAGCCCGCGATAGCGCATCGCCGGCCAGTCCGTCACGTCCACCAGGTGGATCCGCGCCCGCGGTCCCGACCCCTCCACGAGCTGTTTCACCGTCTGAGCTCCGTAGAAGATCCCGGTCCCGCTCCGCGCGATCACGATGAGGTGCACGTCGGCCGAGACGATCGCGTACCCCTGGGCATTCATGGCGTTCTGCCACTGCAGCTTCGCGTCGGCGAGCAGCCGCCGGGTATACGCCGTTCCCATGCGCAGGAATTCCACCCGTACCGAGCCGGTGGTGTTGTACACGACCCGGAGGCCACGTGCGCGGAGTGTCGCGCCGAGGTCCTCCGCCGCGAACCGGTCCTCGGCATTCGACGGCAGGACGATGTGGATCCCACGCCTCAGGACCACGTCGTGGACCGGGACGACGTGACGTGGGAAGGGGATCAGGGCGAGCGAGGTGTCGGGCGTCTGGGCGCCCGCCGTCGCCGCGGCGAGGAGCAGCGGAAGGATGGAGAGTCGCATGGCACAACGATGGCAGCACGAGGAGGGGCTGGCAATCCGGACGCGCCCGGGGCCCCGGACGTTCCGCCGGCGTGACGCCCGGGCCCGCGGGAGTCAGGCACCCCTTGCTCCGTGTCGGGCTATTCCGCAGATTCAATCCGTCAATCCGGATAAAGGGATGTCATCAGCCGCTGTCTTCGACCGCCTGTCGGCGCTCGCCGACCCGACCCGTTCCCGCCTGCTCGCCGTGCTCGAGCACCACGAGTTGACCGTGAGCGAGTTGTGTGCCGTCGTGCGGTTGCCGCAGTCCACCGTGAGCCGGCACCTCAAGGTGTTGAGTGACGAGGGATGGGTGACGGTGCGCGGCGAGGGCACGAGCCGCTTCTACCGGATGGCGCCGGCGCGGCAGGATCCCTTCCCGCACAAGCTGTGGGGCGTGGTACGCACGCAGGTCGAGGAGAGCAGTCTCATTCGCCAGGATGCGCGACGTCTCGAGACCGTGCTCCGCGCCCGACGCGGTCGCTCGCAGCGATACTTCAGCACGGCGGCGGCCGACTGGAACCGGGTGCGGACCGATCTCATCGGAGCCCGCACCGATCTGCTGGGGCTGCTCGACCTGCTCGATCCGGCCCTCGTCGTGGCCGACCTCGGTTGCGGTACCGGTCCGGTGACCGACGCCCTGGCCCCGTGCGTGCAGCACGTCGTCGCCGTCGACGAGTCGGGCGCGATGTTGCGTGCGGCGCGCCGCCGCCTGGCCCGCACCGGCAACGTCGACGTACGGTCCGGGACGCTCGAGTCGCTTCCCCTGGACCGCGGGGAGGTCGACGCCGCCGTCATGTGCCTCGTGCTCCATTTCGTCGTCGATCCACCCCGGGCCTTCGCCGAAGCCCATCGCGTGCTCAGACCCGGCGGGCGGCTGTTGATCGTCGACCTGACGCCGCACGAGCGCGAGCACTTCCCCGTCGAGATGGGGCATGTCTGGCAGGGATTCGACGAAGCGCGGATCCGCACCTGGCTGCAAGCGGCGGGATTCCCCGACGTCCGGTATCGCCACCTTCCCGCCGATCCCGCCGCACGCGGGCCGACGCTCTTCTCGGCGCTCGCGCGGCGGGGTAGAAAGTGACTACTCTCCAATTGCCGATTCATACGAGGCCCGTGTCATGAGCACTGCCGTCAAAGCCGGTACCACCACCACCGAGGCACGCCCGGCGTTCAAGGTCGCCGATCTGTCGCTGGCCGACTTCGGCCGGAAAGAAATCCGTCTCGCCGAGCAGGAGATGCCCGGGCTCATGTCGCTCCGGGAGGAGTACCGGGGCCGCCATCCGCTGGCCGGGGCCCGCATCATGGGCTCGTTGCACATGACGGTGCAGACCGCCGTACTCATCGAGACGCTCGTCGAGTTGGGGGCCGATGTCCGATGGGTTTCCTGCAATATCTTCTCCACCCAGGATCATGCCGCCGCCGCCGTCGTGGTCGGCCGGAAGGGCACCCCGCAGGATCCGCAGGGCACCCCCGTTTTCGCATGGAAGGGCGAGACCCTGGAGGAGTACTGGTGGTGCACCGAGCAGGCGCTCCGGTGGCCCGACGGCAAGGGTCCCAACCTGATCCTCGACGACGGCGGCGATGCCACACTCCTTGTGCACAAGGGCGCCGAGTTCGAGAAGGCCCGCGCGGTCCCGGCGTTCGACGCCGAGCACGACCCGGAGGAGTGGGGGGTCATCCTCGCGCTGCTCCGTGCGGAGCAGCAGAAGCACCCGGGACGCTGGACCGCCCTCGCAGCGGGGATCCGCGGCGTGTCCGAGGAAACGACGACGGGGGTACATCGCCTCTACGAGATGATGCGCGACGGCACGTTGCTCTTCCCCGCGATCAACGTCAACGATTCCGTGACGAAGTCGAAGTTCGACAACATCTACGGATGCCGTCACTCGGTGATCGACGGTCTCAACCGCGCCACCGACGTCATGCTCGCCGGCAAGATCGCCATGGTCTGCGGCTACGGCGAGGTCGGCAAGGGGTGCGCACAGGCGCTCCGCGGGCAGGGCGCGCGTGTGGTCGTCGCCGAGATCGACCCCATCTGCGCGCTCCAGGCTTCCATGGAAGGATTCGAGGTGAACACGGTCGATAACATGGTGGCCGCCGCGGATGTCTTCATCACGGCCACGGGCAACCGGGACATCCTCACCGCCGCCCACATGGCACGCATGAAGGACAAGGCGATCGTCGGCAACATCGGCCACTTCGACAACGAGATCGACATGGCCGGCCTGAAGAAGACCCCGGGGATCGAGCGCATCAACATCAAGCCGCAGTACGACGAGTACCGCTTTCCGGACGGGCACAGCGTCATGATCCTCGCCGAAGGCCGGCTGCTCAACCTGGGTTGCGCCACCGGACACCCCAGCTTCGTGATGTCTGCGAGCTTCACCAACCAGGTGATGGCCCAGATCGAGCTGCACACCAATGCCGCCAACTACGAGACGAAGGTCTACACCCTGCCGAAGCACCTCGACGAGAAGGTGGCGCGCCTCCACCTGGACAAACTCGGCGTCCATCTCACGACGCTGACGCCGGTGCAGGCCGCGTACATCGGGGTGAAGCCCGAGGGCCCGTACAAGCCCGATCACTACCGGTACTAGACGGAACGGGTCATGGCGCCCCGCATGCACCGATGGGTGATCGACTCGATCGCCGAGGGCGTGGCCGCGATCGAGGTGGACGGCGACGGCGTCGTGCGTCTACCACAGTGGGTGCTGCCGCGCGGGGCCGCCGAAGGGCAGGTGCTGTCCGTAGAGCACGATCTCGACCCAGAGGGCACGCGGTCGGCCCTCCGGATCACGATTGATCGGGAGGCCACGGATTCGGCCCGGGCCGCCTCGGCGGCGCAGACTCGGGCCATGCGGCGGGAATCAGGGCGCCGCGATCCGGGCGGCGACATCACGCTCTAATTGTCCTCACAGCCCCGTGCGGACGCCTCCCGATCGGATGGCCCGTCGCGGTCGGTCCCACGTCGCCCGACGGCCATTCGGTAGCCGGCTCCCGGCCGGCCCGGCGAGTAGATCGTGATCGACCCATTCTGGTCCGTGCGGTACCACGGGACGCCGGCCGCCTGATAGACCGCCTTCGCCTGCTCGTGCATGTGCCCGTAGTCGTTCTCCGCACCCATCGACAGCACGGCCGTGTCCGGGTGGAGCGCCGCGAGGTACGGAATCGTCACCCCGTTGCAGCTGCCGTGGTGGTCGCCCTTCAACACGTTCACGCGCATGCCCGGGTCGAGCGCGTAGCCCGTCGTCCCGAGGAACCAGTCGATGGCCGCTCGCTCGGCATCGCCGGCCAGCCACATGGTGAACGACGCCGAGTCGGCGCCGACGAGCTTCACCGCCGCCGAGCGATCGTTGATCGTCACCAGACGGGGGTAGGGCCGCAGCAGATGCAGCTGGGCGCCGCCCCGGAGCGTCAGCGTGCAGACGGCGCGTCCGTCGCCGCACGGATCATCGGTGTCCCGGTAGATCAGCGAGCCCTGCGTCACGCGTGAAGCGATCGAGTCCCGAAGCTCTCGGAGGGACGCGGCCGTGGACGGATCCTGATTTTCGAAGAAGTAGCGGACGATGATGTGGCGTGATGAGCGGAAGAGTTCGCGCAGTCCGCTGTAGTGGTCGAAATGCTGGTGGGAGAGGATCACGGCGTCGACCGTGTCGTCGTGCACACGCAGTGAATCGAGCAGATGCCCGAATCGACGGCGGTCGGGGCCGCCGTCGATGAACACCCGGCTGCCGCCGTTCGTGATGTAGGTGGCATCGCCCTGACCGACGTCGAGCACCCGCACCGTCACCCCGTGGGGGTTCGCAGCGGTCGTCGTGTCACCGAGTCCGGGGCCGGACGGCCGGCAGGCGGCCATCGTCGCAAGCGTGAGCGTAGGGAGCAGCCATCGCGTCATGCCTCCACGCTATGCAGCACGCGCCGCCACGCGCCGTCGTTTCCCGGCCCCTCGGCGCATTCCGTTTCGCGCTGACCGCCGGCGTGACGCGGTCGGGCTATCCGGCCTTCCCGATTCCGTTGGAACGGGGCCGAGCCCAGATCCAGTAGACCGGCACGCCGGCCGCCATGATGATCAGACCGATTCCCGACGCCCTTGGAAACTGGAGAATCGTGCTCAGAGCCACGCCCCAGAACGCGATGACGAATGCGAGCGTCGTCCAGGGATGACCCGGCATTCGCATCGTGACGCGCCCCATGCCGGCCTGATCCGCGCCGGATCGCGACTCGCGGCGGCGCAGGACGAGCAGCGCAGTACCGGTCAGTCCGAAGAACACCGCGTCCATCGAGATGACGTAGCTCAGAATCTGGTCGTATCGTCCCGAGACCGAGATCACCGCCGCCCACACTCCCTGCAGCACGATGGCCACGGTGGGCACGCGTGACCGCGGATCGAGCCAACCGATGACCCGGAAGAATATCCCGTCGCGGGCCATGGCATAGTAGACGCGGGGTGCCGTCAGCATTCCCTGGCTCAGGAACCCGATCGTCGACACGGCGATGCCCGCCGCAATCAGCCGGGCGCCGACGGAGCCGAACGCGAGCCGCATGACGTCCGAGGCCGGAGTCGTCGTGCGGGCGAGGCCGGACGGCCCCAGCGCGTGCAGACACACCACGTTCACGCCAAGGTAGAGCAGGATCACCCCCATCACGCCGATGACCAGCCCCCGCGGCAGATCGCGCGTCGGGTTCCTGAGTTCACCACTCACGAAACTCGACGTCTGCCAGCCGCCGTAGGCGAAGAGCACCGGCACCATCGCCGCGGCGAACGCGATCGGGATCGGCTTCCCTCCCGCCGTTGCCGTTGTCGCGGAGGCGGCCGGGACACCGGCCGCCTTCCATCCGAGCGCCACCAGGGCGAGCACGGCCACGATCTTCGTGACCATGAGGGCGCTCTGCACGTTGCTGCCGGAGCGCACGCCGAAGCAGTTCACCACCGTGAGCAGGGCCAGGGCGAGCACGGCGAGGAGCGCCGGTGTCATGCTCGTGCCGGTCAGCTCCCGGAAGTAGTTCGCGAAGGTCACGGCAACGGCCGCCATGCCGCCGGTCTGGGTCACCAGCAGGAGACCCCATCCGTACAGGAACGCCACCATCGGGTGGAAGGCATCGCGCAGATAGGCATACTGGCCACCCACCTGCGGCCGCAGCTGGGCCAGCTCGGCGTACACGAACGCGCCCGTGAGCGCGATGAGCCCACCCGCCGCCCACGCGCCGAGAATCAACGCCGGCGTGTGCAGTTGCTGCGCCACCACGTACGGATTGATGAAGATCCCGGCGCCGATGATGCCGCCCATGACGATCATCGTCGCGTCGAAGAGGCCGAGCCGACGGGAGAGTTCCTTCGGTTCCGTGGGATGCGGCATGCGGCGCTGGGTGAAGGCGGGCGGTGGCGGAGGAAGGGGGACGGCGGGCGGGGGTGAGGCGCCCAAAGATGCATCGCCCATCCGGCGCTGTCAGGAGCGACCGCCCGGGCGGCGTTCGTTGATTTGTACTAAAACGCTAGTACATTCAAACAAGCGATGTTCCGTGTCGATCCGTCCAGTCCGGTGCCGCTCTATGCGCAGCTGGAGCACGCGATCCGCGCCGCCATCGCGGCGGGCGTGCTCAGGCGGGGCGAGCGTTTGCCCACGGTTCGCCAGCTTGCCGTGGAACTCCGGGTCAACGCCAATACCGTGGCCCGGGTATATGCGGAGCTCGAGCGGGCGGGCGTTCTGGCCACCCAACGCGGCGTCGGCACCCGGGTGAAGGATCCGACAGCGATCGCGAAATCCGGGCGAGAACGCGAGCGCGCACTCCGCAGCATCGCCGACCGGACTCTGGCGGAGGCGTCCGCCGTGGGCATTCCGGCCGCCGAGGTGATCCGGCACCTCCAGCAACGCTCACGGGAGGCTCGCTGATATGCCCTACGAAATTTCCGACGACCGCATCGGCAATGCCGTGCTGCGTCTCGACAACAGTCCCCGGTTCAACATCGTGTCCATGGTCGTGTTGCTCGCTCCCACCATCGCCGGAGCGATCGCGACCCTGCTCACCCGGCAGCCGGCCGGTCTCATCGGCGGTCTGCTCCTCGGCAGTGTGTTGTCCGTCTCGCCCAAGATCGCCAAGCAGTGGGAGCGGGGCGTGGTCCTGCATCTTGGCCGCTACGCCGGACTCCGGGGCCCCGGCCTCTTCTTCATCACGCCCTTCATCGACTCCGTCGCGTTCTGGATCGACCAGCGCGTGCTCACCACCGGCTTCGCCGCCGAGCAGACGCTCACCCTGGATACGGTGCCGGTGAACGTCGATGCGGTGCTGTTCTGGATGGTCTATGACCCGGAGAAGGCGGCCCTGGAGGTGCAGAACTACGCGCAGGCCGTGAGCTGGGCCGCCCAGACCGCGCTGCGCGACATCATCGGGCGCACGTCGTTGGCCGATCTGCTGCGCGGACGGGAGAAGATCGAAACCGAGCTGCAGCAGTTGATCGATGAACGGGCGACTCCCTGGGGCGTGACCGTGCAGTCCGTCGAGATGCGCGACGTGGTGATCCCGACATCGCTGCAGGATGCGATGTCGCGGGAAGCGCAGGCATCACGGGAGAAGTCGGCGCGGATCATCCTTGGCCAGGCGGAGGTGGAGATCGCGCAGTTGTTCCACGAGGCGGCGAAATCCTACCAGCACAATCCGACCGCGCTGCATCTGCGGGCCATGAACATCCTGTACGAGGGGCTCAAGGAGAAGGGCGCGCTCATGCTCGTGCCGAGCTCGGCGGTCGAATCGATGGGGCTGGGCGGCCTGCTCGGGGCTGCGGCGCTGCAGCAGGAGGCGCTGGCGGGGGAGAAGGGCGAGCAGGGGGACGCGACCGGAAACGTCGAGCCGGCGTGAAGCGCAGCGAGGCGGTCTGTCATCGGACCGTCTGGGTCGAGATCCGCAAGCGGTGTGGCGTTAACGGGGCTGCTTGCGGATCTCGCAAAGTACGAACCGGCCCCCGCAACCGATTCGACTCCGCGCCACGCTCCCGGCAGCGTGACGATCCCATGACTGGTGCTGCGGTGTGCGGACGGCCGATGCGATCCGGCGTCCCACTCCATACGTAGAACAATTGTGGTTTCGTCGCGTAAACACAAGCTCTTTCTTTCACGTTGCATCGGGTGCGTAATCGCTCGCCGACCAGCGCGCGCGCTCGAAACGCGACGCGCGCACCGCCTCCACCACCACCGGCACCGCGCAGATCGCAAGCAGCAGACCGTACGGCCATGCCGCGCTCCATACCGTGCCTCTCGGTGCGAATGCGGGGCGGAGCAACAGCGCCGCGACGATCGGTAGCGCGGGGATGGCCGAAATCCATGCCCGCTGTTTGACGCGTGGCGCGTAGGTGTTCGTCTCGGCGAGGAACACGCCCTTCGTCGGCGGGGGCTCGCCCGGACGGGCGAAGGCATGCCAGATCACCGACGTCGGCACGCAAGTGCCGATCGCCCACACGGTCGCGCTCGACGAGACTTCTTCGGACAGCAACCGGGGCGGGGCGATGAAGTCGCGCGACGTCACGTGATCGCCGCTTCGCAGTTGCCACGGGAATTCGCCGAGGATGAATACCGTCGTCACCGTGGTCGTGCGGAAATGCCGGAACGTCGCGCCGTCGTATCGCACGAAGGGCTGCCGACCGCTCACCAACTCCGACGGCGCAATGCGGGTGATGTCGAAGTCGCACCAGTGGCCGTCGTACTCCATCAGGTACCGGTAGCCCTTGTAGGGATTCCACAGCGTGTATTCACGCCAGAAGTACTCCACGTCGTTCTGGCGCACGCTGCGCACCTGGAACCCGCTGACCTCGTATGGATCCCCGCGCAGCGTGCCGCGGGTTCCGAGGGGCAGGTCGGGCTCGAAGGTCATCTTCTGCTGGTAGGCCTGCAGGACGCTGAGTTGCTGGTCCCGGGCATCGAGCACGGCATGGCAGGCCGGACAGACGACCGTCTGCGTCTGCTGGACCGCGCGGATGGTGATCGCGGCGCCGCAGTTCGGACAGGAGAGCCCTTCTACGCGGGGAGCGGCCATCCGTCGATGGCGCGAAGCCGCGCCAGATGGAGGTCGTCGAACGTCGTCCATTCGCCCAGGTAGACGGCGGGCGGCTGGTCGCGATAGTCGATCGTGGCGATATGCCCATCCGTGGCATCGAGGTCGACCAGCGTCGCTTCGCGCCGGTTCCACGTCGTGAACGGCAGTTCGCCCTCGACCGCGCGATACCGCGCCTTCGTGACCGCCATCAGCTTGTAGATGCGCCGCTCCCACACGAAGTTGCTGCCGACGCGCAACTTCTCCAGCGTCGGGGCCTCCGCGGTCGCCGTTTTGATGGAGAACGCGTATTCCCCCCGGGCGTCGCTCAACCACGCGCTCGTGCCGTCATCCAGGTGTACGTGCCAGTCGTTCCAGGAGCCGCGGTCGTACTCGTAGACCACGCGGCCGATCACGGCGAACCGGCGGTGGCGGAAGCTGCCGGTGGTGCCGATCTGGATCGGCGAGCTCGTGGCGGGGAAGTCGCCCACCGTGCCGACGGTCTTGAGATTCACGTCGTCGCGCACGAGCACCGATTTGCAGTAGGGGCAGGTCGTCTGCACGGCGCCCGACCACTCGAACCGGATCGCGGCCCCACAATTCGGGCAGGTCACGGTGGGCGCGGTCATGGTCGGTACCGGCGTGGATCGGGAGCGCGGGGAGTCAGGACTGTGCGCCACCGCATTCCGGACAGAACTTCGCGCTGCGTGGGATCGGCTTGCCACAGGCGATGCAGAATTTCGTGTCGCCTTCCGCGGCGGCTCCGGCTCCCGTCGTCGGAGCGGTCGTACCCGGCGGTGTGGCCGCGGCCGGCTGGCCCACGCCGCTCACGGCGTCGGCCATCGCCTTCCCCATCGCCATGCCCGCGCCGAGCCCCGCGCCGAGCCCTGCACCCCCTCCCTCGTTGGCGGCAGCGATCGGCATCGACTGCGCCGCCTGATACTGCGTGTACTGCTGCATGTTGCCGATCATGTTCATGCTGATGCGCTCGTCGAGTTTCTTCTGCAGCTCGTCAGGCAACGAGAGGTTCTCCACGGCGAACGAATCGAGGGCCAGCCCGAACTCCCCGAAGGCCGGCGACAGCGTCGCCTTGAGCTTTTCGGCGAGCAGGCCCTGATTGGCCGCCATGTCCAGGAACGGGACCCCGCTGGTCGCGAACGCATCGGCGAACCGCGCCAGGATGGTGTCGCGGAGCTGGCCCTCGAGGTCGCCCACGACGTACAGTTCGCGCGTGCCACTCACCTTCTGATGGAATTTCAGAGGTTCGGTCAGGTGGTACGTGTAGATACCGAAGCCCCGGATCCGGACCATGCCGAAGTCCTTGTCGCGAATCGTGATCGGCTGCTGCGTGCCCCATTTCTGGTCGGTCTGGACTCGCGTCGAGAAGAAATAGACGTCGGACTTGAACGGTGATTTGAACAGCTTGTCCCAGTTCAGGAGGTTCGTCAGCACGGGCAGCGTGCGCGTTTCCAGCGTGTAGCGTCCCGGACTGAACGTGTCGGCGGCTTTGCCCTCGTTCACGAACAGCGCCATCTGGGATTCACGAACCGTCAACTGCGCGCCGTACTGGATTTCCATATCGCGCATCGGATATCGGAAGGCGAGCGTCCCGTCGGCATCCTCCGTCCACTGAATGACGTCGATGAATTGCTTCTTGATGAAATCGCCCAGCGACATGGTGGGGCCTCCGGGTGGGCGTTGAGGGGGATCGGCGCGCGGGCCGGGCCGTCGGACGTCGGACGATAAAGAAACCACAAGTACGGGGCAACCGGGGCCCGGGCGCGTACCGCCCAGCGGGTGGGAGGGCGTACGCGCCGGACCTGGTGGCCTGCCCGTTCAACACTCCCGAAGCACGTGCCGTATATGGTATTGTCGTGTCAGCCACCGGCCCGGAGCGGACCGGTGCAGCTCGGTCCCGCCGAGCCGTTCCTCGCACTCTCACAGGACCTCCCATGCAACGCTACCGGCTCCTTCCCTTCCTCGCCGGAGCTTTCCTGAGCGCTGCCGCCGCCTTGCCCGCGGCGGGTCAGAGCCTGGACTCCGCGACCATCGCCGGCCTGCGCTGGCGAAACATCGGACCGGCCAACTTCGACGGCCGGGTCAATGCCATCGCCGGCATCGGGTTTCCTTCCAAGACCTTCTACGTCGGCGCCGCCGGCGGCGGCGTCTGGAAGACGACCAACGAAGGCACCACCTTCCGGCCCCTGTTCACCAACGAGCCCGTCGCGTCGATCGGGGCGATCGCCGTCGCACCGTCCGACACGAACGTCGTGTGGGTCGGGACCGGTGATCCGAACAGCCGGAACACCATCGAGCCCGGGGACGGCGTCTACAAGTCCACCGATGGCGGGATGACGTGGAAGATGATGGGCCTCAAGGACGGGCAGATGATCGGGAACATCGCCATCGACCCGGCCAACGCCAACGTCGTGTACATCGCCGAGCTGGGACACGCCTGGGACAACAAGGGCGAGCGGGGCCTCTACAAGACCACGGACGGCGGGAATACCTGGAAGCGCATCAAGTACATCAACGACAGAACCGGGTTCGTGGACGTCAAGATCGATCCGTCGAACCCGAACGACATCTTCGCCGCCGCGTGGCAGCGCATCCGCGGTCCCTACTATCTGAAGTCGGGCGGGCCCGGCTCCGGGCTGTGGCACAGCACCGACGGCGGCAACACGTGGACCGAGGTGAAGGGCGGCGGGTTCCCGTCCACCGAGAAGGGCCGCATCACGGTCGCGTTCGCCCGCAGCAATCCCCGGATCGTCTACGCGCTCGTCGAGGCCGACTCGATGCGCGGCAAGAATCACCCGATCCTCGCTCCGGCCAGCGATTCCATCGGCGACACGCCGCGGAAGCCCGTGGCCCAGCGGCTGCTGAGCGGCCTCTACCGTTCCGACGACGGCGGGCACACCTGGCGCTGGATGAACGACCAGGATACGCGCCCCTTCTACTACTCGCGCGTCGCGGTCGATCCCCAGAATCCGGACCGCGTCTATTTCTCGTCCACACCCTTCCTGTTCTCGGACGACGGCGGGAAGACCGCGCGCACGGCCACCGGTGAGGTGCACGTCGACGACCACGCGATCTGGATCGATCCTAACGACGGCCAGCACTGGTTGATCGGCAACGACGGCGGTGTGGCGCAGACCTGGGACCGCGGCGGGAACTTCGAATACCTCAACACCCTGCCGATCGCGCAGTTCTACGACGTCAGCTACGACAATGCGGTGCCGTTCAACGTCTGCGCCGGCGCCCAGGACAACGGCGGCTGGTGCGGGCCGAGCGCCCGCAAGCAGGGCCCGGTGACCAACGCGTACTGGTTCACCATCTCGGGCGGTGACGGCTTCTACACGGCCCAGGATCCGAACAACCCGAACATCGTCTGGGGCGAGTCCCAGGAGGGCGGCGTGGTCCGCCGCAACCTCAAGACCGGCGAGAACGCCAGGCTGCAGAAGCCGACCTGGCAGGCATCGTACCGCATGTGGGAGGACTCGATCCTCTCCGTGCGCGGGGATACCACCAGGCCCGAGACAGCCACCCAGAAGCGCGAGATCGCGGAGTTGCGCAAGACGCAGAAGGACGATTCCATCGCGCTCGACATGCGCTACAACTGGGAGACGCCCTTCATCATCTCCGCCTTCAATCCCCGCGTGTTCTACATGGCGGGGAATCGCGTGCTGAAGTCGATGGATCGTGGCGACAACCTCTATCCGATCTCGCCCGATCTGAGCACCGACGACACGGCAAAGATCCACGTCAGCCTCGTCACGACCGGCGGCATCACCAACGATGCCACGGGTGCCGAGAACTACTGCACGATCGTCTCACTCGCCGAGTCGTACCTCCGGCCCGGCTGGCTGTATGCGGGCACCGACGACGGCAACGTCTGGATGACCCACAACGACGGCGCCACCTGGGAGAAGCTGAACGGGCGGTTCCCGGGCGTACCGGCCGGCACCTACGTCAGCCGCATCGAACCGTCGCACTTCGACACGAACACGTTCTACGTCGCGTTCGACAACCATCGCAACAACGATTTCGGCGTCTACCTCTACGAGACGAACGACGGCGGCAAGACCTTCCACTCGATCGCCAGCGACCTGCCGACGGGCGGGTCGGACTACGTCCACGTAATCCGCGAGGATCCGTACAACCGCAACCTGCTGTTCGTCGGTACGTCGCGGGCGGCCTACGCATCGATCGACGGTGGGGCGCACTGGTCGCGCTTCATGTCCGGAATGCCCACGGTGCCGGTGTACGACCTCAAGATCCAGCCGCGGGACCACGACCTGATCGCCGCCACGTTCGGCCGCGGCATCTGGATCGCGCCGATCGCGCCGATCGAGCAGCTCAACGCCAAGGTGCTCGCCGCCAACGTGCACCTCTTCAAGCCCGTCACGGCATACCAGTACGGACAGGGCCCGGCAATGGGCGCCTCGGCCAATGGACAGGGCCAGCAGGTCTTCGAGGCTCCGAGCCCCGAGTACGGGGCCGAGATCAGCTACCGGCTGGCCAGCCGCGTGCGCGGCCAGGTGGACGTCGTCGTATCGGACGTCGCCGGTGACACGATCGCGAACGTGCGCGGCCCCGGGGCTGCCGGCATCCATACCGTCACCTGGAACTTCCAATCGTCGCAGCGTCCGCCGGCACCCAAGCTCTCGCCGTCCGAGGTTCGGGACAGCATTCTGCGGGCGAGAAAGACCGAGCACGTGCTCGACTCGCTGTCCAAGTCGGGTATGGACCCGCAGACCATCGCCCAACTGCGCCGCATGGCTCAGGGTGGAAGCATGGCCGGATTCTTTGGCCGTGGCCGCGGCGGACGGGGTGGTCGGGGAGGCGAAACCGGGTTCGTCGAACGGCCCGCGGAAGGTCCGGTGCAGGGAGCCGGTCGCGGTGGACGCGGCGGCTTTGCCAACATCGCCGCTGCGTTCCCGGGTGGTTTCCGTCAGATGCGAGACTTGCTCGGCCTCGGCGGTCGCGGTGGCTTCGGCGGATTCGGACGCGGTGGCAGCACCGTCGGCGCCGGAGATTACCTCGTGACGCTCACCCTCAACGGTGATACCCAGCAACAGGTGCTCCGGGTGGAGCAACACGGCGAGGTCGGCCAGTCCGATTCCGGATTCGGCGCCGACAACGCGCAGCACCGTAAGTAATCGACGATACTTCGCACCGACGTTGAAGAGCCCGCCGGCATGCAGTGTGCCGGCGGGCTCTTCGTCTACATCGCGCTGCCGCGGTGGTGCCGCGCAGGCCGGCCGGGGGGGAGCGCCGGGCGGCCGTGGGGAGTTCCACCCCGGCATGCGGCGACCTCGCGTCCCGGCCCTCAGTCGTCTTCCTCGTCCTCCTCGTCTTCCTCTTCGTCTTCCTCGTCTTCATCCCCGTCGTCCAGCCCGAGCACGAACCGCGCGTCACGCACCGCCGAGGCCGGAACCAGAACGTCGACTCCCTTGGCGGTCACTCCCTGAAAACCGGGGCCGAAGATGCCGACGATGTCGTTGCCTCGTGACACGGCCGGAATCTCCGCCGATTCAAGCCGCGCCACGGCCACATCGGCTTCCAGGGCCGATCCGTACGTGATCAGTTTCGTCCACTCCGATCCTCTGCCCATTCCCCTGGCCCGCGTTGACGTGTCGATGCAAGATACTGGGCCCTCCGGTGTCGTGCGATTGCCGCCCAGCCGGTTCCGCCGCCGCAAGCGGTCGCCCTCCCCTCCACACGTCAGGAGCTTGCCGTGCCTTCCTCCCGCCTCGCGCTCGTCATCCTGTACATCGCTCTCGCCGCGCCGGCCGCGGCGCAGTCGGCTGCCGTTGCGGCGCCTCCCGCCGGCCACCGCTACCACCTGATGCCGACCCCGAGCACCGTGGCTTGGGGCTACTACTGGTCGCAGGCCAGGCCCGTGCTCCACATCAAGTCGGGCGACGAGGTGGACGTCGGCACGCTCATTACGTCGAGTCCCACCCGGCTTGAGCGTGCGGGGGTTGATTCGGCCGACGTGCAGCCGTCATTGCGGGACATCTTCGCGCACGTGAAGGACCGCGGACCGGGCGGCCACATTCTCACCGGGCCGATCTACGTCGAGGGCGCTGATTCCGGGGATGTGCTCGAAGTCCGCATCGAGAAGATCGACCTCGCCATTCCGTACGCCTACAATGCGTTCGGACCCCGGGGCGGGTTCCTGCCCGAGGATTTCCCCTACTCCCGCATGAAGATCATCCCGCTCGACCGGCAGCACATGGTCGCCCACTTCGCGCCCGGCATCGACATCCCGCTGCACCCGTTCTTCGGCAGCATCGGCGATGCACCGCCCGCGGCGATGGGACGGGTCAGCAGCGTACCACCCGGCATCTATGCCGGCAATCTCGACGACAAGGACCTCGTGGCCGGTACCACCCTGTACATCCCCGTCTGGACGAAGGGGGCACTGCTCGAGATCGGCGATGGCCACGCCGGCCAGGGCAACGGGGAGGTCGACATCACGGCGATGGAGACTTCCCTCGAAGGCCGGTTCCAGATCATCGTGCGGAAGGATCTGCACGCCGAATGGCCCCGTGCCGAGACGCCGACCGACTACATCGCGATGGGAATCGACAGCAATCTCGTAACGGCTACCAAGAACGCCATCCGCGAGGCGATCGACTTCCTCGTCACGCAGAAGGGCCTGTCGCGCGACGAGGCCTATATGCTGGTCAGTGTCTCGTCGGATGTCGACGTGACCGAACTGGTCGACGGAACGCTGGGGGTGCATGTGATGATCCCGAAGTCCATTTTCAGGTAGTCCTCGATGTCCCGAACACGTGGTTCGTCCCGGCGCGCATGTCCAGTCGGCACCCGTTCCTGATTCCGCTGGTGTGGGGCACGCTCGTTTTCGGGTCCGCGCCTCGTGTCCTGGCCCAAGCGGCGGCTTCGCCGCACACGGCGAACCCTGAACGTCCCACCGTTGCGACGAATGCCGGGACGGTCGCCCCTGGATGGTTCGAGATCGAAAGCGGCGTCGAGCGCGACCGCCTCGGTCCCGGAGCGTCGAGCATCGCCACCCCCACGCTGCTGAAGTTCGGCGTTGCGCGGCGCATGCAGTTCGACATCGCGCTCACGACCGTCCGGCCACCGGCCGCCCGTCCCTGGGGGATCGGGGACGACGCCGTCGCCCTGAAGTGGCGGCTGGCGGACGGCATGCCGTTGCTCGGCGACTTCGCAGTGCAACCGTCGATCAAATTGCCGACGGGATCGCGCCCGCGGGGTACCGGCACTGGTACCACGGACTACTCCCTGGTGGTCATCTCGAGCCATGCGCTGGGCCCGACGGCGCTCGACCTCAACCTGGGGTACACGCGCCACAGCGACGGCACCAATGCGGCGCTCTGGACGGTCTCCACCGGCACCACGATCGCCGGTCCGCTGGCACTGGCGGCGGAGATCTTCGGCTACCCGGGATTCGGCGCCGGACCGAGCGTCGGGTTTCTGTCCGGCCCAACGTGGACCGTGCATCCGTGGTTCGTCGCCGACGCCGGGTTCATCGCCAACGTGAGTGGATTGCAGCCACCAGCGCTCTACGCAGGCCTTACGTGGAACGTCGGCCGGTGGCGGTAGCGTCCGGACGCCACTTGACCTGGTCGCCAGGGACGGTATCTTGACGCCCATGATGCGCCGTCACCTCGTCGCCTATTACTACTACCGCGCGGTCCCAGCTACGGGCCGTGGTCGGAGACGTTCGCGCGACTGAAGCCGCGTCAACTTCGTTCGACTCACCAGGAGCCCGTGGATCACCACGGGCTCCTTCTTCGTTTCCGCACCACTGCACCCATCCGGAGAGCGCATGATCATCGTCACCACGCCCGGCGCCACCGAGGCTCAACTCGACGGGATTCGCGAACGCGTCGAAGGTCTCGGCCTGCGCACCCATCTGTCGCGCGGCGAACGGCGCACGATCATCGGCTGCATCGGGGACGAGTCCCTGCTTCGCGAGGCCGGCCTGCTGTCCCTGCCGGGCGTCGAGTCGGTGACACCCATCCTCAAACCGTACAAGCTGGTGTCGCGTGAATTCGTGCCGGGCGGAACCGTCGTCCGCTTCGGCGACGCGGCGGGCATCGCCATCGGCGAGCGCGACTTCACCGTCATCGCGGGGCCCTGTTCGGTGGAGGGTCGGGACATGCTGCACGAAACGGCCCGGTTCGTGCGCGCCGCCGGAGCGGCCATGCTTCGCGGCGGTGCCTTCAAGCCGCGAACCTCTCCCTACGCCTTCCAGGGACTCGGTGCCGCAGCGCTCCGCATGCTCGCCGAGGTCCGTTCGAGTACCGGCATCCCCGTCGTCAGCGAGGTCATGGACACCCGGCAGGTGGAGTTGGTGGCGGAGCACGTCGACATGCTCCAGGTGGGCGCCCGCAACATGCAGAACTTCGCTCTCCTTGCCGAGGTCGGCAGGACGCAGCGTCCCGTACTGCTCAAACGGGGCATGTCCGCAACGGTCGCCGAGCTCCTGATGGCGGCGGAATACATCATGGCCCAGGGTAATCACGACGTGGTCCTCTGCGAACGGGGGATTCGCACGTTCGAGCCATCGACGCGGAACACCCTCGACATTGCGGCGATCCCGGTCCTCAAGCGAGAGACGCATCTCCCGGTGATCGTCGATCCGAGTCACGCCGGTGGCCGGGCCGACCTCGTCGCGCCCCTGGCGCTGGCTGCGGTCGCGGCCGGGGCGGACGGCCTCATCGTGGAAGTACATCCGAAACCCGATCGCGCGCTGTCCGACGGTGATCAGTCGCTGACCTTCGATGCCTTCCGCGATCTCATGATGCGGCTGCGACCCTTTGCCGAGGCCGCCGGTCGTACGCTTACCTTTTCCGTCGTCGAATCGGAGGTCGCGGCATGAGCACGCCGACCGATGATCACAACGAGGGACCGCCCGATCTCGCGGACCTGCGCGCCGAAATTGAGCGTATCGACCGCGACCTGATTCGTCACATCGCGCGCCGCGTCGAACTGGCGCGCCAGGTAGGCGTCGTCAAGCATGCCGCCGGCCTTCCCGCCCTCGACCCGGCTCGCGAAGCCTCCGTGATTCGCCGGGTCAGCGAGATCGCACGTGAGGAAGGTGCCCCCGAGGAAGACGTGCGGTACCTCTTCTGGCACATCATCGGCATGTCGCGCCGAGCGCAGTTGACCGAGGAGTAGCCATGACGACCGCAAGGCAACACGTCGGGATCGTCGGCCTCGGTTTGATGGGCGGATCACTTGCCCGCGATCTGCTCCGCCGCGGGATCGAGGTCACCGCCTACGACACCGGTTTTGCTGATATCGTCGATGGCAGGGACGGGGAATCCGAAGTCGCGCGCATTCGTCGTGCGCCCGATCTGGCCACAGTGGCGGATGCACCTATCGTCGTCATCGCCGTGCCCGTTCAGACGGCCGTCGACGTCCTCAGCCGCCTGGCCCCCCATCTCGGCCCCGCCCATCTGGTGATGGACGTCGGAAGCACGAAACGCCACATCGTGGCGAGCGCCGAAGCGCTCGGGCTCGGCGGCCGCTTCGTCGGGTGCCACCCGTTGGCCGGCGACCACCGTTCGGGTTGGGCCGCGTCGCGCGCCGGGCTCTTCGACGGAGTTCCGGTCTTTCTCTGTCCCCCGACCGGCGTCGGCAGCGACGCCCTGCCACAAGCCGCGGCCTTCTGGGCGGCCCTCGGCGCGTGCCCGGAGGTCATCGACGCCGACACACATGACCGGCGCATGGCGTGGGTGAGTCACCTGCCTCACATGCTCAGTGCCGCGCTCTCGCTGGCCCTCGGGGAGGCCGGGCTCACAGTCGACGCGCTCGGTCCCGGTGGCCGCGGCATGACGCGGCTCGCCGCCAGCTCCCCCGATCTCTGGACCCAGATTGCCGGACAGAATCGTCCTTTCCTGATCGGCACGCTCGACGCCTTCGAGGACCACCTCCGCCACCTGCGTCGAGCGATCGAGGCCGGTGATCATGCGGATCTCGCGCGGTACCTGGCGGCGGCCGCCGTGTGGACCGGGGCTCGACCGGCGCCGGGTGCCCGTCAGGTCGACCGGATGTAGTGGCAACCGGCTTCCTGAGCGCGAATGGCAGCGAAGATTCCCGACGGCTGCAGCTGCACGCCCGGCACCAGGTGGCGGCGAAGCTCATCGAATACGGCGTCTGCCTTCTCGTGGGAGCGTTTCGCGAGAATACTGGCCATACCGTGCGTGGCGAGTGCGCAGGCAAGCACCACCGCGCCTCGTTTCTCTAGAGCCTCCAAGGTGAAATCGGCGTCCTGCTCGTCGCCGGGCGCCGCCTTCCAGAACGGGTTGCGCCGTGCCCACCGTTCCGTTCCGGGCTCCTTCACCTTGGTGAATGCTCCGAGGGCGTACCGGTCCCAGATCGCGTCGTCGAACGCCATCGGGATGGCCGAGTGACGGACGACGATCACGGCGTTCACGTCGGCATCCCGTACACCGTACATGCTCTCGAAGCCCTGCATGAACGTGTACGCATTGAAGATTGCCGTGCCATCCTCGATTTCGGGGGAGTCGAAGACGGCGCGATACCGGCCGGTCACCCTGGCAGTCCAGGTGTCGTCGAATTTCAGCGGCGGAAGCGGTGGTACCGGCGGAAGCTTCGGTGGCACCTCGATGGTGGACGATGCCGCGACCGATCCCGTACCCCCCGCGGTCGCGCCGCCACTGACGCAGGCGGAGGCCGTGAGTGCCGCCGCTGCGGTCGCGAGCTGGCCGAGGAACGCACGCCGGGGAGTGGAAGGCGAGTCGAGCGGGAAAGCGCTGGGCATGGCGAGCTCTGCTGAGGAAGGTGGCCGGGGCGAGACGCGGCGGATGGCCGGCCGTCGCCGTCGCCCGTCGTCCATCAACCACGGTGGAACGCGGCGACCAGGAGCGGCACGCCCGCCCGCGCTTCTCCCAACGCACGACGCCCTGCGATCGTGCTGCAGGGCGTGTTCGGAGAGGCGCGGGCGGGAATCGAACCCGCGTATAGCGGTTTTGCAGACCGCCGCCTTACCACTTGGCTACCGCGCCGAAGCCAGTGGAACTTAGTGGGCGTTTCACACCCGCTCAAGCATGTTCGAGCAGCGCTCGCCGTTTCTAATCCGACCCGTGATGTCGCTATCGCGCGCCTTCCCCATCTGCTAATCTCCGCCCGTTCATGCCAGCACCTGCCTCGCCCCTCGGGCCCTCCGTTCCGCCGCCGCCGTCGGCGCAGGTGCACGATCCCTACACGTCCCTCCGCATCGTGAACTTCCGCTGGTTCATCGTCAGCGTGTTCACGATGACGATGGCGACGCAGATCCAGGGCATCGTCGTCGGCTGGCAGATCTACGCGATCACGCACGACCCGTTGTCGCTCGGGCTGATCGGTCTCGCCGAGGCAGCCCCGTTCCTGAGCATCTCGCTCCCGGCCGGCCATGCTGCCGACCGGTTCAATCGGCGCCGCATCACCTTGCTGTCGCTCGCCGCACTGGTGGCGTGCTCGGCGAGCTTCCTTGCGTTCAGCGTCACCCCTCGCGTCCTGATCCTCCCCGGTGCATGGCCGTTCTTCGCCGTGATCTTCGTGAGCGGAGTCGCCCGCGCCTTTCTCAATCCGGCACGCGCAGCACTCCTCGCCGAGATCGTCCCACGCTCCGCGTACGCGAATGCTGCTGCCTGGCGCAGTTCCTCGTGGCAGACGGCCGCCGTGCTCGGCCCGGCAATCGGCGGCCTCCTGTATGGATTCTCATCGGCCACGGTTGCCTATGCCGCCGACACGACGCTGATGGTCATCGCGTTCGTCTGTTTTGCCGGCATTCGCTACGTCCGCTCCGCCGCCATACCCGGTCGGGAATCCATCGCCAGGAGCCTGCACACCGGCATCCAGTTCGTCTTCCGGAACCCGGTGATCCTCGGGGCCCTCACGCTCGATCTCTTCTCGGTTCTGCTCGGCGGCGCCGAAGCGCTACTGCCAGTCTTCGCCTCTGATATTCTGCACGTTGGCCCGGAGGGCCTGGGGGTGCTTCGCGCGGCTCCCGCCGTCGGCGCCGTGGTGATGTCGCTGTATCTCGCGCATCGCCGACCACTCGAGCGGGCCGGACGTGCCATGCTGCTGGCCGTGGCGACCTTCGCGATCGCCATCGTGGCGTTCGGACTGTCCCGTAGCATGGTGCTCTCGTTCGCCCTGCTGGCCGTGAGCGGCATGGCGGACAACGTGAGCGTCGTGGTGCGGTCGACGCTCATCCAGATCATGTCGCCTCCCGAGATGCTCGGGCGCATCTCGGCAGTCAACGCCATCTTCGTCGGATCCTCCAATGAACTCGGTGCTTTCGAGTCGGGGGTGACGGCCCGTCTGCTGGGCACGGTTCCGGCCGTGATTCTGGGGGGGCTCGCCTCGCTCGGCGTCGTCGGGATCGTCACCAGGACGGTGCCGGAGTTGCGCGCACTCAAACGTTTGGAGTAGTAACGGACGCGTTGAAGGCCAGGTCATTTCGGCCGGATCCCAGAGCAATTGCCGGTTATCTCTGCTTGCGATTACAAATGGAACATGGCATTATTGCTTGATATTACAAAGCAAAATTGCCATGGATGCACTTGACTATAAGGCCCTGTCACGGCTTCAGCAGTTCGGCCGCGACAGCTGGAAGAACCTGGGCAGTCTCCTCGGAATTACCGCTCAGGCGGCGGCGGATCGGGTGCACAAACTCGAGGAGCAGGGAGTCGTCCACGGTTATGCCGCCCTCATCGACCCCGACACCGTGGGACTGCATTTCACGGCGTTCGTCAGCGTCACGCTCGACCGCTCCCGCAATCGGGAGGCGTTTCTGGATCGGGTGACGTCCCTTTCGGAAGTGCAGGAGTGCCATCGTGTTTCGGGCGATGACGACTACCTGCTCAAACTCCGGTGCCGCAGCACATCTGACATCGAACGGCTGGTCGGGGACGAGCTGCGAGGCATCCCGGGGGTGTCGCGGACGCGGACCACGATCGTGCTTCGTACGATCAAGGAGACGGTCGCGCTTCCTCTGGTCACCGGACCCGTCCAGACATGAGAGGAAGGCCCGATAGACCCGTCTCCCCGTCCTACCGGGGATCCAGTACGCCACCACACCTCTGCGTTTGGAATATTTGCGTCACTGATTGCTTGCAGCTATTGCAGCGGATGGCTGAGAAACTGTAAATTCGATGCTTCCGACGGCACATTTTGGCGTTTTTTTGTGCATGTCATGCATTTTTCTGTGCACGTTCCTACAACTCCCGTTCGCCGTCCTCAACCCGTTTCATCAATGTCCAGTTCATCGTCCTCGGGCCGCATTGCCGCACTCCGCGATGTGGTCGGCCGCAGCCCTCTGCTCCCCAAGTCGCCTTATCCCGCGCCCACATCGGCGTACTTCGGAGTCAATACCTTCGGGGCCCGCCAGATGCGCGAGAAGCTGCCGAAGGCCGTCTACGAGAAGCTCGTCGACTCGATCCGCCTCGGGAACAAGCTCGATCTCGAGATCGCCCCCACAGTAGCGCAGGTGATCAAGGACTGGGCGATCTCCCGCGGGGTGACCCACTTCACCCACTGGTTCCAACCGCAGACCGGGCTGACGGCCGAGAAGCACGATGCCTTCCTGACCTTCGATGAGCATCGGGAGCCGATGGAATCATTCAGTGGGGCCCAGCTCATTCAGAGCGAGCCCGATGCGTCGAGCTTTCCATCGGGTGGCCTCCGGGCAACATGGGAAGCGCGCGGCTACACGGCGTGGAATCCGGCGAGCCCGGTCTTCATCGTCGAGTCGGGCGGAGTGCGCACGCTGTGCATTCCGTCGGTGTTCATCGGCTACAACGGTGAGGCCCTCGATGAGATGGCCCCGCTGCTTCGCAGCTCGGACGTGCTGTCCGAGAAGGCCATCGAGCTACTCTCGCTACTCGGTGACAAGGGCGTTCAGCGTGTGTACACGACCTTGGGACCTGAGCAGGAATACTTCCTGATCGACCGCAGCTTCTTCGCCCTGCGCCCGGATCTCGTGATGTCGGGGAGGACGCTGCTCGGGGCCGCACCGCCGCGGGGACAGCAACTCGAAGATCACTACTTCGCCGGGATTCCGGAGCGGATCCAGGCATGCATCGCCGAGGTCGAGCACGAACTGTACAAGCTGGGCGTGCCGATCGTCACGCGGCACAACGAAGTGGCCCCGTCCCAGTACGAGATGGCGCCCACGTACGAGGAGACCGACATCGCGGTCGACCACAACCAGTTGGTGATGGCCACGCTGCGCAAGGTTGCCCTCCGGCACGGCCTGCAGGCCGTGCTCCACGAGAAGCCCTTCGCCGGCATCAACGGTTCTGGCAAGCACTGCAACTGGTCGATGTCGATTGCATCCGACCGACCGGAACTCGACAGCGTCAACCTGCTCAAGCCGGGGGACACGCCGCACCAGAACGTCCGCTTCCTGCTCTTCCTGGCGGCAGTGCTGCAGGCCGTGCACCGGCATGCCGGCCTGCTGCGGGCGGGCATCGCCTCGTCGGGCAACGAGCATCGCCTCGGGGCCAACGAGGCGCCGCCAGCCGTCATCAGCGTATTCATGGGACGCATGCTCACCCAGGTGATCGAGAGCATCGCCAGCGGCAAGACCGTCGGCAGCGCCGAGCAGGCGATGATCAAGCTCGGCATCGCCAAGCTCCCGGATATCGCGAAGGACAATACCGATCGGAATCGTACGTCGCCGTTCGCCTTCACGGGCAACAAGTTCGAGTTCCGGGCGGTGGGCTCGTCGGCCTCGATCGCCTTCCCGATCTGTCTGTTGAACGCCGGTGTCGCCGAAGCACTCGGCGAGCTCTCGGCGGCGTTGCGCGCCGAACTCAAGAAGACGAAGCGGGTGGACGACGCGGTGCTCAAGGTCGTGCGTCCCGTGTTCCGGGCTACCAAGAACGTGCGCTTCGAGGGCAACAACTACGCGCCGGAATGGATCGCCGAGGCCGAGCGGCGAGGGCTCCCCAACCTGCGGCGGACCCCCGAGGCGCTGGCGCAGTTGATGACGGCGAAGTCGCGCAAGATGTTGACGAGCCTGGGCATCTTCACGCGGCAGGAGCTCGACTCCCGGTATCACGTCCGGTTGGAGCGCTACGTGAAGGACATCCTCATCGAAGCGCATACGACCCGCGAGATGGTGGACACCATGATTCTACCCGCGGGGTACGCCTACTCGGGCACGCTCACCAAGGCTGCAGCGGACGCGAAAGCAGCGGGCATCTCCGCCGCGGCGCAGGTTCAGGCGGCGGGCGAGGTCGCCAAGCTGATCGCCGCCGTCCGGCAGAAGCGAGCAACGCTGGGCAGGGCCATCGACAAGGCGGAATCGCTCCACACGAAGTTGGACGAGCAGGCGAAGTACCTGACCGGCCCCTGTTCCGATGCCATGCACGCGTTGCGCGAGGCGTGCGACACACTCGAGTTGGCGGTGGGTGATCAGCAATGGCCGCTTCCGAAGTACCGGGAAATGCTGTTTCCGGCCTGACCCCGCAGCGCTGATGGATCGACGGCCGGTACCCTCACGGGTGCCGGCCGTTTGCGTGCGCCGTCGGTCCAGAGATCCGGCGAGCCCGTGGAGCCGGCGGTGCCGCGGGGCGGCAACAGGATCGCCTGCCGCGCCGTTCGAGGTACGGCCGGAGGGACCGCCACCACGCCGTGCCGGGGGCTCCCCGGCTGTCGGCGGCTACCGGATTCTCGTATCTTCGCGCGGAGTCAGTGCGTCTCTCGGTTCACTGCCGGTTCCGACCACCCCCACCCCCCACCCCCTACGCCGGAGTCGTCCCCATGCATGCGCGCTTCCCACTGCTGGTGGCTGCCGCTCTCGCAACGATGGTGCCGAACACCGCCATTGCACAGAACACCTTTGAAGGTGTGGTCACGTTCAACGTCACGGAGCACGGGGACTCGGTCATTCCCGTCCGGTATTCGATCAAGGGGAGCAAGGTGCGCATGGACCTCACGGCGAACGGGATGCCCGTGATCATGCTGTACGACCGGAACGCGCGCACCGTCTCCATGGTGATCCCCGCCCAGCAGATGTACATGGAGCAGACCATGAACGAAGCCAGTGTCCACATGGACTCGCTGGCCGCGGTCTCCAAGATCAAGTGGACGGGAAAGAAGGAATCGATCGCCGGCCATGAATGCGAGTACGCCGCGATCTCGGACGCTGAGGGCACCACCGATGTCTGTCTTGCGAAGGGGTTGGGCTCGTTTGCCCCGATGCGTGGGGGCTTCGGGCGGGGCGGCGGCGCGCAGACGACCTGGGAGGCCCGGCTCGGCGACGCATTCCCCCTGAAGGCTCTCGACAACAAGGGGAACGTGGAGATGGTCGTCACCAGCATCCAGAAGAAATCGCTGGACAATTCGTTGTTCACGATTCCCGCTGGATTTACCAAGATGAACATGCCGATGGGTGGTGGCGGAACCCGCTGAGCCGCGGACCCGCCCGGGCAGGTCAGTACTTCCCCAGGTACTCGTCCACCTCCCACCGGCTGACCTGGGAGATATACGCGCGCCATTCCTGCCGCTTGGCGGCCAGGAAATGTTGTGTCACGTGGTCGCCCAACGCCTCCCGAATCACGGCATCCTTCTCCAGCTCGCGACACGCTTCGTTCAGATCGTGCGGGAGATCGTCGATCCGCAGGCGTCGTTTCTCGCGGTGCGACATCTCCCAGATGTTCTCGTTCACCGGCTCGCGCCAGTCAATCTTGGTCTCGATCCCGTCCAGGCCCGCGGCGAGCATTGCCGCCAGCGCGAGGTACGGATTGGCTGAAGGGTCCGGGACCCGGTGCTCGACCCGGGTCCCCGGGCCACGCCGTTCCGGAATGCGGAGCATCGGTGAGCGGTTCCGCATCGACCACGCGACGTTCACCGGTGCTTCGAACCCGGGGACGAGTCGCTTGTAGGAATTCACCAACGGGTTGGTGATCGCACAGTATCCCCGGGCGTGCCTGAGGAGCCCCCCGATGTAGTGCAGCGCCGTCTTCGACAGCTCCCACTGTGCCTTCGGATCCCAGAAGGCGTTCTCGGTCCCACGGAACAGCGATTGGTGCGTGTGCATGCCGCTCCCGTTCTGCCCGTAGATCGGCTTCGGCATGAAGGAGGCGAAGAGGCCGAACTGCTGGGCGACGTACTTCACCACGAATCGGAACGTCGCGATGTTGTCCGCCGTCGTCAGCGCGTCGGCGTACCGGAAGTCGATCTCGTGCTGCCCGTGGGCCACTTCGTGGTGTCCCGCCTCGACCTCGAATCCCATGCGTTCGAGGGTATCGACGATGCCCCGCCGTGCATCCTCACCGAGGTCCACGGGGGCCAGGTCGAAGTATCCGCCCACGTCGTGCGTGCGGGTCGTCGCCTCCCCGTCCGGGCCGCGCCGGAACATGAAGAACTCCGCCTCCATCCCCGCGTTCATCGAGAACCCCAGCTTCGCGGCGCGGGCCAGTTGGCGCTTCAGCACTCCCCGCGGATCTCCTGGAAACGGCGAACCGTCGGGCAGATTGATGTCGCAGATGACCCGGCAGACCCGGCTCTCGGTGTCGGTCCACGGGAAGACCACGAACGTGGACAGGTCCGGAGCCAGCAACATGTCGGACTCCTCGATGCGGACGAATCCCTCGATCGACGACCCGTCGAACATGATGTCCCCGGCGAGAGCTTTCTCGAACTGCGACGCCGGAATCTCGACGTTCTTGTTGACGCCCAGGATGTCCGTGAATTGCAGCCGCATGAAGCGAACGTTCAGCCGCGTGGCGAGCTCGAGGACATCTTTGGCACGAGCACCCGACAGATTGGGTGTGAGCGATCGAGATGGGGGCATGAGCGGAAGTCGAATGCGGAAGAGCCGCCGGAGAGCCCGGTATGGCGCGTGCGGTTCAAGCTCCCCTGCGCGGCGCGGAATGTCAAAGGGTCCGCAGCGCCCGGGAGGCGCCACCCTCCCCGATGGTCACGCAGGCGCTAACTTATCCCCCCATGAATGAGCCCTCTTCCCCCGCGCCGGCCGCAGCCCCCTGCCCGAACTGCGGCGCGCCCGCCAGTGGTCGTTTCTGCTCCAACTGCGGCGCACCACTCGGCGGTGTCGCGTGCGGCGCCTGCGGGGCCGAGCTGGCCCCCGGTGCCAAGTTCTGTCACCGGTGCGGGACGCCCGTCGCCGTTCCCGGAAGCGCGACTGCGGCTCCGGCCGCCGCCGCCTCTACCGGCGCACCCTCCCCGGCGAACGGCTCGAAGAGCACGCTGCCGTGGGCAGTGGCGGCGATAGCCGTGCTGGCGCTCGTGGCGATGTTTGCCGGCCAGCGGTTCGCGCAGGCCGGATCGAACGGGAGCCCCGCCGCTGCCGCTTCCGATGGCGGTGGTCTGATGCCCTCGGGACCGGCGCCGGACATCAGTCAGATGTCCCCCGAGGAGCAGGCCCAGCGACTCTACGACCTCATGATGCGCGCCTACGAGGGCGGCCACACGGACACTCTCCAGATGTTCGCCCCGATGGCCACGGCCGCGTACGAGCGGCTCGATACCATGACGCTCGACGATCGCTATGACCTTGGCCGGCTTGGCGAGATCACGGGCAACCCGGCGCTCGCCGCTGCCGAAGCCGATACGATTCTCAAGCAGGATCCGAACCATCTGCTGGGACTCATTCTCGCCGCCGAGGCGGCAGGCTCCCGCGGCGATTCGGCGGTCGAGAAACGCTATCTGCAGCGGCTGCTCAAGGTGGCGCCTGCGGAACAGCGCAAGAAACTCCCGGAATACCAGCAGCACGAGAACGACATCAAAGCCGCCCTCGCCCAGGCACGTAAGGGATAGGCACCGGCATTTCCTCTCAGGCCGATGACCCGCACAATTCACGTCGCGCACAGTCCGGATTCGGACGACGCGTTCATGTTCTACGCACTCGCCGAAGGCAAGATCGACACCGAGGGGCTCACCTACGTGCACGAGCTCCAGGACATCGAATCCTTGAACCAGCGTGCGATGCGGGCCGAGCTCGAAGTGACGGCCGTTTCGATTCACGCCTACGCCTATCTCGCCGATCGGTACGCGCTCCTCCCGCACGGAGCATCGATCGGGGATCGGTATGGACCACGGCTCGTTGCGCGCACGCCCATGACCCGCGAAGGCCTCCGGGGTACGCGTATCGCCATTCCCGGCTACAAGACCACGGCCTACCTGTCGTTGCGTCTCTTTCAACCCGAGTTCGAGCCCGTTCCGATCCCATTCGACCAGATCGAGGACGCCGTTGTCGATGGAAAGGCGGATGTGGGGCTACTGATCCACGAGGGACAGCTGACCTTCGGGGATCAGGGCCTTCATCTCATTCAGGACCTCGGCGAGTGGTGGTATCAGGAGACCGGGCTGCCGCTTCCGCTTGGCGGGAACGTCATCAGAAAGGACCTTGGAAGCGACTTGATTCGTAAGATTTCGCGACACTTACGAGCCAGTATTGCGTATGCGTTAGAACACCGTGACGACGCGCTCGACCACGCCATGAAGTTCGCCAGAGGGCTCGAGCGCTCGCGCGCCGACACGTTCGTCGGCATGTACGTCAACGACTGGACCCTGGACTACGGGGAGCGGGGGCGCGAGGCGGTCCGGTTGCTTCTGGATCGCGGCGCAGCGGCCGGTGTGATTCCACAGCGGGTGCCCGTGGAGTTCGTGGACGACTGAGCGCGGAGGTCTGCGGCGGTGACGGCCGCCGGCGCCGCACGTCCTGTTCACCGACCGTTCGCGGGGCCATACCTCCCCGTGATGTCCCGCCGAAGCCGCGTCCGCGGAAGCGCTTGACGGAACGAGGTCGGGATTGTACTAGGGAGTTGTCGCACCATCGGGTACGGCGCGACCGGGTGCAAGGAACCGCGTTGGGCGCCGTGTTCCATTGCCCTTCCAACAGCAAATCGACGACGACTGCGCGCGCGCAGGATATCCCTATACCAACACGAGGAGGCGGGCAATGCTGCGGGGCGAAAAGCTGAACGACCCGTTCGGGTTTTCCGATCGTGACGAGGATTCGGAAGACCTGGGCTACGGCGGAGGATCATCTTACGACGACGACGATGAGGAAGACGGCGGCTGGATGACCCACAAGGACGACAGCGACGACTTGTGGGATAGCACCGAAGACCTCGAGGAGGAGGAAGAGGAGACCGAGGTGTTCGCGGAGTCGGGCGAGGAAGAGGAGGAGGAGGATCTGTTCGGTGGGCAGTCGTCCGTCGCCACCCCGCCACCGGCAAGCACGCCGGCACCAGCGCCGGCCCCTGCCCCCGCTGCTGCCGCACCTGTTCCCACTCCCCCCAAGGCACCGGCGAAGAAAGCGGTGAAAGAGGCAGCCAAGACGAAGCCGGTGAAGAACGCCGTCAAGAAGAAGCCGGCCAAGAAAGCCGCGAAGAAAGTCGCCAGGAAGAAGACCGTGAAGAAGGCAGCCAAGAAGAAACCGGCCAAGAAGAAGCTGGCCAAGAAGGCCGCCAGGAAGCCGGCCAGGAAAGCGACCGGGAAGCGCCCCGCCAAGAAGGCCGTGCGGAAGCGGCCCGTCCGCAAGGCGACGCGCAAACCCGCCAAGAAGAAGACGGCCAAACGGCCCGCGAAGAAGGCCCGCCGCGCCCCCGCCCGCGGGGCGGCACGGAAACAGAAGTCCACCAGGAAACGCCGCCGTTAGAACGCGGCCCCGCCGTCTCGTCGACATTCGAGCAGCAGGAACGGTCTCCGTTTCTGCTGCTCTCGTGCGTTCGGCCTCTCACCCCCGATCATCGCGCCCGTTATTGTTGTCACATGTGGACACCCGGCACTCCCCACCCCCGCCAGCCATGTCCGACACTCAGGTAGGTCTGCTTCGCGCCCATGCCCGCCATGCGCCCTGGAATGCCCGCGGGCTGGCCGCGCACGCCACGGCGCTGGTGGATGCGGCGGGGGTGAGACCAACCAACGCTTCGGCACGGGCCGCACCGAGCGCGCGGGCCATCCGGTTCTACGTCGCCAGCGGGCTCCTCGACCACCCACAGGGAGCCGGGACGGCAGCCACCTACGGATACCGCCATCTCCTGCAACTCCTGGCGATCAAGATCCGGCAGCGGGAGGGCGCGACACTGGAGGCAATCAAGCAGGAGATGCAGGACGTCACGGGCGACGCGCTCGAGCGTCGGGTGGCGACTTCATTGGCACCGGCCCTTGCCGTCCGAGCCGACGCCGCAGCGGCGCAGCAGGACGACATGCCGGCCGTGGCGTGGCATCGTGTCGTCGTCGGCGACGGGATCGAGCTGCACGTGCGGGGGGACTCACCGGCAGCCGACCCGGATGCGCTCATCGCCATGCGCGAGGCGGTCCGCGCCGCCTTGGGACGTGAGGAGTTCCGATAGCGTGCCGCAACGTCAGGCCCTGGTCCCCGGGGTCGGCCGGGCCGGTGAGATCGTGGCCGGGACGTTCGCCGAGCAGGGTAATCTGGTCCTTCTGGTCGAGCGCAACTCCGGCCGCATCTCGGCACATGCGCCCGCGTTCTCGGCGCACGCGGCGACGCGCGCCCTCCTGCCATCGCTGCGTGCCGCACGTGCGATCACAGGTCAGGCCGTTCGGCTCGGGTGACGGAGCGGAACGCTCCAGGCAGTGCGGCCGGCGAATCCGTCCGTGATGACCGCCAGGCCCCGCCGGCGCATTGCGCCGCACCGGGTGACGCTGGATCGCTCGCTCGAGGAGCTTCCGCTGTTCCGACTCAGCGATTCACCGGATGATGTGCCCCTCGTGTTCACCACGGAAGCCGGAGGACGCTGGCGCGTCCTTCCCCGTCCCGGCGATCGCCTTCCCGGAACCTTCGATCAGGACGTGTACGTCGAGATCATGCGGCGCTTCCAGGAGGCGGGCAATCCCGTCGACGGCACGCTTCTGTTCACCCTGCACGCCTTCCTTCGTTCGATGGGGCGCCGTGTGGATGGACGCACGTACGAGCTGCTGCGCGCTGCACTCTTCCGGCTGGAGCGAACCGTTCTCGAGTCCACCGGAGCCTATCGCCTGGCCGGGCGGAACGAGGCGTTCGACGGCCGTCTCACCCTGCTCACGTCCGTATCCATCGAGCGCCGCCGGGCGGTGGATCGCGATCAACTCCCCCTGTTCGACCCGGCCATGGGTGCCGAGCCCGGCGAGGTCCGGGCGATCGTCGCCCCGTTGATTCGCGAGAACCTCACGGCCCGGCACGTCGTGACGCTCTCCTTGCCCCGGTATCTGGGCCTGGCCTCGCCAGTGGCCAGGCGGTTGTATCGACTGCTCGAGCTCGCCCGGGCGGACGGGCGGCTGGTCTGGCGGGTCTCGCTGGAGCGTCTGAAGGAGCTGCTCCCCCTGATGCAGCGCTATCCTTCGCATCTGCAACGAGTTCTGCAGCCGGCTCACGAGCGGCTGCTGGAATCCGGGGTGATCCGCAGCACGGCGATCCGGCAGGAGCGGCGCCACTGGTACGTCAACTACGTCCTTGGCAGTCGGGTTCCGTCCGGGGGGCGGGACGGGGTAAACCCCGATCCGGAACGTTCCGAGTGAACGCTGAGGCCCGATCGGAGTACAACACGGCATGGCTACCAAACTGACTCACGAGATTCGACGCGAGATCACCATCGGCGACGAGGCGTTCACGATCGTCATCTCCCCACAGGGCTTGCGGTTGTCCCGCAAGCGGTTCCGCTCTGGGCGCGAGCTCACCTGGGAAGCGCTCTGGCGCCAGGGCGGCATGGAGAACGGGGACGGCGGTCGTGCCGTTGGTTCGCCCGTGCGGGGAGAGGACCAGGCGATATAGTTTTCGGGAGCTTCTTCCCGGATTCGCCGTTCATGAGCCGCTCCCGAAAGTTCGCCGTCGCCGCTGTCGCCCTCATCATCCCGGCTGCTGTCGGAGGATTCGTCCTCCAATCACGGACGCCGGCCGCCGGCGCGTTGCTTCTCGACCAGGTGCTCTCGCTGGTCTCGGATCACTACGTGGACTCGCTGCCGCCCGGTGATGTGTATGCGAAGGCCGCCACCGGCCTCGTCCACGAGTTGAACGACCCGTACAGCCAGCTCTTCACGCCCGAGGAGATGAAGAATTTCACCACCAATACGAGCGGGCATTACGGTGGGATCGGGATGCAGATCGAGAGCCAGAACGGGATCGTCACGGTGAGCAAGGTGTTCCCCAACACGCCGGCGGAAGCCGCTGGCGTCGTCGAGGGCGATCAGATCGTCCGGGTCGATACCCTGTCGACGCTCGGCTGGTCCCTGACGCGAACCGCCGATTATCTCACCGGCACGCCCGGTACCAAGGTGAAGGTGCAGTTCGCCCGCCCCGGGGTCGTCGAGCCCATCGTGGTCGACTTCACCCGTGCCGTGATTCATGTGCCGGCCGTCCCGTACTACCTCATGCTGGACGGGAACATCGGGTATATCCCGCTGCAGCAGTTCAACGAAACCGCCGCGCAGGACGTGGCCGACGCCGCTCGTGCACTGCAGAAGCAGGGCGCGAAAGGGTTCATTCTCGACGAACGGGGGAATCCGGGCGGGTACGTGGACCAGGCGCTGGATCTGAGCGGCCTGTTCCTCAAGAAGGGACAGGAGATCCTCTCCGTACGCACGCGCGTCGGTCCCCCACAGGTCGACTCCGCGGACGGCACGCCGACATTCGGATCCGTCCCCCTCATCGTGCTCACCGACGGCGGCACCGCCTCCGCCGCCGAGATCGTGGCCGGCGCGCTGCAGGATCACGACCGGGCGCTGATCGTCGGGCAGACGACGTTCGGAAAGGGGCTGGTGCAATCGGTGTACAATCTCGACGACGGGTACGCCCTCAAGCTGACGACGGGCAAGTGGTACACGCCCAGTGGCCGGTCCATCCAGCGGCCACGGAAGGTGGTCGACGGACATTTCGTGCCGACCCCACCGGATTCGACGGAGAACCAGGAATCGAAGAAGAAACGGCCGGCGTTCCGCTCCGACGATGGACGCATTGTCTATGGCGGCGGAGGGATCACCCCCGATGTGATCGTCGCCGACGACACGCTCACGACACCGGAGCAGCGGCTGGCCCGGGCGCTCGCACCGAAGTCGCAGGTGGTGTATGTCACCCTGTACTCGTTCGCACTCGGGCTCTCGCACCATCTGTCCCGCGGCTTCAAGTACAACCCCGCCTGGCGGGGAGCCTTCATCAAGGATCTGGAGGCCAAGGGTGTGAAGATCGACCCGAAGCTCTACGCCGCCGCGCCACGGTACCTCGACCGGCTGATCACCGACCGGGTGTCACGCTTCGTCGAGGGCGATTCCACCGCCAAGCGCCGTGAGTTGTCGCTCGATGCCCCGCTCGACAGTGCCATGCGGTTGATGGAAAGGGCCAGGACCCAACAGCAGTTGTTCGCCCTTGCCGACGCGGAGCCGCCGGCCGAGCACCGCAAGAAACCCTGAGATCGCGTTCCGATGAGGCCGTTCCTTTCCGCCGCCGTGCTCGTCCGCACGGCGGCGGTCGACCATGCCCATCGAAAGTCGATCCGACCGGGAGCTACCGCCGCCGGGTGTCCTCCTTCGACCTCCACACGGTGAACCCCAACGGGGGCGACCGTGACCAGGCCACGATCTCCGCGCCGCCCATTTCACGCCGCCCTTCACACCGGGCATGGTACGCGTCATCTTCGCCCCGAACCATACGAATTCGCCTGGTCACACATTCGACCTGTCTATCGGACCGCCACGGCACGATGCTGGCCGAGACCGATATCTTCTTCGCGGATTGGGTCCCCTGATCCGACAAGCCGCCTTCGGGCGAGCGCCGGAGCGCCTGCATGGAAAAGCGCAGCAAGATCTACGTGGCCGGGCACCGTGGACTGGTGGGCTCGGCGCTCGAACGTGAGCTCCTCCGGCTGGGCTACGACAATCTCACCCGACGTACGCGACAGCAGCTCGACCTTCGGGATCGCGCGAAGGTCACTGCGTTCTTCGCCGAGGAACGCCCGGAGTTCGTCTTCCTGGCGGCGGCTCGCGTTGGGGGAATTCTCGCGAACAACACGTACCCCGCGGATTTCATCCGGGAGAACCTCGAGGTCCAGCTCCATGTGATCGACGCGGCGCATCGCTACGGAGTCCGGAAGCTCATGTTCCTCGGAAGCGCCTGCATCTATCCGAAGCTCGCCCCACAGCCGATCCGCGAGGAGTACCTCCTGACCGGTCCGCTCGAGCCCACCAACGCGCCGTATGCCATCGCCAAGATCGCCGGCATCTCGCTCTGCCAGTCCTACAATCGACAGTACGGCACGCAGTTCATCAGTGTGATGCCCACGAACCTGTACGGACCGGGCGACACCTTCGACCTGCAGAACAGCCATGTCCTTCCGGCGCTCATGCGGCGTCTCGACGAGGGGAAGCGCACCGGGGCGCCGCAGGTCACGATCTGGGGCTCCGGGTCCCCCCGCCGCGAATTTCTGCACGTGGACGACATGGCCCGGGCGTGCGTGCACCTCATGCTGCACTACGATTCGTCCGAAATCATCAACGTCGGATGCGGGGAGGACATCGCGATCGGGGACCTCGCCCACAAGATCCAGCGGCTGGTCGGGTACGAGGGCATGCTGGAGTTCGATCGGTCCAAACCCGACGGCACGCCGCTCCGCAGGCTCGATATCAGCCGGCTGTTGGCAACCGGGTGGAAGCCGACCATCTCGCTGGATGCCGGTCTCGAATCCACGTACCGCTGGTACTGTGACAATCGCAGCCAATTGCGGATCGGATCCGGCTGAGACGCGTGCAGGAGAGGTCGTTTCGGGTCGGGCGTCGCGTTTCTTGACGTTGCCTAAGAACTGGCCACGCGTCAGGTTGTTGGCGTCGACGTGACGTGACATCTGGCCGGTCGTTGTTGCGACGCCACAACGCATCGACACACCCCCGATTGGCCCCACCGGAACGATGGTTCTTGCCGTCACGATCTTCGCGATGCTGGTTGCGCTCGTCACCACGCGGTGGCTGGCGAGGATCGCGCCCGCCCAACGTGAGCCGAGTGTGGTCCCCATCACGTATCGTCCGGGCTCCGCGCCGCCGATTCCCCGAGTCGGCGGCGCGGCGGTCTATGTGGCCATCGTCGTGGCGCTCGGGGCGGCGGCCGCGGTCGGCGCCACCGGCATGGCTCCCATCCTGCGGCGGCCGGAACTCTACGGCGGCATCTTCGGCGGCGCGACGCTCCTGCTCGCCGTCGGACTCGCCGACGATTTTCTCGATCTGTCGCCGGCGGTCAAGCTTCTGGCGCAGGGCATGGCCGCGATGTTCGCCGTATCCGGGGGCCTGTCGCTTCGAGTGATTCAGCTCGACCCGACATCGACGGTTCGCCTGGGGTGGATCGGGGTTCCGCTCACCGGCCTGTGGATCATCGCCGCCACCAACACGTTCAACTTCATTGACGGCCTCGACGGGCTGGCCTCCGGCGTCGGCATCATCGGCTTCGCCGCCACGGTGGTCTCGGCGACCATCCTCGGCCATGCCGACGTGGTGCTCCTTGGCATGGTGCTCATCGGGGCGCTGGGGGGGTTCCTCCGCCACAACGTCGCGCCGGCCAGGATCTATCTGGGTGATTCCGGCAGCCTGCTGATCGGCTATCTGCTGGCGACACTCTCGCTGATCGGCGCCACCACGGCTTCCAGCGGCGTCCTCGTCTATGTGCCGATCTTCGCCCTCGCCCTGCCATTGCTCGACGGCTGGGTCGCGGTCGCGCGCCGCTGGCTCCGGCACATGCCCGTCTGGAAGGGTGACCATCGCCACATTCATCACCGGGTGCAGGCGCTCGGATTCGGCAAGCGGCAGAGCGTGCTCCTGCTCATCGGGGCCGCCGCACTGTTCGCGCTCGTCGGCGAGTTGATGGCGTTCGCTAATCCGGCGCTCTTCTCCTCTTCGGCCGTCGTGTTCACGCTGGGCGTCACGGTGATCGGGACGTCGCTGGGCCTCGGCCGCCTGGATTATTACGAATTCGCCGCGGTCCGGACGGCGTGGGCGCGCCGGGTCCCGGCGTGGCGCCGGTTCGTTCGGGAGGAGATCCGCCTGCGCGATGCCGAACGTGAGTTGGCGACCGCCCGCGATCTCAACGACCTGCGGACCGGGCTGGATCGATGTGCGCTGGCGTTCGGCCTCGACCGCGTGGAGATTTCCCGTCAGCGCCCGCGCCTGCGGCGTACCTGGCACGGGCAGTACGTCGACATCCTCGTCACGGCATCCGACTCGGCAGGCAACGACGATTGGGTTCTCCGCGTCTGGTATGGTGAGTACGATTCACCCCGACCTGATCTGGTGCAGCGTGCGGCGCGGGTTCTGGCCCGCGCGTGCGGCACGTGGCTGCACGAGTACGGCCTGCTGGCCGCCCCGGCCAGGGCGCCAGTCCAGCGCCGCGCGGTCCATGAGGGACCGACTCTCCCGCGGTCGCATCGCCACCTCGTCAAGGCGTAGCTCACGATGTGCGAGGGCGTGGCGGTGAGCACCGTCACACTCCTGTCGCGCGTCTCGGCGACGGCGGACCTGCTCGTCAGCGAACTTTCCGGGGAAATGGTGCTACTGAATCCCGGGGACGGCGTATACTATGGCTTGGATGCCGTGGGTGCCCACATCTGGCATCTGCTCGAAGTACCGTGCGACGTGGGGACGATCGTCGACGACGTCCTGGCGCACTACGAGATCGACCGGACGCGATGCGAGCATGACGTACTCACGTTTCTCCGGGAGTTGCACGCGCACGGGCTCGTGTCGGTGCTCGCGGCCGGTGCCGACTGAACGGGCCGCGAGAGGCATGAGCACGCCGTGAGCGGGTTCGTCGGCCTCCTCTCCCTCGACGGGTCGGCCATCGATCCACGCGTGCTGCATCGGCTCACCGACGCCCTCGCCTACTTCGCGCCGGATGGTGCGGCAGCCCGCGCGAGTGGGCCGATCGGCCTCGGGTTTGCAGCACTCCGCACCACCCGGCCGGGTCCGGACGAACGCAACGCGCCGGCACCGATGCCCACCTCCGACGGCCACGGCAGCTGGATCGTCGCCGACGCCATGCTCGACGACCGCGAGCAGCTGGTGCGTGACCTCGGCCTCGCCGGTGTCCGGGTCGACCCGCAGGACAGCGACGCCGACTTGCTGCTCGGCGCCTACCGGGCGTGGGGGACGCGGTGTGCGCAGCACGTCCACGGTGACTTCTCGTTCGCGCTGTGGGACACGGACCGGCGTCGGCTGCTGCTGGCACGCGATCGATTTGGCATGCGACCGCTGTACTACGGCCGTGCCGGCAGAACGCTCGTCTTCTCGAATGCCCTCGACGTCGTCCGCGCGCACCCGCGCATGTCCTCGGACCTGGACGCCGCTGCGATCGGTGACTTCCTGCGCCTGGGCCTGAACACGGACCTCGAAACCACCACCTTCGCCGACGTGGCCTGTGTGCCGCCCGCGCACGCGTTCGTCGTGACCGAAGATGCCACCCGGCTCGTGAGCTACTGGGAGCTGCCGGTCGGCCGACCGCTTTCCTATCGCCGGGTCGAGGAATACGCCGAGCATTTCACCGAGGTCTTCAGTGCGGCGGTCTCCGATCGCCTCCGGGGACTCGACGACGCCGTGATCATGATGAGCGGCGGCCGGGATTCGACGGCGGTGGCCGCCATGGCCCGGTCGGCCGGCCGGCCGGCGTCGACCCACCTGCACGCCGTGACGGCGGTGTACGATTACGCACTTCCCGACGAGGAACGGGTCCATGCGGCGCTCGCCGCGGCGGCGCTCGACATCCCGGTGGAGTTCGTACCGCAGGACGAGTACCGGTGGTTCGAGGACTGGGATCGCGAGGATCTGTGGCGGCCGGAGCCCGTGGAGGCGCCGCTGCTGGCCGCTGATGCCGACCTCGCCGACCGCGCGGCTGCTACGGCTCGTGTCGGGCTCTCGGGAGACGGCGGGGATGCGGCTCTTCGCGAGCGCGAATCGCATCTGGCCCAGTTGCTGCTCTCGGGACGGTGGGTGCAGGCGGCGACCGAATCGCTCACGTACGTGCGGTGGCACCGTCGGCTTCCGCGGCCCGGATTCCGGCGGCTGCGTGCCCGGCAGCGCGGTCTGACGTCACCCAGGCCGCCGGCCCCACCATGGCTGCGCACCGACCTGATCGACCGGACCGGGCTCCGGGCTCGCTGGGCCGCGTTGGAAGCCGAGGACGGACGCCTTCCGACCGGGGTCGGGCGTCCGGAAGCCTACGCGAAGCTCCGGTCGGAGTTCTGGCCCCGCTGCTTCGAGGCGGATCACGCCGGAGCGATCGGTATTCCCCTGGTGATGCGGCATCCGTTCTTCGACGAGCGCGTCGTCGAGTTCCTGCTTTCCCTGCCCACCGAACAGTGGGCCAACGACAAGGGGATTCTCGTGGCTGCCATGCGGGGTCGCCTTCCCGACCGCGTTCGCCTGCGCCCGAAGACGCCGCTCGTCGGCGACTGCTACGACCTGGCGTTCACGGCTGCCGGATCACCCCGGCCCGGTCGGGACGCATTCTGCGAGGAAGCCCTCGAGTACGTCGATCCCGACGCCCTGTTCACGGTGACACCGGACATGGATCCGTCGGATGCGTGGGACTGGACGCGCGCCTACAGCCTCTCGCTCTGGCTGTCGCGGCGTGCCGTCGGCCGGCGTCCGAGACGCGTCCGGGCAGAGATCGCATTCGAAGTGAGTTGACGCGCCCCCACCCGTGATCCCGATCACATGGGGGCCTGCCCGATGCCATTATCGTCGACGCATATCTATAATCCAGCATGCGGCATCCAATCGCATCGATCCCTCCGGGTTCGCCCGACGCTCTTCAACCGGTGACGCCGACGCCGTCCGCGCCATCCGACAAGCGGCCGTATGGGACGCCGATCCTCACGGCGTACGGATCGATCGCCGACCTCACGCGTCTCGTGGGGCCGCGGGGCAAGAAGGACGCGCAACGAGGGCCCCGGCGGACGGGGTTCTAGCTCGAAGCCATCGGCATCCGGATGGTCGATCCCGAGTCGTCGCGCGAACGGGCACTGACGACAACGGGAGCGGCGCGCAGGACCGGCCTCACCTCGCTGCACTGTCGCGACGCGGCTGCGCTGCGTATCGTCCCGGCATCCTCATGTTCTCGTTCACGTCTCGTGCATTCGGCCTCGGCATCGCGGCTGATGCTCCGGTTCCCGGCCTCGTGCCGACAGGAATCACCCATGTGGATCTGCACATTCACATGGGTCGCCTGCCTGACTCGCTCGAAACCGGAACACGACGGCTCCCGGAGATCTGGCGTTCTCCATCCGACGCGGACACCCAGGGAGACGTGGTCACGATGCGGGCGAGCCCCGAGGGCGCCTTGCTCGTGCTCGAGTATGGTGACGGTACACGCTTCGCGTTGAGCCGACGGGGCGATGAAGTCTGGGTGGGATGGCCCGAGGGGATTCCGGCTGCCGTGGCTGCGACATATCTCGCCGGCCCGGTGCTGGGATTTGCGCTGCGTCTTCGGGGCATCACCTGTCTCCACGCGAGTGTGGCCGTCCTCGGCGGCCGGGCCGTGCTGTTCGTCGGGCCAGCCGGGATGGGAAAGTCCACCATCGCAGCGGCGCTCGCGCTCCGCGGGCACCGCGTGATCGCGGACGACATTGCCGCCCTCACCCACGCGCATGACGCGTGGATGGTCCAACCGGCGGTGCCCGGGCTCCGCTTGTGGGACGATTCGGTCGAGCTGCTGCTCGGACGACGTGACGCTCTGCCGCTCATGGCACCGGGTTGGGACAAACGGCTGTTCGATCTCCAGTCGACGCCGGTGGGATTTCATCCCGAGCATCCCGTTCCCCTCGGGCTGATCTACGTTCTCGATGACGACGGGACGGCCCCCGGTGCATCCGTCCGGCTCGGCGGGCGTGACGCACTCATGGCGCTCGTCGCGAATACCTACGCGAACGTCCTGCTCGATGCCGATGCACGCCGGTCCGAGTTCGTGGAGGTCTCGGCGCTCGTCCGGGACGTACCGGTTCGCCGGATCACCGTGCCGCGGGACGGGCCCACTCTTGCGGCCTTCGCCGCCGTCATCGAACGCCAGGGCGACCATGACGCAGCGCGCGACTGACAGTCTGGAGGGCCTCGCCCCGTTACCTCGCCTGCTGTGCGCGTGTGCCGGCCCGCCCGACGTCGTGCCGGGCATCGGGCCGTCGACACTGTCGTTGCCGGAACGGATCGAGTGGGCGGCGGTGCCATCCCAGTTGGTGCGGCACGGACTTCCCGTTCTCGGGGCAGCCTACCTGGCGCCGGCGTCCGATCGCATGCCCGCGTCCGTGTGGGGGGAGATCCAGGAGAATGCCCTGTTGGCACGGGCGACGGGGCTCGCCATGGCCGGAGAATTGCTTCGCGTCCTGGCGGCAGCCGCCGAGCGGGGCCTCCGCGTGCTTCCCTATAAGGGGCCCCTGCTCGCCTGGGAAGCCTACGGCGACCTTGGGGCGCGCCCCTTCGTGGATCTGGATCTGCTCTGTGCTCCCGGCGATGTCGACGCTCTGTTGGACGTGCTCCGGACGCTTGGCTACGCCGCTCTGCACCGGCTCTCGCCTGCTCGGGACGCCTGGTTCCGGCGGGTCGACGGCGACTATCAGATGGTCCATGAAGACACGAGTACCCTGCTCGAAGTCCATACTCGGGCGCTGTCGCTCCGGCTCGCCCCCGGGCCGCCGGTCGCCGCGCTCTGGGAGCGTCGTCGGACGGTGGTCGTGTCGGGACAATCCATCACGGTGCTCGGCGCGGACGATCAGCTCTACCTGCAACTCGTTCACGGAGCCAAGCATCGATGGGAACGGCTCGAGTGGGTCGGAGCCACCGGCGCGCTGCTCCGCCGACGCCGTGGCGACGTCATGGCCCTGAAGGGCCCCGCCTATCCCGACAGCCGGGCCGTGGAGCTGGGCTGCCTGCTGGCGCACCAGCTCGTCGACGCTCCGCTCGCCCCCCGTATCGCCGGCACCGCGGAGATCGATCCCGTCGTGCACCGTCTGGTCCTCGCGGCACGCCACCACCTCTTCGCGGAGCGGACGCCCGACGATCGCGCCGAAACGGCTGGAAAGCTCTGGTTCAACCTGCGCCTGCAGCGCGGGGTCCGCGCCCGGCTGCAGTTCCTGTATCGATGGATGGTGTGGCCCTCGCCCGAAGACTGGGCGGCGATTTCGCTCCCCGACCCCCTCTTCATCTGCTATCGCCTGCTCCGGCCGCTCCGTTTGCTGGGCCGGTATCTCGGACTGGCGGGCGCCCGCATGCGGAGCGTCGGTGGCTGAGCGTTTCCTGCCCGCGCTTCGCACCCTGACGGGTCGTCTGCTGTCGGGGCAGCGGTGGCGCACGATCGGAGTGCTCGCCCTCATGATCGCGAATACCGTCGTGCAGGGAGCGACGGTGGCGCTGTTGATCCCGTTGCTGCACGCCGCCGGTGTCCCCACCGGCACGGGGGCCGTGGCGGCCGTCGACCGCGTGATCGCGGCGATGTTCCATGCGGTGGGCCTCGCACCCAGCCTCCCGGCGGTGCTGGCGCTCTTCGTGGCAGCGGCCTGGGCCCAGGCCACGCTCGAGCATCTGGAGCTTGTGGAGACCGCGTGGGTGGAGCAGGGGTTGGTGCGCGATCTGCGCGAAGCGCTGTACCGGCAGCTGTTGGCGGCACGGTGGCAGTTCTTCACTGAACGGCGCGGGTCCGACCTCACGCATGCGGTCACCCGGGACACTGATCGGGCCGGAGCGGCGGTCGGCTACCTGCTGCGCGGAATCGCTCAATGCGGCAGCGTGGTCGTGTACGGAGCGCTCGCCATCGCGGTCTCTCCGATGGCGTCAGCGGTGGCGCTCGCCGGTGGCGCCGTCCTGGCGCTCGTGTTGCGCCAGACGTTCCGCTCCGCACACGCCACCGGGGAGGCGCTCGGCCTCGTGTCGGCCGATACGCTGGCCCTCGTGTCCCAGCACGTCGAGGCGATCAAGCTCGTGAAGAGCTACGGCGCCGAGGCGCGGGCGCTCGACGCCTTCGGCGCGATCGCCGACCAGTCCGCCCAGTCAGCGGTCGACGCGACCCGCGCACACGCCCGGGCCCATGTGGCGACCATCGCCGGCTCGGCCACCCTGCTGGGTGTCGTCGTCTTCGTCGCCCTGAGGACCCTGCATCTCGGCGCCGCCACGACGCTCGTGTTGGCATTCCTGTTCTGGCGGCTCGTGCCGCGGCTGATGGACGTCCAGCAGAGCATCCGCTTCGCGGTGCACGAGTTGCCCGGGTTTGAGGTTGTGCAGGGCCTGCTCCGGGCTTCGGACGAGGCACGGGAGACCCCCGCCGAGGCGGCAGCGGTGCCGGCGGTCGGACGGCTGGCGATCCGGAGTGGTGTGGAGTTCGACCACGTCTCCTTCGCCTACGGAGCGGCTCCGGTTCTGACCGACGCGTGCTTCGCCGTACCGGCCGGGCGAATCACGGCCTTCACCGGCCCTTCGGGGGTGGGAAAGACCACGCTGGTGGACCTCATGCTGGGGCTGCTGACGCCCTCGTCCGGCTCCATCCGCATCGACGGAGCACCGCTGAGCGCCGCCATGCTCCCACGCTGGCGGGCCGCCGTGGCCTACGTGCCGCAGGACGCCCTGCTCTTCCACGATACGATTCTCGCCAATCTGCGCTGGGCGAAGCCCGACGCCACCGTCTCTCAGGTCTGGGAAGCCCTGCGGGCCGCCGCTGCCGAGGATTTCGTCCGCGAGCTGCCTCAGGCCCTCGACACCGTGATCGGGGACCGCGGCGTTCGTCTCTCTGGCGGTGAACGCCAGCGCCTGGCCCTCGCCCGCGCGCTGCTACGCGAACCCGCACTCCTCGTCCTGGACGAGGCCACGAGCGCGGTCGACGCCGAGAGCGAAGCCCATATCCTGCAAGCCCTCGAGGCCGTGCGGGGATCGATCACGATCGTGCTCGTCAGCCACCGGGCGGAACCCGTAAGACGCGCCGATCTGGTCTACGTGTTGGAGGCCGGCACCGTCGGCCGTCAGCCCTCGGACGCCGTGTAGCCGTACCCGTAGTAGTAGTTGCCGTAGCGCCCGTAGCGGGGGGTGCGCGCGTCGGGATCGTTGAGCACGGCCCCCAGCATCCGGCCCCCCAGATGTCCGATCTGCTCGACCGCATGGCGCGCCGCTACTCGCTCCGACTTCCCGGCGCGGACCACGAGCACGACTCCGTCCGCCTGAACACCCATCAGCGCCGCGTCCGCCGTCACAAGGACCGGTGGCGTATCGATGAGGACCACGTCGAATCGCTCCCGCAGGGTCGCGAGCAGATCGCGCATGCGCTCACCCCCCAGGAACTCCAGTGGGTTCGGAGGGAGCGTTCCAGCGGGAATGACGCTCAGCCCCGCGATTCCCGACGGGCGGACACCCTGTTCGAGGGTCGCGTTTCCGACCAGCATGTCGGTGAGTCCCGGCTCCATGCCGAGACCGAATACATCGTGGATTCGCGCACGCCGCAGATCGGCGTCGACGAGCACGACGTGTCGGCCCTGCTGGGCGAAGGCCACGGCCAGGTTGGCGACCGTGGTCGTCTTCCCCTCGCCCGCCGAAGCACTCGTGACCACGACCACGCGCAGCCCGGGGCGTGAGGCCGAGTACATGAGGTTGGTCATCAGCTTCCGGTACGATTCGGCGCTGGCGGACCGTACGTCGTTCACCATCACCAACTCGCTGCCGACCTCGTCGCTGAGCACCCCGCGCTGCGGGACGAGTCTGGGCAGCAGGTGGTGCGCGGTGCCGCGCAGGCGGCTCGGCCACCCCTGTCTCTGATCGCCGGCGATCTGCGGGATCAGGCCCAGCCCGGGTACGCGCATGACCGATTCCAGGTCTTCCCACCGCCGTACGCTGCTGTTCAGCCGGTCGGTGACCACGGTGAGACCGATGCCGAGCAGCAACCCGAGGAACGCTCCATACGTCAGCTTCCGCTTTCGCCCGGCGCCGATCGAGGCGCTCGGAAATTGCGCCAGGTCGACGATCTGGACCTGCCCCGTCTCCACGGCTTCCGAGATCTTCGCGACCTGCAACTCGTCATTGAGCTTGTCCGACATCTTCAGGATGTTGTCGGCATCTCGCTGCAACCGCTGCTCCGTCTCCTCCACGCCCGGGATTGCGGCGATCTCCTGGGTGCGATGCGCCCGCAGGCTGTCGACGGCTGCGATCTCGCCTTCCACATTGGCGAGCTGATTCTGGACAGCCGTGCGTAGCTGCGGCTCGGTCGCCGTGATCAGCGCATCCACGCGCTCCACGGCCGGGTGCTTGGCGGTCCGGGCGAACAGACCCGTCGTCAGGGAGTCACGCGTGTGCTCGTACTGGGCGAGCTCGGTGTACAGCATGTTGATCGACGCGTTGCCCGCCGGATTGACCACGAACGCCATCGTACGCAGAGCCGTGGAATCTCCCTGCTCGTAGCGCCGTAGCTCGCCGAGCAGGGACTGGTAGGTTGCGCGCGACTCGTGCAGGGTCTGCGCCTGTGTGTTGAGGGCCGCCAGGTCCGCCTGCTCGGCGTTGTACTTGTCCTGCGCGCTGAGGGCGAGCGTGCGGCGACGGTACGCGGCGAGTTTGGCCTGGGCGATCGCCAGCAGCGAGTCGGTCGTCGTGAGCTGGCTCTCGATGAAGATGCGCCGTCGGTGGGACTGCTGCCGCGCCGCTTCGGCATTCTCTGCCTTGAACACCTCGGCGACTTCGCTGGCCACCGCCTGGGCCGTGTAGGGGTCGTCGCAGGTGTACGTGATGTCGATCACCGAGGTCATATCCCGCGGCTTCGCCGTGAGGCTGGCCAGCAGCCCGTCGGCCGCCACGTCCTGCGACACGACGTCGAGCACTGCCGTCGCGACCCTCGGACTGGCGCGCACCGTGAAGGTCACCCCGCCCGTCGTGACCGGCGTTCCATAGTCGCCGATGATCGAGTCCCGCTCGCTGTACACCACGAAGTGCGACGGGGCGAATCGCAGGTTCAGTGTGGTCGTCGCCGCATCGAGCGCGACATGAACGTGCTCCAGCGCCCCCACGTGGAAGTCGGGCGTGCGGCTCTGCAGCCGGAGGCCCAGCGAATCCACCACCCGGTCGGCAATGATCCGGCTCTTGATCACCTGCACCTGGGTAAGGATCGGGTCGGTGTAGCCACCGAATCCGCCGTTGTAGTCCGGCACCAGGTTCCCGCTCATCGCGGCGCCCTGATCGGTCAGGCGAACCGCGCTCGCAGCACGATAGAGCGGAAGGTCGTCCCGCACCCGGTACCACTGATACCCGATCGCTCCGGCGGTCGTGAGGAGGATGATCCACCAGTAGCGCCGGATGATGGAGAGATACTGGCGCAGCGGATTCGGCTCGGCGTTGGACGAGTCGGTGCCGAATCCCTGGTAGTTCCCCCCGCCCGGCGGATAGGGGATCGCGGGGAGGCTGCTGCCCTCCCGGGGACGGCTTACGCCCATGGACGGTTTATGCTCCGACACGAATCCTCCCGCGGGCCTGCTGTTCGTCGCCGGCCAGCACGGCTCCGTACAGCGCCAGGGTGCGCTCGGTCATCCCATCCAGGGTGTAGTGGTCGAAGACACGCCGCCGGCCGGCGGCACCCATGCAGCCGGCGAGGTCCGGGTCGTCCAACAGCCGTGTTAGCGCGTGCGCCAGGGCATCCGGATTGGCAGGCGGAACGGTGAACCCCGTGACCCCATCCACGGACACGCCCGGTACGCCCGACGGTAGCCGCGTATTGACCACGGGTAGACCGGCGGCCATGGCTTCCAGTTGGACAATGCCGAACGCCTCACTCCGGCGGTGGGAGGGGAGCGCGAACACGCGGGCGGCATGGTAGTACGGCGTCGGGTCCGGCACGTGGCCGAGCAGACTCACGCGGTCGCCGACGTTCTGAGACGCGATCTCCGCACGGAGCGTGTCGTGCATCGGCCCCTGACCGATGATCAGGGCGTGTCCCCGGACCGATCGCATCGCACGGATCAGGAATTCCAGCCCCTTGTAGTACACGAGCCGCCCGACGGCGAGAACGATCCGGTCGCCGTACGTCCGGCGGATCCGCGTGACGGCCGCGGAGTCCGCCCGGACGAAGCGCTCCGGGTCGATCGCCATCGGAATGACGACACAGCGGTCGCGGTATCGTTCGAGCATCGGCGACGATTCGAGGTATTCGCGAGAACTGACGATGATGGCATCGGCGCGGGACAACACCGCCCGCACAATCGGCTCGTAGACCAGGTTGAGCAGGCGTTGTTGGACCACGTCGCTATGATAGGTGACGATCAGCCGGCCCCGATGGCCACTTGCCAGGTAACTGAGGAAGGCGGAGGGGTTCGGGTGGTGGAGATGGACGACGTCGGCTCCGCTGCGGCGGATCAGCCCCCGGAGATCGGGACAGAGCGGGGCGCTGCGGACCGTAGCCCAGGTGCCGGCCCGGGTGACCGGCACGCCGTCCACGATCTCGTGAACCGTGCGCCGTGTGCGACCGGACACCAGCACGTCGAGGTCGGCCCGGTCGCGCAACCGGCGGCACAGGCCCTCCAGGTGCGTCTCCATCCCTCCCTCGTCGGGCGGGTAGAACTTGCCGACCTGAAGCACTCGGACCCTAGCCACGTGCCACCTCCGCATACAACTGCGCCATGCGCTCGGCGTATGCCTCCCACGTGAATCTCGCCGCCCGGACCGCCGCCGCCTGCCGTCGACGTTCCCACGCCTCCGGCGACGTCGCACGCTCGGTCAGCAGTTCCCCGATCATTCGGACCCAATGCTCGACGTCGCCCGCCGGAGCATATGTGATGGACGATCCACCCACCTCTCGCAGCACAGGCAGGTCGCTGGCGACGACCGGGGTTCCGCAGGCCATCGCTTCCACGACCGGCAGACCGAATCCCTCCGCGGCCGAGGGCAACAGGACCAGGGCCGCGTCCCGGTAGAGCCCCGCCAGCTCGGCGTGGCTCACCGGTGGCATGACCCGGATCGCGTCCTCGACGCCTAGTGTTCGGGCCAGCGCCGTCTGCGCCGGCGTGAACGCTCCGCCCACGCGGACGAGGCGCATCGTCGGCGCGTGCTCCCGTACCCGGGCGAGCACGTTCAACAGCACGTCGATTCGCTTGCGCGCGATGGTGCTGCCCACGTGGAGCAGCGTCACCGGGCCGTCGGCGATCTCTCGCGTTGCGGGGGTACCGCGCGTGAATGCGGGATGCACGCCCAGCGGCACGACTTCCAGGCGCTCCGTGCGCAGGCCGTGCGTCACGAGCGCTTCCCGGGTCGCTTCGCTGTCGCAGGCCACGATCGCCGCCGCGCGAACTCCGGCCAGGAGGCGCTCGGTCATCCGGCGAAACGCGGCCGATCTGGGCTCGTTTGCGGGGTCGAACAGGGAACGGAACGCGTCCACGTCATGGCAGGTGACCACGGTATGCTCGGCCGGCAGCTCGCGTACGAGATGGGCGTACGTGTGGTCAACGACGTGGTAGGCTCCGTATGTCCCGCGGTGCCGGCGCAGCCATCGTGGATATCGCCGATGCCGATCGAGATACCGGTTGGCGTTCACGAGGGCCCGGACGTGGGCCGCGCGGGCCAGCGTTGCCGGCCACCGCGGCATCGTCGGCCGCAGACGCGCAGGCTGCACCGGCGGCGCGGCCACGCCGGGCAGGGTGCGCACGAGTTGATCGGCCACGAGATCCATGCTCGGCCACCGCTCCTCGAGCAGGTCGCACACGATGCCGACCGGAATCGGCGCGCTCGGAGTCATCGGGGGGTGCAGACGAACCAGGCCTGGCTGGCGAGCTGCGGCCCGAGTTGCGACAGCGGGGAGAAGCGGGTCTGCACCACCCGGAACGTCTGGTCGACGCGCCGGCGCATTGCCCGCCAGTTGAACCCCTTGTGGCCGTGGTACCGGTTCGGGATGCCGGGAGCGAACTCGCTCTCGTACACCGGCCGCTCGACGACCGTCCGTTCCCCCGGCGCCAGCATCCGCAGAAACTCGCGCGGACGGTATCGCTCGCGGTGACGATAGTCCGTGGACACCCGGCGGGCCGCCACGGCGCGTGCGACCTGCTTCACGACGAGCGGCAGCCCGGTCTCCACGGGCACACTGATGATCACCCGGGCATCCGGGGCCGCCAGCCGGTGCATGCGGGACAGCACGCGCTCCACCGCCTCCGGTGGGCAGTGCTCGAGCACTTCCGTGCAGAGCACGATGCCGAACGTGCCCGCCGCCAGCCCATCGCTCTCCGTGGCCAGCAGGAATCGAAGATCGCCAGCACCGGATCCGTCCAGACGCGAGCGGCAGTTCTCCACCAACCCGGGATCGACTTCCAACCCAACCGAGCCGGGGAACGCACCGCGGGCCATGGCCAGGAAGGTGCCGTCCCCACACCCATAGTCCAGCAATGGCCGCCCCGCATACGGCGCCGCCAGGGCGAGCGCCGTCTCGAACCGTCGGCGGTGGCTCCACGACAGGATGGAGCACCCCCCGAAGAGTTGCTTCCGGGCGTACGTGCCGCCGTAGAGCGTTTCAGCTTCGCGGTCCGTCATGGTCCCACCAGCTGCTGGAAGAACACAAGGTGCCGCCTCGCGACGACGGGCCAGGCGAATTCGGCTTCGGCCCGAACCCGGCCCCGCGCTCCCAAATCCCGCCGTGCGCCGGCATCCGACAGGAGGCGTGCCAGCGCATCCGTCCACGCCGCACCGTCGCCTTCGCGGACGACGATGCCGGCATCCCCCACGACGTGGGGGATCTCCCCGCTGTCGCTGCCCAGGACCGCCACTCCACAGGCGAACGCCTCGACGATCATCCGTCCGAACTGTTCGCGCCACCTCGGCGTCGTCCGGCTCGGCGCACACAGCACATCCATGCATCTGAGATGACGCGGCACGTCGCCGTGCGCCACACCCGTGACGAGTCGCACGCGATCGTCGCGCGTGGATGCGAATTCGCGGACGCGTCGTTCCAGCGGCCCGCCGCCCACCAGCAGCGCACGCCATGGCACGTCGCGGCGGTCCAGATCCTCAAGGGTGTCGAGCAGCAACGGCAGTCCCTTCTCCTCGACGAACCGTCCGAGGAATCCGACGACCGGCGGACCGTCCGCCTTCCACCCCAACTGTTGCAGTGCCTCGCTCCGTGAGGCATCGTCCGGCGAGAAGCGGGACAGGTCAACGCCGAACGGGATGACGGCGTGCGGCCGGTCGGCATACCCTGCGCGCCGCTCGAGCGTCGACGCGACGGTGGACCCGAACCCGATCCAGCCGGCGGCGTGCCGCATGCTGTATCGCTCCAGCGCACTGAACGGCAGGGGGTAGTGCTTGTCGATGTTCTGGAAGCTCGCGTAGACCAGAGCCGACCGCCGGGGCACGGCGCGTGCGATCTGCGCGGCTGCCAGGACGTACGGCTCCTCCCAACAGTGCACGATGTCCCACGACTCGCCGAGCAGCTGCCGCAGGCCGTGCCCGTACCGCATGAGGTGAATGCGCCGGGCACCGTGGACCGGGATCGGTCGCAGGTCGGTCCCTTCCTCCGGCTCGCGTGCCGTCGTGATCGGTCCGAAGTCTCCTGGAAAGTGCTCCGGAGCCACGACCGTGACCTGCCAGTCGCCGGCACCGGTGGCGGCCAGTGCTTCGGCGAGCTCACGATTCCGGCGGATGCAGTACGAGTGGCCGATCGTGAGCAGTCGGCGGCGGCCCGTCATGCCGGACTCCGATAGGCGGGCGTGTTTCGCACCAGGGACCGCCAGCGGCGGATCGTCCGCCACCGCACCGGGTGCCGCAATCGTCTGGCCGTCCGAAGATCTCGCGCCAACCACCGCAGCACGGCGCGGAATCCTCCGGGATCGTCCACGTGCCATCCCCTCCGCATGCGGAAGTACGCGAGCAGCCGCATCGGGACCCGGACGCAGAGAAGCGGCAGGGGATCGTTGTAGACGGAGGCGAGCACTCCGTTGCGGACGGTGAGGTGCAGGTAGCGCTGGACATCGCGACCCTTCGGGTCGGCGAGATGGGCGATTCTCGCCGCCGGTAGGTACACGACCCGGAATCCGGCGTCGAGCGCGCGCACGCACAGTTCGCCTTCCTCGCCGTGGATGATGAGCTGGCTGCGGAATCCCCCGAGTCGCAGGAACGCGTCCCGGCGCACGAGATGGCCGAACCCGATGAACGCTGCGACCTGGCACGGATGATCGACCACGGCAGGCTGGACTGCGGCCGGCCAGGGGTCACCGTTCGCCTTGGCCTGCGCGAAGGCGATGGCGAAGATCGACGGATCGGCGGCGATCGTCTGCAGCGCAGCGTGCACGGCCTCCGCCGATACGATCACCGCATCATCGTCGAGATTGAGCACCCAGGGAGACGTGGCCTGTCGAACGGCTTCCGAGCGTGCGGCTGCCACCCCCCGGGCCGGCGCGAACCGGGTCATGCGGAGCTTCCCCTCGAGTTCCGGTGGCACTGATGCGCGGACGGCCGGCTCTAGCGCCTCCGCCGAGCCGTCGTCCACGACCACGATCTCCGCCAGGATGTCGCCAAGGAGGCGGAGAGAGGTGATGCAGCGCGTCAGCGACTCCGGCCGGCCGCGGCTGGCGATACCCACGGACAGCGGGCGGGGCTCCGTCATGCCCCCGTCCGGTGGGCGATCGCCTGCCGGTACGACTCCAGCGTCCGCTCCGCGGTGCGCGTCCAGGTATGCGCCGTTGCAACAGGAAGGGCGCCGGTCGCCAGGCGTGCGCGCAGTGCCGGGTCGCCGAGAAGCCGCCGCAGCGCCTCCGCCAGATCGGTCGCGGAGCGTGGAGCCACGAGCCACCCGGTTTCGCCGTGCTGGATGAGCAACTGTGCGCAGCCCACCGGGGTGGCGACGACCGGCAGCCGTTGCGTCATGGCTTCCAGAACCACCATGCCGAATCCTTCATAGGTCGACGGGAGGACCAGCAGGTCGTGCGTGCGATAGTGCGCCATGACTTCGGCTTCTCCGACGCGCGGCAGCACCGTCACGGCGGGCCGGGTCGCAACCGGGAATTGCGAGAGCACCGCCGCCTCCGGGATTCCTGGCCCGAGGATCGTCAGTCGTGCGTCCGGGTCGGCTGCCGCCACTTCCGAGAACGCTGCCGCCAGGTATCGCACCCCTTTCACATCGTCCCACGTTCCGCAGAACAGGATGCCTTTTCCGCGCACGGCGGCATCAGCCGGTGGGTCGTCGAGGAACCGGCTCGAGACGCCGTGCGGGACCACGTCGATCCGGTCCCTCGTCTTCCATCCCCTGTCGATCACGAAGGCTGCGTCGTCCGCATTCGGCACGATCATCCGATCGGCCAAGCGGGCCGCCATCGCCACCTGCGACAGCCGGACGGCCGGGTACCACCATCGGCGATACCACCCCTTGCGGCTCAACCCCGCCGCGTGGTCATCCAGCAGTCGCTGGTAGTTGCGGTGCTCCAGTCCATGCGAACGGCTCACGATCGCGGTCAAACGGTCTGCCTGGATCGCGTGCCGGAGTCCGATCAGGCTGCCCTCGGCACTCGCGACGTCGATCACGTCATAGACTCCCGCGGCTCCACGCGTTGCCCACGCCATGAGGGCAGGGGTCGCCGCCCAGCGAAGCTTCGGATGCCGTGGACGTGGGCCCAGATCCGGGCCGAGTCGCAGGTCGCAGTGATGGCCGAGGCGCGTGAATTCCTCGCGCAGCTTGTAGTAGACCTTGCTCGATCCTAGCGTCGGGTCGGCCGCGTAGTCGCCGGCCAGCAGGATCCGGAGCGGAGTGTCCGTCATCCGATTCTCCGCCGGCGCATCGCGTAGCGGGTTCGCGCCTCGACCACGCGCGCCGCCTGCAACGGACGCCCCTGGCGCAGCGAATCGGTGGTGAAGATGCGGCCGCGCAACTCGTCCATCATGCCCCGCGACTGCAGGTCGCCGCGACCTTGCACGAGGGCGGCGTGGAAAGCGACCCAGAGGGGAAAGTACGGCCGGTCGAGTGCCGCCAGGAGCCGCGTGTAGTCGCCGAAGGGAGCGTCAGCCCACTGCGGGTTGCCTACGACTGCGTCCGACCGGAGCAGCAGCACCGCAATCGCGTTCTGTTGGCGCCGCCCGGCGTCGTCCGTGGCAGGGTAGAGGCTCATGCCGACGACGCCGCTCATGCGATGCGCCCGGGAGGAGTGGAGAGGAGCGTCTCCACGGTGTGCCGCAGCGCGAAGCGCTGGTCGTACATCTCGAAACCGCCCGCGCCGAGCCGGCGCTGGCGCTCATCGTCGTCGAGCAGAGCCGCCACTGCGTCACGGAGTGCGGAGGGACGCAGGGATGCGGCGACTGCCACGGCCCCGTCGGAGATCCACTCCTCCTCCGTAGCCGGCCCCCGGTTCGTCACCACCGGTACCCCGTTCACCAGTGCCGCCATGAGCGTCGTCCGGCGACCGCTGACTCCATCCGGATAGGGCTGGAGCGCGACGTCGCATGCCTTGAGACCGGCTGCCACGTCGCCGGGGGACAGATGCCCGGTGCACGTGATACGTGACTTCCATTCGTCGCGACCGGCACAGAGCCGGGCTGCGAACTCTGCCCCGCGCGGCCCAATGAGACAGAGGTGAACGTCTGGGCGGTCGGCCAGGATGAGCGCGAGCGCTGGTTCCAGCGTCCGCGCGAGGAGGGTGCCGTACGTCCCGAAATGCCCCACCACTCGAGCGCCTGCCTCGGGCGCCAGTCGGTGTCGCCATTCTGCGACGCGAGCCGGATCTCCGGCCGCCGGTATGGTCGATGGAATGGGAAGCCAGACGAATCGACGGGTGCGGGGCGCGTAGTGGGCCAGCCGGCGTTCCCACGCCTTCGTGGACACATAGGCCACCCGGATATCGGAGAGCAGGAGCACGGCCATCAGGCGATTGACGACCGCCAGGAGATTGTGCTGCAGGGGCCACGCCGTGAATGGGTGGTACGGCTCGTGGAACATCACGCGGACGTCCGCCCCGGGACAGCGCGCACGCTCCTGGACCCAGCGGCAGAATCCGACATTCATCCCGCGCGCGCCGAACGCCTGCGGTACGTACTGCACGAGCAGCGTCCCCGGTTCGCCGTCGTTCTCCAGGGCCTGCGTGACCTCGGTGAGGGCACGGTCTCCAAAGACGCCCGGAATCCGGTGGACCTCCACGCCGGGCAGCGCTGATGCCGGTGCCGGATCGATCGATGGCGCCCACACGTGCATGCGGCATCCCGCTGCCGCGAGGGCGCTGGCCACCGAAGCGGTGTAGTCGCTCACGCCGCCGCTCTGTGGCGGATATTCTCCGGTGACGAAGTGCCAGGTGTCGCTCATCGCGCCCCCTGCATCGCCACGTCGGCCAGCACGCGTTCGAGCGACGCTACATACGCATCGAGCGAGAGTCGTGCAGCCGCTTCCCGCGCCTTGAGTCGCCGTTGCTCGAGCATCGGCTCGTTCCGGCGTGCTTCTACGAGTGCGCGGGCCAGGCCGGCCGGGCCTTCGGCCGCAGGCACCAGCCATCCATTCTCCCCGTCCCGCAGCCACGTTCCGATGCCTCCGGTGTCGAACGCAACCGCCGCCGCTCCGTACGCTCCGGCCTCCAGCCCCGTGAGTCCGAACGGCTCCGGCCATCGGCTCGGGACGGCCACGAGGGACGCGTTGCGGAAGAGTTCCGCGCGCTGCGCACCGGCAACCCACCCTGGAAAGGCGGCGTCCACGCCCAATGAACGGCTGAGCGCCTGCCACGCGCTCCGTGCCGGCCCGTCCCCGGCCAACGTCAGCGGTACGGTGGACCCGAGCGCTGCCGTCGCCAGTGCCGCGGCGCGGATCAGGAGGTCGCCGCCCTTGAGCGGAGTCATCCGACCGAGGAACAGCACCCGGAACCGCGGCGGCAGCGGGGTGGCCCGGGGCGGGAGGTGCGGCGCGAACAGGGGGATGACCGTCACCCGATTCGCGGGAACCCCGTTGCGCACGAACTCACGGCGCATGTGCTCGCTGGCGACCACGACTTCCGCATACCGGGAGAAGAGCCTCCGCTGCTCACGCGCCCATGCGTACTGCCGGCGCAGCCGGCCGGGACGCCACTGCCCGCAGTGTCGCGGCAGATACAGCAGAGTGCATGCGGCGCCGAATCGCCGATCGCATGCCACGCTCCGTGGAAAGGCGTGCATCTTCTGCCCGCTGATGCACGTTCCCGCATAGGCATGCATCATCTTCACAACAGGCGCCTGCTTGAGCAGCAACGATTCGGCCTGGAGCGCCCGCATGTTGTGCGAGAACACCACACCGGGGTGCCAGCCAACGGCGTTGCGGACCGCCTCCGTAGTCCCGGACTCCGCGACGCAGAAGTGCGGAGACGCGGCGCCGAGAGGCGAGTCCTGGGGAGCCCGCAGCCGATCGAGGTGCAGCAGCGCCAGCTCGTGCCCCCGGTCTCGCAGCGCGCCAGCCACCGCGGTGAGGTAGATCTGCACTCCGCCGGCGTCTCCGACGCCGTCGTTCACAAAGAGGATCCGCATCGGTCAGTGACTCTCCGCGCAGGAAACCCCGTGGCCGGACATTATGCGATCGCGCGCCGCCGTAGCCGGCGTCCGCCCTCGCGGAACAGGGCCCGGACCGTTCCCGCCGCCGCCGCCACACCGAGTCTGCGACGCCACGTCCGACGGCGTCTGGTGTGCTCCCGGACGATGACCCCGTCCCAACGTTCGTGGAACAGCACCGCGTTGCGGAGTGCCGCCGCCTGGCGCTTTCCCCAGTGCGTCCGTCCGAACGTCGAACTCAACAGGTGCTCGTACGCGCCGTCACGCTCGTACCCGTGCGTCGCAACCGACCACCCGGCGGCCCGGATCCGAAAGCAGAGGTCCGCCTCGTCCCATTCCGTGGGCCGGAATGCTTCGTCGAGCAGCCCCACCCGATCCAGGCAGGCGCGTCGTACGACCCACGGCCGTACGACCGCATCCACCTCCGTCAGCCGGAGCCAGTTGAGCGGGGCAGATCCGATCGTACTCTGCAGGCGTCGCCAGTCGATCGAGTCCTCGAATGTCCGCACAGGCTCGCTCATCGGCGCGCACTGGAGGCCGCGACTCAGACTCAGCAGCCCGATCTCCAGATAGCCTTCGAATGTCGCGAGCAGCTCCGGGACGAACCATCGGCTCTCGAGAAACATGTCGTCGTGCCAGCTCATGATCAGTGGTGCCCGGGCTTCCCGGATGCCGCGATTCGTACACATGAGCTCGTGCACGTCGTCCTCGTGGAACACGCGAAGGTCGATTTCGCCCCACGGCTCCGTCTGGATGCCACACAGATACTCCGCCGTGCCGTCCGTACACCCGTCCTCGATCACGAGGAGCTCCACGGGCTGGCGTGATGCGAACCGCTTCCATGCCTCCAAGCACCGCACCAGCACCGGCTGGTTGTCGTGGGTCGCGATGATCACTGAGAGCCGGGGTGCGCCCGAGGCGGTCGTCATGTGGCCCGAGCGTAGGCTTGGAGGTGGAGAGCCAGCGGCGTGCGTGTCCCTCCGGGGAGCGTACGGGCGCCCGCGTAGGCGGCCCGCCGCACGGCATTCATGGCGAGGCGGCCGACGGGGCGCCCGCCGTTGCGCTGTACGACTTCGGGTGCTGCCGGGCGAACCTCGACGCCCCCGAACCCCGCCCGCTCCAACGCCATGGTCAAGGTGCGGGGGGAGAAGTGATTCACGTGCACCAGATTGTCTGCGACCGTCGCGCGATAGCCGCGCACGAGGCCGGCGCGAATCGACTCCTTGTGGAGCTGGACCGGTCCGTTGGGGACCTTCACGGCAATCCATCCGCCGGGCGCGAGCACGCGACGCGCCCCCGCCAGAACGGGAACCGGATCGGGAATGTGCTCGAGCACGTCGATGAACGTCACGGCGTCGAACCGCCGGCCGGCATCCGCCAGCGTCCGCGCATCGGCCCGGTGCACCGGCAGGCCCGTATGGCTCGCGGCAAACGCCGCCGTCTGCGGATTCAACTCGATGCCTTCCGCGGTCCACCCCGTGTCATGAGCAATGCGAAGCAGGCGACCGACGTGGGCGCCCAGGTCGAGAAGCGTTCGGCGCGTTGGCGGGAGCCTGCGCCCCAACTCCGCCAGCACTGTTCGGAAAATCAGGTCCTTGTAGGCGCTGTCGTATTCGCGCGCCATCCATGCCTCCGACCACCGCTGGTCGTACATACGGGCGAAGAACCCGTCGAGCGTTGGGAGTGCCTGCGGCTGCCCGAAACCGCAACCGCCACAGCGCGCCAGCATCACGTGATGGCCGGTGTACGCGGCGAGTCCCGGATCCTGGGCGGCATACATCGAGAACTCGAAGATGGCTTCGTGCACGGCACGAAGGTCGGTTCCGCCACAGACCCAGCAGGCGGGGAGCGGGCTGAACAGGGGCGACAAGTCGGTCATCGGGCAGTCTCCATGAGCTGGACGATGCGCCCCGCCATGTCGTCCCAACTCCAGGCGCGCAGTTGCGCCGACAGCGTGTCGGCGACCTGTGCCCAGGTGTCGGGCGCAGCACGCCACCGCCGCAGCGCTGCCGCCAGTGCCCCGGTATCGTCCGCACGCTCCGGTTGCAGGGGCTCCAGCCCGCTCAGTCGCTCGGCGACACCGGAATCCGGGCTCACGATTGCTGCAAGTCCGCAGCTCACGGCTTCGTGCACGGCCAATCCGTAGGCTTCGTACCGGGCCGGCGCGACGATTCCGTCGCAGGCCCAGAGCACGGCGCGCACGTCCGGCGTGAATCCCAGAAACCGGATGTGCCGATCCAGGCCGGCAGCTTCCGTACGACGGCGCCATGCCGGGAGCTCGCGTCCCGAACCGGCCACGACGAGGCGTGCGTCCCAGTCGGGATCCCGACAGAGCTCGTTCCACGCGGCGAACACGATGTCGAATCCCTTCCGGCGGTCCCCCAATGCGCCGACGAACGCCAGACCGGGTCGCGCGTCGCTCCATCCGAGGCGTTCGCGTGCCTGTCGCCGCTCCGCCGCCGTCGGCGGTCGGTGCCAGGCGGCGTCGGTGCCGTAGTACACAGTGTGGATTCGCGCGGCGGCAACGCCTACACGTTCCATGAGTTCGCGCCGCGTGCGGTCCGAGTTGGCGATCACCAGCCGGGCTGCGGTGAGCTCTCGCCGCTCGGCCGTGACGTGTCGACGGTGCATCCAGCGCGCGAGCGCCCGCCGGAGCGGTGGTGCCGCGAGCTCCGGCGGGTGCCCGGCGTGTACATAGTGGACCCAATTGGTGTCCGAACTCGGGCAGTTTCCGCCGTTGACGACCTGGTGCCCGCCCTGGTCGGCGACGCGGCGGGCCCAGTGCCGTCCGGCACGATGCAACCGTCCTTCACCAAGGAGGTACGATCCCAACGGCTTCGCCACCCGGTGCCAGTGCACACCTGGCATGTCCGCCAGTTCCGGGTCGACACGGTGCGCCACTACGTGGACGTCCGTGTTTCCCTGTGCAAGATGCCGGGCAAGGTAGAAGTTGGCGGCGTCCATCCCACCCGTGCGGACCAGGTCCCCCGCGACGATGAGGAACGGCGTCACGCGTCGGCCGGTTCCCGCCAGCGGTCGTGCCGTGCCTGCGTGCGCGCCGCGGCGAACAACACCGAGTTCAGCAACCAGAATTCCATACCCGTCTGTGAGAGAAAGACGGGGTACGAGAACGTCATCGCGAACGTGCCCACCGAGTAACCGAGAATTACCGTTCCCCAGAGCGGCAGGGTGGCGTCGTTCCGCCGCTGGCGTCTGGCGATCTCGAGCGTGGCCAGCAAGGTGACGATCAGCGCCCAGACGTAGGCGACGGTGAGGGGAAGCCCGCCGTCGAGAATCCATCCTGCCCACTGGATCTCTGCCCAGAGGCTGGGATTCGGATCCGACTTGCTGCCGAAATACGCGTTCATCATGCCCCACCGACCGATCCCCGCACCCAGCGGGTACTTCGGCAGCAGGTCCTCGAATGCCTGTTTCAGAAACTGGCCGCGGTTCTGGTCGTAGACCTGTACGGGCGCGCCCGCCGCCAGGGTCCCCAGACGCTGTTCCACGCTGCCGCGGGCCAGTGACGTGGCGCCCCGGAAGCTTGCGAGGACCACGACCACCAGAATGACGGCGAATCCGCTCAACCGCCGGTAGTCGCGCCGGAGGAGCAGCACGCCGGTCACCGAGACGATGCTGATCCCGGCTACGACCATCTCCACCCGGACCTGCGACAGATAAAGGGCCGTCAGCCCCGCCAGCACGCTGCCGACGGCGGCGACCGCAAGCCAGCGCCGTTTCGAGGTCAGATACATCCCGATGCCGAGTACGACCGCGTAGAGCCCCGATGTGCCGGCGCCGCCCGGAACATCCGTCAGTCCCATCGGACGGTATACGCGGATCCCTCCGGTGGTCACGATCTTCAAGCTCTCCGCGTACCCCTTGCCGAGGGCGAGGATGACCGGCGAGACGTTTGGCTGGAAGTGGCCGGGAAAATAGACCTGAAGGATCCCGACGATCGATCCCACAGTGTGAAAGCCCCACAACACCACCAGCAGTGTCCGGAGCGTCTTGGTGGTGACGCTGAGCCTCGGCACCCAGAACAGCGGGGCCATCACGGCGACGTACAGCCCCACCTGCGCCAGCGCGGCCGGCAGCACGGCTGCAGTCGGGTGGAGCACGCCCAGCATCAGAAGCACGAATACGACGATCGCCGTGTTCCGCGCCGGGTGCGCCGAAGCCTTGCCCTGCACGAGGACCAGGAAGATGAGACTGCTGCCGAATGCGGCCATCCGGATCAGCGTACGGGCGCTGCCCAGCGGACTGATGATCGCCAGTTGTGAGACGACCTGGATGATGATGAACCAGCGGATCCAGAAGTCGGCGGTCCGCTCGTCCGGCGTCATCACCATTGATACCGCATGGCGCGTGATGGGCGTGTCCCTGGCGACGGTCGTCATCGCCGTGCGTCCGGCTTGCGGGCCATGATGGCCACGTTGTCGGAGCATGCCCGCGGCAGGAGCCGGCTGAGCAGGCGAGGGTAGTGACGCGCCGAGAACGGGATCCTTCCTTCGCCGCTGTATCGCACGTGTGCATCGACGAGCCCCGCCTCGGCCGCCGCGCGGCGGAGGTCGACCTCGAGGAGCGCCGTACGATGAGCCGGATATGAGGGCGCCTGAAAGGCGTTGAAGGCGTTCTTGACGACGACGGTCCATTTGCTGAGCAGGCTCAGTTGATTCGGGGTGGTGATGATGACCCAGCCGCCCGCCGTGGTGAGACGCGCCAGCTCACGCGTGAACGCCCACGGGTTCTCGAGATGCTCGATCGTCTCCACCGCTGTCACCACGTCCGCGCACCCGTCCGCCAGGGGGATGCCCGGACGGTCGAGATCGTGGCGAACGAAGTCCACCGTCGAGTCCAGCCCCTCGTAACGCACCGCGTCGATGCCCGTGCAACCGGCGAAGTGGGGGCGCAGCCTGCGGCACAGCGCGCCGGTGCCGCACCCCACGTCCACCAGCAGCCCTCCGCCGTCGTGGCGCTCCGTCACGAGCGTCTCGACCAGTGCATGGATCGCATCGCTGCTCGCCCCACGCGACAGTCGGGCGCGTGATTCGAGATCCATGGCCGTCGTGCTCATCGTTGGCGCCGCTCCGCAATGAGCGGCGTCAGGATGTCATGCAGGCGCCGCAGCTGCGTGCCGGGGTCGCAGAGCGCCCGCGCTCGCGCGGGACCGGCAGCACCCATTGCCCGTCGCCGCTCGGGATTCTCGATCAGCATCCGGAGCGCGTCGGCAAGCTGGCGTGGCTGCTGTGGGGGCACGAGTATCCCGCAGGCCTGGCCGCCCAGGATTTCCGTCGGTCCACCCATGTCGGTGGCCACGACCGGCAACCCTGCATACAACGCCTCGATGATCGCCACGCCGAACGGTTCCGCCTGTGCATTCGGCTGGCAGAAGATGTCCGCACCGGCGAGCACGGTTCCGATGTCGTCCCGCTCTCCCAGGAACCGCACACGCGACCTCACCCCGCGCGATACTACCAGGGTCCGGAGGCCCGCCTCGTAGGTACGTTCCGACGCGCGCTGCGCTCCGCCGACGACCCAGCACTCCCAGTGTGGAAGGTCGCCCAGGAATCCCAGCGCGTGCATCAGCAGTGCATGACCCTTCCAGCGCTCGAGCCGTCCTGCCTGGACGATGACTGCCGTTTCCGGTGCCAGACCGAACTCTCGCCGCATTGCCTCCCGGCGCTCCGCTACTGCGGGAGGAGACACCGGACAGTGAATCAGCTGGGCACGCGCCCGCGTGAACACGGCTTCGACCGTCTGCCCCGTGAACGCGCTGTTGTACACGACCAGATCGGGCGTGCGGAGTCTCGCCAACCGCTCGGTCCAGTGGGTACCCCGGACGGCATCGTGCAGCCAGAATCCCACCGGGTAGCCGGCGCGACGGATCGCCGGCCCGAACAGGGAATACGACCAGGCCGAGTGGCACATCACGAAGTCCGGCCGGCTTCGCTTGAGCAGCGCCCTCAGTGCGCGCCGGGCGCGGAGGATCGTCGCCGGGCGGCTCGCGCGCACCGCCCCTAGGAGATGGACCGGAACATCACAGGCCCGCAACTCGCGGGCCAGTCGTCCATCGAAGCACAGGGCGAATTCCGGTTCCAGATCGGGGAATGCCGCCCGTGCCCGTGCCAGCACGACGAGCATCGACTCGACCCCGCCGAACAGATTGCCGCTGTACACGTGGAGGAGCCTCATGCGTCGGTTCCCGCCGCCGTTCGGCGAGCGCTGGCGGCTCGGTAGATCGGGACCATCTCGCGCCCGATGCGCGCTCGGTCGAAACGGGCTTCCGCAGTTGCCCGGGCAGCCTTTCCCAATCGCGCGCGCAGGTCGGCGTCCTTCACCAACCGATCGATGGCCTGGCGTAGACCCTCCACGTCTCCCGGTTCGTGCACGAGTGCGTCCACGTCCGACATCACGATCTCCCCAGCCCCGCCCGCGGCGCTCGCGATGACGGCTCGTCCGCAGGCCATCCCTTCGGCGATGACCAAGCCAAACGGTTCCGGCACGGTCGTCGCATGAACGACCACGTCGAGGGCCCGCATGGCCGGCGCCGGATCTTGAACGAAGCCCGTGAATCCCACGCGAGCCGAAATGCCAAGTTCGGCCGCCAGCGTCTTCAGCGCGTCGACTGATGCCTCGCTGTCCCGTGTTTCGTAGAGCGGCCCACCAACGACGTACCCACGAACGGGCAGGGACGAGGGCAGTCTGGCGAGGGCGCGTAGAAACACGTCATGGCCCTTGAAACGCCCCATGGTCGCGACCAGGCCGACTCGAACCACCCCCGGTGGCGCCGGAGGGAGACCGGCCAGTGCGTCCAGATCGGTACGGTCGCCAGCCGGCCGAAAGGCTTCAAGATCCACCCCGTTCAGCACCACCTGCACGGGAGATCGCCCCTTCCAGAGGCTCCGCACGTCATCGGCGACACTCGCCGAGACGGCGATACCGGCATCACAGTTGCGTGACAGGTGTGTCATCGCATGCGCCATGAGTGGACGGGACGAGGCGTAGTCGTGGAGGTGCCAGACGAGCGCAGCCGGAGCGGGCCGGCTCCAGGCACCGAGGATGTGCATCTTGTACCCATTGGTATGGACGATGTCGGGGCCCAGTCGTCCCAGCACCGTACGCATCCGGCGTCGATACCCCGTCACGCCACCCATTGCCGCAATGGTTCGGATGCCCACACCGAGCAGGCGTTGGGCGCCACCCTGAACGCCTGAATCCCCCAGATTTGCCAGCCCTTCCGGCATCGGGACCACCTCTGCCGCGAAGCCCGACTTCCGTACGCGATCTACGAGCAACCCCGGTCGCGGAGCGATGACGCTGAGGTCCCAGGTTGGCTCGGCGCGATGGATGCTCTCGAGGACGTCGACGAGGCATCGTTCGGCCCCGCCGAGCTGACCACTTGCACTGAGGTAGACGACGCGCACGCGCTGCGAACGGTGGACGGTGAGGGTGAACGAGCCGTCAGGTTCGGATTCCCGGAGACAAAAACGTTCGTTTTCGCCTCCTCGGTCGTCCTTTCGTTGCGTCCAGGGCAGTTCACGGCCGCCCCGGTGAAAGGATCACAGATATTATGTCCGCAACCGTTCAGAGCCAATACAGCCCCCCTCGTTTTCCGCTCATCCCAGTCCTCCTATCTTGCAGCCAATGGACAAGATGACCGGAACTCGCCGGCTTCGGCCTGGTTTCTACGCGGCGGTTGCTGCCTTCTGGCTCATCCCCGGTCTCATTGGGGGAGCGAGTCTGCACGCCCAGACCACGGATGCTCGACAGCAGGTCAATCCGCGGCTCGACTCGTTGCGCCGCTCGTTCGAGGTTCCCCCGGCACCGGTTCGCCCGATCGTCGTCGCCACGTTCCTCGGAGCGCCGGGAAGCAGCATCGGCTCTCCTGATCCTGCAGGCGTGGGGACCGGCGACTACTTCGTCGGTGCCGGCTATCAGGAACGGACGCGGGACACGGAGCGCCCGGACGGTGCCGTCGGAGTCGGCGCCGGGCTCGGTGATCCGGAAGCGGGAGTCGCACTCGAGGTGACGGCCACATCGTACTCATCGGTGCGCCACCCACCGGCTTCCATCGGCGGCATCAGCATCAAGCTGCACCACCGGGATCCCCAGAACCTGATGTTGTACGCGGTCGGGGTGGAGAATGCGCTCTCGTGGGGTCAGACGGACGGCGGAACCGACGTCTACGGCATCATCGGCCGTGTCTTCGTGCTGCGTCCTGCCGAGGACGAGGCATTCGGCGTACTCAGCGCCTCCATTGGCGTCGGGAACGGACGCTTTCGCTCCCAGTCCGCCATCATGAACCACCGGAACGGCGTCGGCATTTTCGGGGGGCTCGGACTGCGGCTCGTGCAATCCGTGGCGGCGTCTGCCGACTGGACCGGGCAGGATCTCGACGCCGGGTTGACGTTCACACCGTTTTCCGATCGCGGCATCGTCGGCACGATCGGATTCGCCGACCTTACGCATTCGGCTGGCAACGGCGCCCGGTTCATCATGAGCATCGGCTACGGCTTCAATACGCGCCGGGACAGCCGACGCCTGTCACCGGAGGACCTCAATGCGGTATTCAGGACGCCTTGACGGCTGGCGCCACGTCTGTGGGGCGTGTGCGCTCCTCGTCTGCTCGGCGGTCGGCGCCGCGGCGCAGCGGGGAAATCAGTCTGATATCACGGGTATCCCGATCACCAGCAGCAGCGTCGTCAGTCCCGTGTTCTCGGTTTCGATGGGCGGCGCGGTACGCGTGATCACCTTCATCACGCCGCAGGTCGCGGAATCCTACAAGGAAGCATCCGCACGCGTGAGCGCCCAGCTCAGCAGCCAGGTCTTCACCGACAGCGCCGGCGTCCAGGCTCCCGCGGCAACTCAGAACCTGATCTCCGAAGTGGTCTCGGGTGGCGGTCAGAGCGCCCGGGCAGCCAGCCAGTTGCTCGGCATTCTGACACACGGGAACGCTGCTCCCGAAACGGTCGCGAACGCCGAGGCCTTCGTGCAATCGTTCCGGGGCCTCCTCGCGCGGGGCATCGCCATGGATCCCCGGTTCTTCAACACGCTCGTCGCTACGCAACTCGCCAACGCCGTGGCGGCGTACAACGCATACATCCAGACGAGTAACGAGAGCTTTCTCTCGGCACCGCCGGCCGCCCTTCCGGTGATCCACCGCATTCTGGCCCAACTCACTGCTCGATAGCCAGCGGCCGATCGCCCGTCAGGGGTGCCGCGCCAATGCGACGATCAGTCCGATGGTCTGGAGAACCGTGAGTGCGTTCTGCCAGGTCAGCCACCTACGTGGTTTTGGCGGAACCACGATTCGGTCGCCCGACTCCAGCACGATGCCGAGCGCCGGGGTTCCCGTTTCCATCGCTGCCGCCCCGTTCAGCACGACGACGTGGTCGTTGCGCAGCAGCCGGATGTGCGCGAGATCGGCGTTGGGGCCCGGTCCTCCGGCCTGGCTCAGCGCGTCGAAGACCGTCTGGGTCGCATCCACGGGGTAGAGCCCTGGACGCAACACGTCGCCGATCACGGCAACGCGAAACTGCAGTGAGACGATCGCCACTCCATTGGTCGTGAGCGCACGGTACCGGTTCCTGACCTCCGTCCGCACGTCGCCGAGCGTCTTGTCCGACACGTTCAACTCTCCAAGGAGTGGCACCGCCACCACTCCCGAAGTCTCGACCTCGTAGTCCCCGGAATACTGCTGCTCGGGCCAGAACTTGATCCGTAATACGTCGCCGGGGCGTACCAGGACGTCGGTTACGGCGCGCGGCTCGGGCGATGACGTGGGGTTCTGCGCACCAACCACCGCCGGTACCAGGGCGAATCCGATCAATAGAGAGAGGATGCGGAGAGATCGTGGCATGTTCGCGCGGAAGGGTGAAGATCGTGCACCAGTATAGCACGCCGTCAGGGCTTCTCGCGATGCCGGGTCTCGCCGTGTAGTCCCAGCCAGAGGGCGTCGTCGGGGAGCCCGGCACGCTGCCAGAGCACCCGGGTGCGTGCCGGCGGCTCATCCATCGGCTCATCGGTCAACCGGAAGGTTCCCCAGTGAATCGGAAGCATGCGCGGCGCCGGCGCGATCGGATGCGCATTCCGGATCTCGCCGTAGGCGCGGACGGCGTCCTCGGGATTCATGTGGACGCTTTCCATGAACCATCGCGGCTCGTAGGCGCCCACCGGTAGCAGCACGAGGTCGAAGGGACCGCCGTGCTCGGCGATTCGCCCGAATTCCGGGTGGTAGGCCGTGTCCCCGGCGAAGTAGACACGCCACCCGTTCGCCTGGATCGTCCAGCCGGACCACAGCGTCCGCGCCCGGTCCCACGGCGTGCGTGCGCTGAAGTGCCGGGCCGGGACGCAGGCGACCGACCCGAAATCCGTATCGTCCGACTGCCACCAGTCCAACTCACGGACGTTCGCCGCGCCCCACCGATGGAGGAGTCGGGGGACGCCCAATGGGGCGTACCAGACTGCCGCCGGATGATGGGTGGCGATCGTACGGACCGTCGCGCGGTCGAGATGGTCGTAGTGGTTGTGCGAGATGAGCACGATGTCGATGGGCGGCAGCGCCGACAACGGTACGGGCGGGTCCACCACCCGGCTCGGCCCCGCCCACGAAACCGGGCTCGCCCGTCGGCTCCACATGGGGTCCGTGAGCACGTTGAGCCCCCCCAGCTGTAGCAATGCCGTGGCATGGCCGATCCACGTCGCCGTCAGCAGACCTTCAGGTGCGTGCGGCATCTCGAAGCGGCTCGGCGCCGTCCCCGGGGGTGCACCCGCCGGTCTGCGGTCGGAGCCCAGGAGCCTCGCACGCTCGCGCCGCTCACGCCGCCAACGGAGCAGGTCGGCCAGTCCGCGGGGTTCCTCCCCTGGCCACGGATTCCGGAAGCCCTTGGGCGCCATGTGGTGGGACGCGGTCATGGGGCAAGAATACCCTCGTCCCCCCCCACCGCTCCATCTCCCGGCCCGGGCCCTGATCTGTGACCTTCGCGAGATACCCCCTGTCTTCCGGCTGGGTTAGATTGTGCCCTTGTGTGGGCTGGTGGACTCCGGCCCGCACCCCACCCGGCCCGCATGTGCCGCCGGTAGTACTTCTAATCCGTAAAACTCGGAGACTGGAATGCCAGGTTTCGGCGTCTTGGCCGGCCGCTGGTGGCTCCCGCTGTTGTTCATCGTCATCGCGGGTCATATCACCAATGTGTGCGTCACGCTGTTTCTACACCGGGCCCAAACACACCGGGGACTGCGCCTGCACTATCTCGCAGCCCTTCCCATGCGCCTGTGGCTCTGGATGACGACCGCGATCGTTACCAAGGAGTGGGTCGCCTGTCATCGGAAGCACCATGCGTTTGCCGACCGCGAGGGCGATCCGCACAGCCCGCTGCTCGAAGGCCTCCGCAACATCCTGCTGAAGGGCGCCTTCTATTATCGGAAGGCCGTCCGGCAGCCCGGCATGCTGGAGAAATACGGCAAGGGAACTCCCAACGATTGGATCGAGCGCCACCTGCTCTCACGGCTCAATTGGCTTGGCATCCTGTTGATGCTGGGCATCGACACCTACCTGTTCGGGTTCATCGTCGGTCCTCTCGTCTGGGCCGTGCAGATGGTCTGGATTCCCTTCTGGGCAGCCGGTGTCGTGAACGGCATCGGTCATGCGCTGGGCTATCGCAACTTCAACGTGAAGGACGAGAGCCGGAACATCGCCCCGATTGCGATCTGGCTCGGCGGAGAGGAGTTGCACAACAACCACCATGCCGATCCGAAGTCGGCGAAGTTCAACGCCAAGTGGTACGAATTCGACATTGGATGGATGTACATCCGCCTGCTTCAGCTCATCGGGCTGGCCAAGGTTGAGTACGCACGCGGTAGTCGCTAGGTCGCGGTCCCTTCGGTTCCCCTCATGGCAGACATCACCTGCACCCGTTGTGGCCAGACCAAGCCGGCGTTCGAGCGTGCACCATTTCCGGGCACCATCGGAGCCCGTATCGTTTCCGAAATCTGTCAGGACTGTTGGGCGCTCTGGCTCAAGCAGCAGACCATGCTCATCAACCACTACGGGTTGAACGTCATGGACCCGCAGGCGCGCGCGTTCCTCACGAAGAACCTCCAGGCCTTTCTCTTCAAGACCGGACAGGAGGAAGACGTGGACATCAGCAAGAAGGGATCGATCTCCTGGTGATGCCTTAACCAGCATGCCGTCTGATTGACGGTCGCCGTGCCGACCCGTATATATCGCGCGCGATGTGAATCTCGAAGGGCCCCGCAATTGCGGGGCCCTTGACTTTAGTATCGCTCTGCTACTAATTCGCGCGTGATGCGCGACCGCCCTTCGTCTGACTCGATTCCATCCGCGCTCCAGATCACGTTGTCGGTCGACATCGTGGTCATCAGCCCACAGGGTAAGACGCTCTCGATTCTGCTCGCGAAGCTCGCCGAGGCTCGGTCACGCGAGCGCTGGGTCCTGCCCTGGGATGCACCGCGCGGTGAAGAATCTCTCGCCGACGCGGCCGGTCGCGTCGCCCGATCCACGCTCGGCGCCGCTCCAGCCGCCGTCGAGCAAATTCGTGCCTTCGGCGACAACCGACGCCACCCGGGTGACGCTGAGGTCTCGGTTGGGTTCGTCGCCCTCGTGCCGCGCGTCGAACGCGAGTTGCCCGATGTCGGGCTTTCGTGGTTCAGTCTCGCCGACGTGCCGACGCTGGCCCCACGGCATCGCGCCATTGTCGATGCGGCTCTCGAAACGATTCGGGCCCGGCTCGATCAATCACCGGTCGCCTTCCGGTTGCTCCCACCGACGTTCACGCTCAGCGAGTTGCAGGCGGTCTACGAGATCCTGCTCGGCCGCCGCCTGCACAAGGCCAGTTTCCGAAGGGCCCTCCAGGCCGCATACCTGGTCGAGCCGACCGACGAATGGAGAAGCGAGGGGCGCGGACGTCCGGCTCAACTCTTCCGCTTCGCTCCCCGAAAGCGTCGGGATTCCCGGCGGGGCGTTCGGTTCGACCTGATCACGGGGTGACCGCTCTACAGGCGGGGCACACCGATCCGGTATGCCTCAACTGCCCCAATCGACGGTTCCCCGATCGAGCGCTTGACCCGGGTCAAAATTAGTAGCAAGATGTGCTTAAACAGGGCTCCCGCATGCTTGCGTTTCTTGACTCATTCTGCCAGGTCCTCTGCGCGCGCGACGGCGACGCGATCCATCGGGCGCTCCGCCATCCGCTGGCCGGCGTTCTGCCCGCGGGCGTGCGCAGCGAGGCGCTCGCCATAGCCCGTGCGGGGTCTCGGGGACATCTCGCCCCGACGCGCACCTTTCATTTCTACTATCAGACCCTGCAGTTGCTCGCGCCCGTCGAGCGCGGCGTGTTCATGCCGTTCGAGTTCCGTCGTCCTGGCCCATCTTCCGTTCCGGCACTCGCTGGCATCCGGTGACCCGAATGGCAAAGCGCCCCGACAAGAGTCGGGGCGCTTGGCGCAGCTGGCACCGCAGGGGAATTCAGACCTTGGTGACGTCGGCCGCCTGGGGCCCTTTCTGCCCTTGAACGATCTCGAATTCAACCTTGTCGCCCTCGGCCAGCGACTTGAAGCCGCTACCCTGAATGGCGCTGTAGTGCACGAACACGTCCGGACCTCCCTCGCGGGAGATGAATCCGAAGCCCTTCGCGTCGTTGAACCACTTCACGGTGCCGGTGATGCGAGCCATGTAGAGTTGCTCCGAAAAGGTATTGCGACTTGCCGTGGTGCGTGCAGCGATCCGTCTCTACGCCGCCCCGGCGGTGGCCCCGGCGACGTAGCGTGCGATTCGTCCGCAATCGCGGCAGCGCAGGGTGACCTGTGAGCGGGGTGGGGCCGGGTTGGCGGTGGGAGTGCGGTCTATTCGACCCGAACAGGACGGGCAGCTGAGGGGTTCGCCGCTCCGATCGCTGGCGATGAGATGCAGAGCTTGTGCTGGGTTGAAGGTGGCCGGTCTCGGCTTGCGCATGAATCCTCCGTTGACACTGGAAGGCTCAGAATCGAGTTCATGGACCCGCCTTGCGTCCGGTAGGGAACTGCAGACCGTGTCAACCCGAAGGCAGTCAACAGCTTCGGCCGCCTGGGAGCCGACATGGAGGGCATCACGCATGGGGTGTGCGCAGATGGGTCCTCTGGGCATACGCAGGCCCGCGCGCAATCGCTGACCATCGCCCGAGCACCGCACCATTTCCAATCCGGAGTATTGTGCTCGGCATCGACTCCGGCGCCGTGATCCGGGTGGGCCCTTGTGAGCGGCGGCCCCATGACCGGCTCGGCCTCACGGCCAGTCGTGCGAGCGCCTCCAGATGCGATGGCCGACCCGCCACGGTCGCCGGTCCGAGAATTCTTCGCCAGCGGTGAACTCGCCGTCGTCAGCGATCGACTCCAGCATGTCGTTCCCTTTGGCCGAGGCCTCGTCGGCCCAGTAGACGATCTCGGCTTCCGCAGTCATCGGCTGTACGGGACTGCCCTGCTCGAGCGTTCTGTGATGGGACAGGATCATGTGCTGGAGCTCGGTCAGTTGCTCGGGCGTGCAGACTTCGGGAGTTGCCCCCTGCACCCGGTCCGTGAGCATCAGACACCCCAGCACGACGTGTCCGATGAGGTTTCCTCGGAGGGTGTAGGCGAACGTTCCACCGTTGATGGCATAGGATTCGACCTTGCCGATGTCGTGGAGCATGGCTCCGGTCACGACGAGGTCGACGTTGGCCTGGAGGGCGCGAGCCGCCGACTTGGCCACCACGGTGACCTCGACGACGTGTTTCAACAGCCCGCCGATCTGCGCGTGGTGCCCGACAGTGGATCCTGGTGTCGCCTCGAACCGCTCCCGGAATGTGTCGTCGCGAAAGAAGAGGTCCAGCACGCTTCGCAGGGTGGTCGAGCCGACCTCGGCACGCGTGCGGTCGAGCCAATCCCACAAGCGCTCCGTGTCTTCCCGGATGCGCGGGAGAAAATCATCGATTCGTGCTTCCCGATCCGGAAGCGGACGGAGTGGGCTCGTCAACTGGATCTGCCGCCTGCCGCGGTATGCGCTCACGTCGCCGATGACCTGGACCACGCGACCCCGTTCGGCCCCCTCCGCCCACGACAGCTTGTCCGACCAAATGGGCGCCGAATCGATGCGCCCGGTGGCGTTCCCGAACGTCAGGACGAGGAACGGGTCGCCGCTGGCCTGCGTGCGCTCCACACGGTCGATGACCAGGAGTTCGTGTTGGATGCGCTGCCCGATGGCGAGCTGGGTCAGATCGAGGGGAGGCATGTCCGCAACATGGAACGGTGCGTGCGCCGGCGTGGCATCAATTCGCCGCTAGGCCACGTAGACGATGTCGCCGTCGTCGTTGATACCGAGCTCGGTCATGGCCTCGCACACTCCGCATGTCTTCGTCGCCAGCCATGCGACGTCGAGGTTTCGCCGCAACTCGGCGTCGGCGGGCTTCACCGACAGTTTCTTGTAGTTGTACTCTCCGCACACTTCACACGCATGCGCGCGTGCGATTCGTTCCGCCCGTTCCTTCGTGATTTTCGCCACTCACGTCTCCGGAGACGATGCCGGCTTCTGAAGCATCTGTCGCAGGCCGCCCACCGCGCTGAGCACCCCACTCGCCTCCGACGGCAGGAACAGGGTCGACCCCTTGCCCTCGGCAAGCTTCGGGAGGGCTTCCAGGTACTTCAGCCCGAGCAGGTACGTGGCGGCCTGGCCGTCCGGGAGCGCCGCGGCGATACGCCGGAGCGCCTCCGCCTCCGCCTCCGCCATCGTCAGGCGCGCCTGGGCGAGGCCCTGCGCACGCAGCACCGCGGCCTCTTTCTCCCCTTCCGCCTTCTTGATCTGTGATTCGCGCGACCCTTCGGACTCCAGAATCTGCGCCCGCTTGCTGGCTTCGGCATTCGTGACGGCCGCCCGCCGTTCCCGCTCGGCACGCATCTGCAGTTCCATGGACTGCTGAATGTCTCGGGGCGGTTCGATGGCTTGCAGTTCCACGCGCGTCACGTCCACGCCCCAGCCGATGGACGCCTCCTCGATGACCTCGCGCATCCGCTTGTTGATCTGGTCGCGGCTCGCCAGCGTCTGGTCGAGTTCCATTTCCCCGACGATGTTGCGCAGTGTCGTTCGGGTAAGTGTTTCCAGGGCGTAGGGGAGGTTCTGGACCGCATATGTCGCCTTTTGCGGATCGGCGATTCGATAGTACAACACCGCATCGATGTCGATGGTGACGTTGTCCTTCGTGATCACGGGTTGACTCGGAAAGTTGAGCACCTGCTCCCGGAGGTCGATCCGTGCCGCCGAGCGCGACGCGATCTTGCGCTGGCCGCCGATGTCCGATTCGACGAACCGGACGTCGATCTCGCGCGGCCGTTCGATGAACGGGATGAGGATGTTGAATCCGGAGCGGGCCAACCGGTGGAAGCGGCCGAGCCGCTCGATCACCATGACTTCAGCCTGCCCGATGATCTTGAACGACTTCGTCGCGATGAAGAGGACAACGATGGCGATGACGATGAGGGGAGCGAGCACGTCCATGGGGATCTCCGTAGCCGGGTCGAGTGCCGTTATGGATTGTACGCGGCCGCTACGAACGGAGCAACGCGCCCGCTCCGTGGGACTCCAGCCAGGCTGACGTGAGTGCGAAGACCTGCTCCTTGCCATAGTCCACGGTGATCACGTGGCCGCCGTCGGAAACCCACTCCAGTTGCTTGTCGCGGGCACCGAGCCGTGCCAGGGCGGTGGTGGCCACCGCCGGTGCCACGCGATTATCGCGTTGCGACTGGACGATCAGGGTGGGGACGCGGACCCGGGGAAGGGCGGCCCGGGCGCCGTCGGCCACCGCGCGGAGGGCCCGGGCGGCCGGTATCGTGAACACGCCGTAGGCCAGTCCACGTGCCGCCGCCGCTGGATCCCGGACCGAATGATCGTCACCCGATGCGAAGTAGGGTGACACCAGTCCGATGGCCCACGAAAGGGCCGCCGCAACCCGCAGGCCTCGCGGCAGGTCGAGGTACGGCGCCAGGAGCACGATCGCCGCGGCTTCCGGACGGACGGCGGCGGTGAGCACCGCCAGCGCGCCGCCGAGCGACAACCCCGCGATGCCGTTCCAGGGGTGGTGGGCCGCCATCTCGTCATATGCGGCCAGTGCGGCGGTTTGCCACGCGTCTGCCGAGACGGTACGGAAGTCTCGGACCGTGCGGCCGTGGCCGGGAAGCAGCGGTGCCCGGACCGCGAACCCCCGTGTATGGAGATGCTCTGCCAGCCCACGCAGTGTCTGCGGAGTGTCGCCGGCACCGTGGAGGAGCAGGACGGCGGGGGCCCCCTCGCGTTCGAGGGTGAACCCTTCCGCGCCGACGACCACACCCGACGGCGACCGAGGCCTCCGTCGATCCACGGCCTCCACATGCTGTGCGATGGCTACCCGGATGACGACGACCGCCACCACCAGGCCGATCCCCGCAGCGAGCAGCGGTGTCATCGTCCCGAACTCGGTTCCGAAGCTGCCACGGATCGCGTCAGGTCAGCGTCCCATCGCATGCCGTGCACCGTCCGGCAAGACAGCGAGAAGGAGGCACGACGCAAACGCGAAAGGCCGGACGGTCACGGGGCAGCTCGTGGAAGAAGGTATCCACCAATTAAATCAAGTGCTCCCTCCGGGCAATGGCCTCTCGAACCCGCGTGGGCCCGCAGATCACATGATGATGATCGTCCCCCCGCTTCCCGTGCTGCCGAATCTCGGGTTCACCACGTTGTTGAACAGTGAGCCGAACGTGTAGCTGAGCCCGAACGAGAGGTTCCACTGATAACTCGTCAGGAGTTGCCGCTGCTGGAGCAGGACTTCGGCCTGGGTTGCCGCTCCCTTTGCGATGTACAGTTGGTCGTGCAGCAGGCTGTAGCTCGCATACAGATTCAGGTTCAGCCCCCGTACGAGTTTCAGCGACGTGCCGGTGCTGATGCTCGCGCTGCATTTGGCGCCGTCGTTCAGGAAGCTGCTGCCGTTGGCGCCGACGCTCACCGATCCCCATGGTTCCTGTTGGGCATACGCGATCGACAGCGTGTGCATCGGCAGGGTTTCGCCGGTCTTGAAGTAGATCGTCGTGTCGTTGTAGGCCAGCATGTCGAACCCGAGAGCATACTGGATACGCAGCTGCTGCCGCGTGGATTCGCTGTACGGCATCACGTCGTATTCGATCGCGGGCGTGACGATCAGATTGTGCTTCTCGTTGAGGAAGGTCGACGAGGTCAACGAGCCCTTCAGCCCCACCGACCAGTGTGGTCCCAGACTCTTCACGACCAGACCGGACAGTCCGAAGCCCCGCTGAATGTTGACGATCGTCGTGTCCGGATCCTGCAAGGTGTAGCGGCTCTCGTTGTAGCTCTCGTTTGCCGACAGATCGAGTTTCCACTCCTTCGTCGTGCGCGAGGCCTTGAACGTCCCGTACAGGTACCCCTGTTTGGTCAACTGCTCCGCGAACACGTAGCCGTTGACGCTCGTCGTGAAGACCCAGGCGTGCCATGGGTCACGCTTCGGTGTCGTCTGCTCCCTCCGCGAGACCTGTTTCGGCACCGAGATCACGAGATGGGGGCCGACCGCCGTATGCGCCACGTAGCGCACCAGCCCTTCGTTCAGCAGCCGTACCATGTCCCGTCGCACGTCGTCGCTGGATGCTCCTGCGATCGTTGAGACATTGAGCGTGTCGTCCAGTTGTGCGAAGCTCCGGCGTCCCAGAAACGTGAACGTGTAGCGCATCCCGTTTGCCGCGGTACTCTGGATACTGACCAGAACGTCCACATCCGACACCGTCCGGTCGCGGACCCAGTTCACGTAGGCGATGTGGGTATGGATATAGTCCGTATCGCAGAAGTACGAACAGTCGAGGTAGACGTCGACCGTCTTCGCAGGCCCTCCTGCCCGTTCCGCGGGGGCCTGTGCCTGCGCTGACCCGGCAACGGCGGCCAACAGCGAACACACCGCCAGGGGCACGCCGAGCAGGAGTTTCAAGTAGCCTCCCGTTGGAGGGGCAGGCCGGTCCGTCAGGTGCTGACGCCGGGCTGACTCCGGTGCGTGGACGTATGTCTGGATTCGCTAATGTGCCGATTGCCACCGGCCTCGCGAGAGGCCGAAGCGAAAGCTCATGAACTCTTCATCTTCCGGTCATCGTGCGTTCATATTGGACGTCGCGAGTGGCCGGTGGGTTGCTGGCAGTTCGAGCGTCCCGTCAGGCGCAGGGCGGGCCCGCCCCGCGGGTTGCCGCACCACTCAGGCGCGCTTTCGCTGCGTCAGGCCGCGATGTGCAGCGCTTCCACGCGGAGGTTCTTCGCGAAGCAGTACTCGTCGCACGCGAAGCGGCGCGCGCAGGCCAGGCAGTCCCGCCGGATCTTCTCGGGATAGCGCGCCCGATCGACCTGCGCGTATCCGCAGGCCGCGAAGAAATCGGGTTGGAGCGTCAGCGCGAACACATCGTAGATGTCCCGCTTCATCGCGAGTCGCTCCACCGCTTCCACGATCGCGCGCCCCAACCCCTGCCCGTGGGCGGATCGCGACACCGCGATCGCTGCGACTTCGGCCACGGACGGGGAATACTCCTTGAGCGCTCCGCAGGCGAGGATCGCTCCACCGCCGTCCACGGCAACCACGAAGTCATCGATGGCCAGGGTGACCATCTCCGGACTCCGGCGCAGCATCAGCATCTCGTCGGCAAACTGGTTGTTCAGCCGTGAGATAGCAGCCGCCTCCTCGGGGCGTGCCGGTCGAATCTGGACGTCCGGAGACATCAGAGAACGCTTTCGAGAATCGCCAGACCTTCGGAGAGTTCGTCGCGTGTGGCCACGAGTGGCGGCAGCAGGCGCACCGTGTACTCACCCGCCGTGCACGTGAGCAGTCCCGCGTTCATTGCCTCGCTCACCACGTGCGCGGCCGTTCCCGTGACGTCCAGTCCCCACATGAACCCCACCCCCCGCACACCACGGATTCGACCGGTCCGCTGCGCGATCTCCCGCAACTGGACGCCGAGCCATTCCCCGGTCTCCCGCACGTGTTCCAGCAACGCCGGGTCCGCCAACCGATCCAGGACGTACGACGCAACCGAGGCCAGGAATGGTCCACCGCCGAACGTCGTGCCGTGATCACCAGGCTTGATGGCCGCGGCAATCTCTTCCGTCATCAAGACTGCGCCCATCGGCAGCCCTCCGGCAATCGGCTTGGCCAGGGTCAGCAGATCGGGCTCGATCCCGGCCTGTTCGTATGCGAACAGGGTTCCCGTGCGTCCTAGCCCACATTGGATCTCATCGAGGATGAGCGCGGCCTGCCGGTCGCGGGTCAGCGCGCGCAGTTCGCGCAGAAATCCGTGGTCGAGTACACGCACCCCGCCCTCGCCCTGGACCGGCTCGACGATCACCGCGGCTGCCGTCGCCGCGTCGAGGACGGCGGCGATGTCGTCCAGGTCGCGTTCCACGATCGAGATTCCACCGGCCAGCGGGCGGAACGGCAGCCGATAGGCCGGTCGGTCGGTCGCCGCCAGCGATCCGAACAGGCGTCCGTGGAACGCCCCACGTAGCGCGATGATCTCCTGCTTATCGTCACCCAGCGTGCGGGCCCAGCGCCGGGCGAACTTGAACGCCCCCTCGTTCGCCTCACCCCCGGAATTGCAGAAGAACACCCGCGAGGCGAACGAGCGCTCCACCAGCTTCCGTGCCAGGATTTCTCCCGGCTCCGTGCGGTACAGGTTCGACGTGTGCACCAGCCCATCGGCGGCGGCGTGCAGGGCCGCGTGCAGTCCCGGGTCGGCGTAGCCAAGCGCATTCACGGCGATGCCCGCTACGAAGTCCAGATAGCGTCGCCCGTCGCGATCGAAGACGTAGACCCCTTCTCCGCGGACCAGCTCCATGGGCGGGCGCTTGTACGTCCCGAGAATCCGGTCCTCCGCAACGGCGTCGAGCCCGGGCCGGCCGGCACCCGTCGTCTGCTCCGTTCCGCCCGCTCCGATCGTGGTCGGTACGCTCGAATTCACGTCCTCTCCTCCGTCTGGGTCACCGCTGTTCCACACGACTCGTCGCTCAGCATCGACAGATCGCCGATACGCACCGTCCGGACCCCACCCCGTATTGCCGTCAGGGCCGCGTTCAGCTTCGCCGCCATTCCCCCTGCCGCCGTCCCGCTGCGAATCATGGCCTCGGCATCCGCAGCTCCCACCGCCGGCACGATCCGTTGCCCGTCGAGAACTCCCGGCACGTCGGATACGAGGAGCAGTTCCTCCGCCTCGAGCGCAACCGCGATCGCAGCAGCGGCATCGTCGGCATTGACGTTCAGGACCGGACCCAGTGCGAGCCCGACGTTCCGGCTCACCGGCGAGACGACGGGCAGGTACCCTCCATCCAGCAGATGCAATAGGAGCGATGCATTGACCTGCTGCGCCTCACCGACGTGCCCCAGCCGCTCGGGGTCCACCGGGATCGCGGCAATCAGCGAGGCATCCTCGCCCGAGATGCCCACCGCTCGCACCCCCTCGTGAACGAGCGCTGCCACCAGGCGCTTGTTCGCACTTCCCGACAGCCCCATCCGTACGAACTCCATGTCGCGCCCCGTGGTGATGCGCCGCCCATCCACGAACTGCGCCGTGAGGCCGAAGGCGTTCTGCAGGCTCGTCACTTCGTCGCCGCCCCCGTGCACGAGCACGAGCGACCGCGTCATCGCATCCCATCCATCGGCGATCTGCGCCGCCAGCGTCGGGTCTTGCTGGACCCGGCCACCCACCTTCACCACGCGCGTCATGGGAGGAGACCGGATGTCTCGTCGAGCCCGAGCATCAGATTCGCGTTCTGCACCGCCTGGCCGGCGGCTCCCTTCAGCAGGTTGTCGATCGCCGACAGAATCAGCAGCATCGGCCGCGCGGTATCCGCCAGCGGCTGTACATGGATCCGGATCGCGTTGCGATGGACGACATCCCGCAGGCGGGGTGGCTCCTCCACGAGTTCGACGAACGGCTCCCCACCGTACCGCTCGCGCCACGGCGCCGCGGCGTCGGTCAGGGGCGCGCTTAGCTCCACGGTGATCGACGAGAGAATTCCCCGCGTCGTGGGTAACAGGTGGGGCGTGAACACGAGATCCGCGTTGCCCGACATGCGCGTGAGCGTGGCCCGCATCTCGTTGAGGTGGCGGTGTGAGTTGCCTACACTGTAGGCCCGGTAGTCCTCGGCGACCTCCCCGAAGAGGAACTCGCGCTTGGCACCGTTCCCGGCTCCGGTGACGCCGCTCGCCGAGTTCGCGACGATGGTGCTTCCCTCGGCGAGCAACCGCCGTTCGATGAGCGGGGCGACGGCGAGCAGAATGGACGTCGGATAGCACCCGGGATTCGCCACGACGGACGCCGAGCGAACCTCGTCCCGCCTCAGCTCCGTCAGGCCGTACGGCACATCCTCGCCCCCGTTGCCCGGCCTGAGATCGGCTGAGAGATCCACGACCCGGGCCCCCGCTTCATGCGCCGCTTCAACCCAGGGCCGCGAGGCGCCGTGTGGAAGGCAACTGAAGACCAGTTCAACATCGCCGAGTGGGGCGTCTTCACTGGCGATCAGCGTGACCGGACGCCCACCGACGTGCAGTGTCTGCCCCCGCTGTTCATTCGCGGCCGCGAAGGCCAGATCGAGTGCCGGGTGGCGGAGGATGAGTGCGCAGAGCTCGCGACCAGCGTAGCCGCTGGCCCCGAGCACGCCGACGGGGATCCTATTCACACGGAATGCATAATGATGCATATTGATCACGTCAACTCCCATTGCCCTTTCCGGGCCCCGCGCCCTTCTTCCGACGCCATGGCCAACAAAGCCGCCCGGCACGCTGCCATTCTCGAGATCACCGGTGCTCACCCCGTCGGAAGCCAGGAGGAGTTGCGCCGGCGGCTGGCCCGGCGCGGTGTGGTCGTCACGCAAGCCACGTTGTCACGCGATCTCCGGGAGTTGGGGCTCGTCCGCGTTCCCACCGAGCAGGGAGCCCGTTACATGCTCCAGGAGGCACTCAGCGACGAATCCACCCCCTCGCTCGAGATGCTCCTTCCCCAACTATTCGCCAGTGTCTCCGGGGTCGGGGAGCTCGTCGTTCTGCACACCATCGCCTCCGGTGCCCAGCCGATCTCCGAAGCCATCGATGCCGAGGCATGGCCCGAAATCCTCGGCACGATTGCCGGCGAGAACACGATCTTGATCGTCTGCCGCTCAGCGGCTGCCCGACAGGCGGTCACGGAGCGGCTGACGGACCTGGCGCGCAAGAGCTGAGCCGCGGGGAGTACCCACCCGCGAACGGGGAGCGGCGCACGGCCGCCAGCGCATTGACGGGAGGCGCCGGAATGATTAAATATGCAGCCATACTGCATATCTTCGTTCTTCAGGAGCCGTCATGCCCCGGACCATCGTCCTTGCGTACTCGGGTGGCCTCGACACCTCGATCATCGTTCCCTGGCTGCGGGAGCACTATGATGCCCGCGTCGTATGCGTCGCCGCGAATGTAGGCCAGGACGCGGGTGAGTTGCGGGGAGTGCGCGAAAAGGCGCTCGCGTCCGGGGCCGACGAATGTTACGTCGAGGATCTGCGCCGCGAGTTCGTCGAGGACTTCATCTTCCCGACGCTCCGCGCAGGAGCCGTGTACAACCGGAAGTATCTCCTCGGCACTTCGATGGCGCGGCCGCTGATCGCACGCCGCCAGGTGGAGATCGCGCGTGAAGTCGGTGCCGATGCGCTGGCCCACGGCTGCACCGGCAAGGGCAACGACCAGGTGCGCTTCGAGCTCACCTACGCCAGCTTCGCCCCCGACCTCCCGGTGATCGCCCCCTGGCGCGAGTGGGACATCAGGAGTCGTGAAGACGCCATCGCCTATGCGCAGGCCCACGGGGTGCCTGTGACGGCCACGAAGGAGAAGATTTATTCGCGGGATGCGAATATCTGGCACCTCTCGCACGAAGGCGGTATCCTCGAGGATCCGAACGCGGCACCGCCGGATGACCTGTTCATGCTGACCACCAATCCAGCCCAGGCACCGGACGCACCCGAGGATTTCGTGATCGGGTTCGACGCGGGAACCCCCGTGTCCGTCGATGGCAAGCTGATGTCCGCCGTGGAATTGCTGTCCACGCTCAACCGAGTCGGGGGCCGGCACGGCGTCGGTCGCATCGATCTCGTGGAGGACCGTCTGGTCGGCATGAAATCCCGCGGCGTGTACGAGACGCCCGGCGGGACGCTCCTGTACACGGCGCATAGTGAGCTCGAGCAACTCGTCCTCGACCGTCGCACGCTGGCGGCGAAGGACTTCATCGCCCCGCGGTATGCCGACCTGGTCTACGAAGGCCGGTGGTGGAGCACCGAGCGGGAAGCGTACGACGCATTCGTGGATGCCACACAGGAGCGCATCACCGGCACCGTGACGCTGCGGCTCTTCAAGGGCTCCATCACGGTCGTCGGCCGCCAGAGCGCGCACGCCCTGTACGACGAGCGCTTCGTCACCTTCGGTGAGGATGACGTCTACCAGCAGAGTGACGCGGGCGGTTTTATCCGGCTGTTCGCCCTGCCGGGGCGCGTGCGGGCGCTCAAGGATCAGGAGATGGGGGCCGTGGCGCCCGGTGCCGGACCTGCGGCGGACGAGGACGACGACGACTCCCAACCCTCCCTGGCGATCGCGTGACGGATCGGCCGGGTTCGGCGCCGTCCGGGACGCCGCACAAGCTCTGGGGAGGGCGGTTTGCCGGAAGCGCGGGGCCCGCTCCGGCGTTCGATGCCCTCAACAGCTCCATCGGTACTGACTTCCGGCTCTGGCCGTTCGACGTCACGCTGTCCAAGGCCTGGGCGGTAGCGCTCTGGAACGGCGGAGTTCTGACCCTGGACGAGAGCCGGACGATCGAGGCCGGTCTCGATGCGGTCGCTCGCCGAATCGAGACCGGGGCCTCCCCCGCACCGTCCGATGAGGACGTCCACACGATGATCGACCGGCTTCTGCACGAGGAGATCGGCGAGGTCGCATCCAAGCTGCACACGGGCCGCAGTCGGAACGACCAGGTGGCAACCGCGACCCGGCTCTGGGTCATGGACGCGGCGGGCCGGCTCGACGCAGCCGTCTCCGGGTTCCAGCGTGTCCTTCTCGACCGTGCGACGGAACTGGAGTCGGTGTTGCTGCCGGCGTATACGCATCTGCAGCGGGCACAGCCGGTCGCCGCCGCGCACTGGTTGCTGGCCCACTTCTGGCCCCTGGAGCGCGACCGCGCCCGGGTACGTACCGCAACCCGGTCGGCGGCCGTGCTCCCCCTGGGCTCGGGGGCGGTCGCCGGTGCCGCCTATCCGATCTCACGCACCCTGCTTCAGGGAACGCTCGGATTCGACTCGGTTTCCCCGAATTCGATGGATGCAGTCAGCGACCGTGATTTCGTCGCCGAGATGCTGTTCGCTTGCGCGATGATGGCGGTGCATCTATCGCGTCTCGCTGAAGACCTGATCATCTACGGTACGAGTGAGTTCGGTTTCCTCGAGTTCGGCGACCGGTTCTCGTCCGGCTCGAGCATGATGCCGCAGAAGCGCAATCCCGATGCGCTCGAGATCGCACGTGGGACCGCCGCGCGGGTGCTGGGCGATCTCACCGCTCTCCTGGCCACCATCAAGGGGCTGCCGAGCAGTTACAACAAGGACCTCCAGGACGACAAACGCGTCCTCTTCGACGCGGTCGACACCATGCTGCTCGTGCTGCCCGCGTTCGCCGGAACCGTGGCCGAGATCCGCTTCCGGCCCGACCGGATGCGCGCAGCGCTGTCCAGTGCCCTCATGGCGACCGACCTTGCGGACTACCTGGTCAGAAAGGGCTCCACCTTCCGGGACGCCCATGCAGCCGTCGGCCATCTCGTCAGGGAAGCGGAAACCCGTAGCGTCGAGATCGGGTCGCTTCCGGATTCGGTGTTCCGGGCGGCCCACCCACTGTTCGGCGACGATGCCCGGTTTGCACTCTCTCCGGAGCGGTCCGTCGACTCTCGTCAGGTAGAGGGCGGCACTGGCCCCCAAGCCGTCCGTGCGCAGATCGAATCAGCGAAGGCCGCCCTGGGATAGTTGCGCATCGCTTGGACCCGCCGCTCGTTCGTCACATCCACGGCGACATACCACGGACTAATAGTTCCTCTTAGCCAAGGAACTTTTGCACAAACGACGCGCGCAGCATAAACATTCCTTCTAACGGAGGAACATTGATGCCTTCCTACGATATTGCCACAGCATCATTTGCGGTTGGCGCACCCAGAAAGTGGGTGGACAATGTCACGTCCCATCACGACGTGCCAGGTATTCAGCGGCACCGTCGCGGCTCCGGGCGTGAGTTCAGCGTGGACGGCATTCGGTCACTGAGCGTGATCCGGGCACTGATCCTGGAACTCAACCTGCCCATCCGAAAAGCAGTCGAAGTTGCCCGGACAATCCAGATGGGCGGAGAGGGAGAGATCGTTCTCTGCGAGGGGCTCCGGCTTCGCATCGACCACATGGTTCTGATGCGCGGCGTTCGACAGCGGTTGCTCGAAGCCGCAGAGTCCGTTCCCCGGGTTCGTCGCGGCCGGCGGCCGGCCCCGGAGGGCCAGCTACGAAGATCAGGCACCGAGAGCGGTTCGGCGCTTGAGACAAGAGAGCCGGGAGATCCCTGAAGGATCCCCCGGCTCTTCGCGCTACAGGCTCGCCCTTTTACTGGGACAGCCGGGAGACATTCTCCGCCGCCGGGCCTTTGGCGCCCTGGACGACATCGAATTCCACGGCCTCACCTTCGGCCAGTGTCTTGAAGCCGTTGCCCTGAATCGAGCTGTAGTGGACGAAGCAGTCCTTTTCGCCGCTGTCCGGAGTGATGAAGCCGAAGCCCTTCGCGTCGTTGAACCACTTCACCTTGCCTGTCGTACGCATGTCCCACTCCTGAAAATACCCATTGTCTAGGGAGCGGAACGCGCCGTACCCCGACAATTCCTC